>JANMKC010000435.1:0-10915 GCA_031371785.1 Flavobacteriales bacterium | reverse complement strand
GCGCAGCGCTGGCTTTCGCGGCCGATCGCGAGAAAGGCACGATGATCATTCCTTCGGCCGCGTGAAGCTGCTGATCGACGAGAACCTGCCGAAGAGTTTAGTGAGGATCCTGGAACCTCACTTCCCGGATTGCATTCACGTCAAGCAACTTCAGCTAACGGAAAAAGAAGACGCCGACCTCTGGCTGTATGCGAAGCAACACGGCTTCAGCATCATCTCCAAGGACAAGGACTTTCAGCAGATGAGCGTCTTGCTTGGCGCTCCTCCGAAAGTGATCTGGTTGCACATGGGCAACAACCCGGCGAGCCGCGTTGTGGAACTACTGGGCCGCGAAATGACCGCGATCAAGCACTTCCTTGGCCATCCGAGCCGGGCTTTGCTCATTCTCGAGCCCTGAATTTTCAACTATGGCGTATTCGCCACAATTGGGTCCTCGTGAACAGGATCGGCTCAGGCTGTGCGTAGAGCGAGTTGATCTCTAGGCGCTACCTCCTCACCTTATACCTCATCGCCACCGCGCCCGAGCCGAACTCCTCGCGGCCCACGAGCTTCAGGTCCACCATCTTCGATAGTCCTGCGAACAAGGTCGGCCCGCGACCGATGATCCGCGGATGCACTACGAACTGGTACTCATCGATCAGGCCCAGTTCCGTCAAGGCCATAGCGAGCTGCACGCCGCCCACACCGATGCCCTTGCCCGGCTGCTGCTTGAGTTGCTGAACGAAGGTTCCCAGATCGCCGCGCACGAGCTCCGCGTTCCAATCGACCTCCTTCAGCGTGCTCGATACCACGTACTTCTTCGCGGCGTCGATCGTCTGCGCGAAAGGCAGCAGCGGATCCGGCATCGGCCACGTTACCGGTAAGCGCCACGCGGCCAACATCATTTCGTAGGTCACCCGTCCGAAGAGCAGGGCATCGCACCCCGCGATGTACTCCATGGCGTTGCGGTGCAGATCCTCGTCGGCGATCCCCACCGTGTGATCGTAGCATCCATCCAAGGTGACGTTGAGGGAGTAGCTAAGTGGTCGCATGTTCAACCGCTTTCTTGATGTCGTTCAGGTCTCGCAGGATCGCCTTCTTGATCATGCCCTTGAAGAAGACCATCGGGAGTGCTTTCAAGCTTGCAACGAAACCTTGAGGCTTGGTCTCATGAATACCGGTCAGCGTGGCAACACCACCACTCTCTGAAATGCGATTGGTGGTCAGGAACACGAAGCCACTGTCTTCTGCCCGGGTCGTGTAGAACGCGTTCTCCTTCGCCTCCGTGATCCATTTCTCCACGGCAGTCGGCTTGCCGAAGAGCATGCGGGTCTCGCGCCACTTCAGTCCTACAAGTCCGCTCGCCGGTTTCTCGACGACTTCGATCTTCTCGATCCCGCTGATGATCTCAGCGGCGTTCGTGATGTTGGTCATCGCGGCCCAGATCGCCGCCTTCGATCCGGTGATGGTCACTTGTGCTTCTACGATCATGGTGGACTTATCTCGGTATTTGCCTCAGCAGTTCTTTCAGTCGCTTATCCGTGAGCGTGCCCTGTTCGCTCTTGTCATAGATGGACAGCAAGTAGACCTCTTCGCGTACAGCCACCACGCAGGTGATCACACGCGCACCGCCCGACTTGCCTTTCGCTTTCGAGCGGATCGCCAGGCGGATCTTGTAGCAGTCCATACCGATCGACTGGCCTTGGTGCGGTTCGATCTTCAGTGCATCCCGCAAGTCGGCGAGTTCAACCGCTAACGAACGGTAGCGCTTCAGCAACGGTCGGGCCTCGCGCTCGAAGTTGCCGTGGAGGACGACCCTAAAGCTCATTCAGGAACTCGTCGAGCGTCTTCAATTTCTTCTTCCCGGCGATGTGGTCGTTCATGTCCTTGAACGCACGTGTAAGCCCCTTCACGAATTTCTTTTCGTTCGGCGTCATCGGTTTGATCGCCTTTGTCTTGTGCCGGGACGGACTTTTCACTTTGTCGGGTCCGCGCCGCACCTCCACGCCTTCGATCTCGCTGAGGATATCGGTCACGAGCTTCTCCTTGCTCGGATCAGTGATACTGACGTGTAGCACTCTCATGGCCATCTCCAGTTAGAGCGTTGCCCCCTCGATCTTGTTCACTTTGGGCATTTCCGCCGCGTCGAAATGCGTGGCAACGGCGTCCTTCACGTTCGCCTTCAGTTGCACCAGGTCATCGCCATCCGTGAAGATGGAATGATCCAAAGACCGGGCCTCATAGCCACCTTCCCGCGACTCGTCAACAATGAAGATGATCTCCTTCATGGCTCGAAATTACTGAACGATCATGGCTTTCGCAGCGCGCCAACGTGCCGATACGTGTTGAGAAGCAGACCTGTCGGGAAAGTCTTCGAGCTGACGAGAGCGAACTCGCGCGGGTCCATGCTGTCCGAGAAGCAGCGTTTGCCACGGCCCAGCAGGATCGGATAGACGATCAGCACCAGCTCGTCCACCAAACCCTGCTGGAGCAGCACGGTCGTCAGCGACGTACTTCCCCAGATGAGCAGGTCGGGGCCGTCCTGTGCCTTCACGCGGCGAATACCCTCCATCACGTCCGCGCCCAGGTCCCCGACCGGACCCCATTCGAGGCTGTCCGGCCTGTGGGTCGCGACGTATTTCGTCGCGGCGTTCAGCTTGTCCGCGAACGGACCGCCCTTCATCTTCGGCCAGTAGCCGGACCAGAGATCATAGGTGCGGCGGCCCAGCAGCAGATCGAAGCTGTCGCCCTGTGCCTCGGCGGTGGCTGCTGCTCCTTCCGGACTTCGATACTGCGCCATCCACCCGCCATGCGCGTATTCGTCATCGCCGGGTGGGGCGATCACGCCGTCCAGCGAGATGTGTTCCATGATCCTGATCTTTCTCATGTTGATCGCCGATGACTAGGCGTAATCAAAGCCCAGTGTATGCCAGTCTCTTAGTTTATTGTTGAGAGCACAACGCAAACCACATTACTGGAAGGGCCAGCCACATCAGTGCTGTCATGAAGTGGTGAACTGGTGACCAAGACATGGATTTCCGTGTCGTTCGCTTCCCAGTCCTAATCTCCACTACCAAGTCAGGTAGCCGAGATACCATTAGCATAGCTCCAGCAATGATGGCAAGCATGCCTCCGAGATAGTGGAAAAGCGCCCAGTAATAGGCGGCGCAAGCGCACAAAGCCAACGCAGTCATCACAAGGTTGGCGGCTTTCATCCTCTTGCGCTCACCCGCAATGAAGTCGTTCACGGCCCTGCCATCATCGGGAGGTTCTGCCGGAATTCCCTGGCCCCAAAGGCCGCGCACAATGAAGCCAACCAGGTTGGTTCCGATGAACATCATTGTTAGCCAGGCACCTGCAACTTTGACAATGCACAGAACCACAGTCATTCGCGTTGGTATGATTGGTTCAAACTCATTTCGTCGACTACTTCGGCTCCCACAATTCGATCTTGTTCCCTTCCGGATCATAGACCCACGCGAAGCGGCCGTAGTCCTCATCCATGCGCTTGGGGTCGATGCGCACGCCGTCGGCCTCGAGCATCTTCAGCAGGCCATCCATGTCCTGCACGCGCAGGTTCAGCATGAAGGGTTGCTTGCTGTCGAAGTAGTCGCTGTCGCGCTTGAACGGCGAGAACACCGTGGGTCCGGCATCCTGTTGCCAGGTATAGCCGTGCTCCGCGTCGTTGATGCCGAAGTGTTGGTGGTACCACTTGGCTTGCGCCTTGTGATCGTTGCAGCGGAAGAAGAAACCGCCAATACCGGTGACGTGTCGTGACATGGGATGTTGATCGGTAGAGCCAAAGTAAGTGTGGATAGCTTTGGTCTCCATGCAACCACGGCTTTCCTTCATCACTCTCGGTGTTTCCGACCTCAACTGATCAAAGCGCTTTTACTCCGACCTCCTAGGCTGGAAACCCCTCCAGGACAATGGCGGCATCGTCATGTGCGTCAACAATAGTTTACCTTTGGCCACGAACCTGCCGATGCGATGAAGTGCAGCGAGCTTATACGCCGCTTGCAACGCGATGGCTGGTTCGTAGTGAGACAGCGAGGATCGCATGTGATGATGGAACATCCCGCCAAACCGGGACAGATCGTAGTGCCGGATCACGGCTCCAAGGAACTGGCGTCGGGTACTGCCCGGAGCATTATTCGCAAGGCCGGACTATGAACGAGAAGCGATAGAACGATGAGCACGAAACCTAAGATCGCGAAGAGGACAGCGACCGCTGCCACCTCCCATCCATTCATCGTGGAATGGACCAAGACCGGATTCTCCGCGTACTCCAAGGAACATGCGGTGGCGACCACGGGCGGGACGCTGAACGAACTTCGCAAGAACGCGGCAGAAGCGCTGGGCTTGCTTTTGGACACGGCACGGAAGAAAGTGAAGGCGAAGGACATCCACTTCTTCATGGACATGCGCTACTTCTTCAAACAGTACCGCGTTCTGAACGCGCGGCAGCTGGCGCATCGCATCGACATGAACCACACCCTCCTCTCGCAGTATGTGAGCGGAGCTAAATTGCCCTCTGAAGAACAGACCGAGCGGATCCTCATAGGCATTCGGAAGGTCGCGAAAGAACTCTCTGCGGTTTCATTGACCACACTGCACACATGAGCAAGACCATCACCAAGTCCGCCACCGTCAAAGCGGAACTGAACGGCCATAGCACGAACGGTTCTGCGAAGAAGGCAGAACGACTGCCCGTGATGAAGACCTACAAGATCTTCATCGGCGGCAAGTTCCCGCGCACCGAGAGTGGGCGCTACTATCAACCGAAAGGCGCTGATGGCAAACCGCTCGCGAACGTGTGCCGCAGCAGCCGCAAGGATGTGCGCGATGCCGTGATCGCCGCGCGGGGTGCTGTGGGTGGTTGGGCTGGTCGCAGTGCGTTCAATCGCGGGCAGATCCTTTACCGCATCGGTGAGATGCTGGAAGGACGGCGCGAGCAGTTCGTTCATGAACTGACCCTGCACGGATCGACAACGCAGCAGGCGAACGATGAAGTGAGCATGGCGATCGATCGCTGGATCCACTACGCTGGTTGGTGCGACAAGTACCAGGCGGTCTTCAGCAGCGTGAACCCAACGAACAGCTCGCACTTCAATTTCAGCGTGTACGAACCCACTGGCGTGGTGGGCGTGATGGCTTCGTCCGCCGAAGCCGCCTCGGCGAAGGCGGATGGTTGTGGACTACTGGGTCTCGTGAGCCTTGTGGCACCGGTGATCGCAGGCGGCAACACCTGTATCGTGGTGGCCAGCGAAAGCATGCCGTTGCCCGCTGTGACCTTCACCGAAGTGCTCGCCACCAGCGACCTGCCCGGCGGCGTGGTGAACCTGCTCACCGGCTACCGCAAGGAATTGCTCAAGCCCCTCGTGACGCACATGGACATCAACGCCGTTGTCGTTGCGGGTGCCACGAAAGAGGAACGCGCGATGGTGGATGCCGAAGCCACCTGCAACCTGAAGCGTGTGATCTATCCCAAGATCACGGACTGGAACAAGGAGGAAGGACAATCACCTTACTTCATCCTCGATACGCAGGAGGTGAAGACGACTTGGCATCCGATAGAGAAAGGACAGGGTGGGGGTAGTGGGTATTGATCGAACGTTGTTAGCATGATGCGGCTCTATCTCGACACTTCCGTCTTCGGCGGTTACTTCGAGCCTGAGTTCGAGGTGTGGACACGATCGTTGTTCGAGCGGATCATGAAGGAGCGACTGATCGTGTTGGTGTCACCGGTTACGCTCGGTGAATTGAGCCGCGCCCCGCAACATGTGCGTGAACTATTGAATACCCTCCCTGCGAGCCAATTGGAAAGGGTTACAGCCGGCAAGGACGCGGAAGACCTTGCGGACATGTACGTGAAGGAAAAGGTCGTGGGCCGCACGAGCTACCAGGACTGCATGCACATCGCCAGCGCCACGCTGAACCGTGCCGATGCCTTGGTCAGCTGGAACTTCAAGCACATCGCCAACCTTGCCCGCATAAAAGGCTACAATGCCGTGAACAAGCGCGAAGGCCTTACCTTGATCGAGATCCGTACACCCATCGAACTCGCCTACCATGGCCGCTAAGAAACAGCCCAAGCAACGGAGCCGGACACGTTCCGCCGTTGCCAAGAAGCGAACGAAACCTTCCATCATGGAAGTCTTGCGCGCGATCCGCGACAAGATGAGTTTGGAGGTGATGAACATGACCCACGCGGAACGCGAGGCGTATTATGCGGAAGGCAGCAAGTGGTTCACCGATCGAATGATACCAGTTGGTTCCAGAAAGGCCAAGCGCGCAACAACGCGGTCCATCAGACTGCCGAAAGTGCCACGGGTCGGCAGTGTTATTATAAGGCGATCATTGGCCAAAACAACGAAGACGAAGTAGAGCGATGACCTCACAAAGCATTCTGGATACGCAGGAGGTGAAGACGACTTGGCACCCGATAGAGAAAGGACAGCGTGGGGGTGGTGGGTATTGAAATTCAAAGCACTGGTGCCATGTCCGAGTTCAAGTTACCCGAAGACCTGAAGTACAACCGGGGCATGATACAGGACCCAAGTGCTTATGCGAAAGAGTCCGGATGCGCTTCCTGGCTTTTTCTGGTCGGAGAAGAATTCGCTTCCATGCCAGGAGGGATCTCGTACGACCAGGTGCAGCGTGCCATGCCGAACAATGCGCGCGTGATCAGCGATCCACCGCGCGTGCTGGACCTGGACCTTGCGCGCAAACACGTCGATGCGCTCGATCATCTGCCGCGCCCCACATTGATCTCGTGCCGCTCCGGTCCGCGCGCTTCAGCGGTGGCCTATATGTATGCTGGACTGAAGCAAGGTGCGAACGCGGAGGATGTCATTGCAGCAGCCGAGGCAGAGAAGGCCCCGTTCTGTGCATCCGAGGAGAACAAGAACTGGGTTCGGTCCTCGATGATGACGCTCAAGGAAGAGACCGGCAGGTGATACCGCTCCTGCGCAAGCGTTCATTTCGCCTTGGGCACGGCACCTGCTTCGATGGCATCGATCTTCTCCTTGGTCGCGGTGAGCGTCGCATCCATCGCGAACGCCTTCTTGAAATTCTCCAGCGCGTTCACGCTATCCCCGGGTGCAAGCAAGGCATCACCATAGCTGTCATAGACATTGGAGGAGCGCGGGTACTCTTCCATGTTGAGCCGGAGGATCTCCACGGCGTCATCCACGCGATCGCTCCACAGCAAGTTGTACCCCAGCACGTTCAGGTCTTCTTCCGCAAAATGGAATTCTGCGGCTCGTTCAGCTTTCCATTTCCTGTACTGCGCAATGGCGGCTTCCGCACCCTTGTTCGCCACCTCCTTTCCCATCTCCTGGCGGATGGACAGGGGTGGCAATGCGTAGGGTTGGTCGTACAGCATGTCCGTCAAACCTTCGATGATACTCCGGCTACCGGGTCCAGCGCTGTTCGACAGCAACACGAAACACTTGTCCTCTTCGATGCCACGGAAGATGTAGGTGGTGAAACTGAGCCAACCACCCGAATGCTGCACCATCTTCTTTCCCGATGGTGATCGCTGGATGAACCAGCCGAAGCCGTAGTCCGTGGTGTCGCCATTGTTGAGCACCGCCGGGGTGAAGGCCTCTTCGAGCGTTGCTTTGGACACCAGCTTCTCGGTGTAGAGGATCCTGTCCCATTTCAGCAGATCACCCACCGTGGAATAGACCCCATCTTCTCCCTGCCCACGATTCAAATAGTGCGAATCTGCGGGGCTCCTCTCCGTTCCGTTCCATCCCACCTGAAAGCCAAAAGCCCTGTCCGGCATCTTCGGGTCGGGGCCGATGACGAAGTCGTACATCACCGTGTTCGACATCCCGGCCGGATCGAAAACGTGCTGCTTCAGATAATCGGCGAACGACACGCCCGATGCCCTGGCCACGATGGTGCCGAGCAGGTTGTAGCCGGTGTTGCTGTACTTCCATCGCTCGCCGGGCTTGAAGAGCACCGGCGGCTTCTGGGTCGCGAGCATCTTGATCACGTCCGCGTTGCCGTCGGTATAGCGCGCCGGGTCATCGTACTTCAGGTCGGTCTTCCAGTGCTGGTCCATCAACGGCTCATAGTCCGGCAAACCTGAAACATGGTGCAGCAGGTGCCTGATCGTGATCCCTTCATAAGGCAGTTCAGGAATGAAGTCGCGGATGTCCTGGTCATAGCGCAACTTGCCGCTCTCCTTCAGCATCATGATGGCCATCGCGGTGAATTGCTTGCTCACCGAAGCCAACCTGAACTGCGAGTTCAGGTCTAGCGAGTCGAGGGGATCGATGCTGCGGATGCCGAAGGCCCCTTGATAGACGACCTTTTCCATTTTCATAGACCAGCGTAGTGCCGTTGAACTGTCCTCTGGCGTACGCGTCGGAGAGGTATTGTTCGTACTTGTTGGGAGACTCGTCTTTCTGGGCTTGGCAGGAAGTAAGAAGTAGGAGGAGCAGGATCGGCCAAAGGATCCGCTCACTGATCTTGATGTTCTTCATGGTCCCACAGTTGGCTGCTCAAGTATATGGGTCACCGCACCGCGTGCGTCAATTTCGTTGGAGGTGGAATGACATCGGATGGTTCCAAGGAGACCTATAGGAAAATTCTTCCCTGAACATACATTCAACCAAACGGTTGAATATATTCGCCCCCGATGCCGATCCCACAGACCCTCGACCGAACGCTCACCGCATTGGCTGATCCCACGCGGCGCGCGATCCTGCAGCGTTTGTCATCCGGTGAAGCGCGGGTGACGGAAGTCGCGCGGCCGTTCGGCATGTCCCTGAACGCTGTGAGCAAGCACATCCTCGTGCTGGAGCGCGCCAAGCTGGTGAAGCGCAGAAGGGTGGGTCGCGAACACTTCCTCAGTTACCGGTCGGAGCCATTGGATGCAGCGGCGAAGTGGATCGCCGAAACACGCAACTTCTGGGGAACACGCCTCGATGCATTGGAACAACTGCTGCGCGAAGAGGACGCGGCCAAACGTTGATCGAACCAACCAAACAACACGACACCATGGACAAGTACGGAACCATCATCGCACTGAACACCATCCGATTCGAACGCTTGCTGCCCGGCCCCATCGAACGGGTGTGGGCCTACCTCACCGAACCAGAAAAACGCGCCAAGTGGCTGGCTACTGGAGCCATGGACTTGCGCGTGGGCGGCGATGTGCAATTGTCATGGACCTTCAAGGATCTGGACGTGGTGCCTGAAGAAACGCCTGAGAAATACAAGAACGGCCACAGCATGAAAGCGAAGATCACCCGCTGCGAACCGCCGAATGTGATCGGCTTCACTTGGGGCGCACGGGCGGAGGCACTATCTGAAGTGGTCTTCGAACTCTCCGAGCAAGGCAACGATGTGCTGCTCGTGCTCACGCACCACCGCTTGCCCAACCAGAAGGACCTGCTCGGCATTTCCGGCGGCTGGCATGCGCACCTCGATGTGCTCACGGAGCATTTGAACGGGCGCACCGCAACGAGCTTCTGGGGCAAGAAAGCAACGCTTGACAAGGAGTACACGCAGCGGCTCGGTGTGGCATGATCCGCAAGCCCGATCACATTTTCACCACCAGCGTTCTCACCGTCGATCCGCCGGATGCGTTGTGGACTTCCTGCACATAGCAGCTTCGACGTACGCCTTGCGTGGCAATGGTCCCGTTGCGCAATACGCCGCTGAGAACAAGATCCCCGGTGAGCGCGAAGAGTTGGAAGCGTGTCTGGCTTCGCAAGTCCCGGGACCTTACATGGAGCGCATCGGGAAGTATTGGCTCGACACCTTTCCGCTGCTGACGATCACCCGCGCGGTGAAGAGCACCTGAGAACAGGTCCCGGAGCCGCCAAAGAGGCATCTTTGGATACAGAACCCGTTCACCATGCGAACCGCCAGCCTTCTCCTTCTCTTGCAAAGTGCTTTGCTCCACGCGCAACCTGCGGATCTCGTTGGTTACTGGCAGAACTGGTACGATGCCTCTTCGCCGTACATCGACCTGGACCAGGTGGATGCGCGCTACACGGTGATCGAGGTGGCGTTCGCGTTGCCCGCGACGGGTACCTCCTACAACATGCAGTTCGCACCGGACCAGACCACGCAAGCGGCGCTCATCGCACAAGTGGCCACGCTTCACACGCAAGGTCGCAAAGTGCTCATCTCAGTGGGCGGCGCGAACATCGATCTTCAGTTGAACACGGACAGCGAACGCGACCAGTTCGCCAGCAGTGTGCTCGACATCATCAGCACGTACGGCTTCGATGGTCTCGACCTCGATCTGGAGAGCAACTCAGTGAGCATAAGTGGTGGTACCATCAGTGCGCCGGTGGATGCGCCGGTGATCCGCATGATCGATGCGGTGAAGTCGATCATGACGCAGTTCCGCCTGTGGTATGGCCACAAAATGTGGCTCACGATGGCGCCTGAAACGTACGCGGTGCAGGGCGGCCAATCAGCATTCAGCGGAGGTTGGGGTTGCCAGCTGCCGATCGTGGATGCGCTGCGTGATTCGTTGGAGATCCTGCAAGTGCAGTTGTACAACAGCGGCACGATGTACGGTATCGATGGCGCCATCTACACACAGAGCACAGCGGATTTCATCGTGGCCGAGACCGAAGCAGTGCTGCATGGTTTCCAGACCGCTGGTGGATGGTTCGCACCGCTGCCGCCAGAAAAGGTCGCCATCGGGTTGCCCGCGTGCAACGATGCGTCGGGTCAAGGCTACACACCACCAGCGGACGTCGCGGCCGCAATACGCTACTTGCGTGGCGAAGGGCCGCAACCCGGATCGTACACCACCGTGGGCCAATACCCGACGTTGCGCGGCATGATGACCTGGAGCATCAATTGGGATGACAACAGCACATGCGGAACACCGGGTGTGTTCGCCGGCAACTATGCTTCGCTCTTCCCGCTCGGCAGCGGTATCGCTGAAACAGGGTTG
>JANMKC010000427.1:0-2488 GCA_031371785.1 Flavobacteriales bacterium | reverse complement strand
TGGGGCCTTTGCTCAGATCGTAGGGGCTCATCTCCACTTTCACTTTGTCTCCTGGAAGGATCCGGATGTAGTGCATCCGCATCTTTCCGCTTATATGCGCCACGATGATATGGCCGTTCTCCAACTCTACACGGAACATGGCATTGCTCAGCGCCTCTTTGATGACGCCGTCCTGCTCTATGTTCCCTGTCTTGCTCATTCCTTTCTTTCCTTCCTTTCCCGATCAGGTCGACGTGAACGTCGCCCCTACCATATCGTCGTGACACGTCACGCCGTTATCAATTCCCCTTTTGTCTTCAGCACATCCTCGATGTAACTGAAGGTCGATAAGACCTCTGGTTGTCCTGCACGCACCGCCACGGTGTGTTCGAAGTGCGCACTGGGCTTGCCGTCACGCGTGATCACCGTCCAGCCGTCGTCCAATTGACGCACTTCTTTGCTGCCCATGTTTATCATGGGTTCGATGGCGATCACCATACCCGCGCCGAGCTTCATACCGTGTCCGCGCTTGCCATAGTTCGGAACTTCCGGCGCCATGTGCAGCTCGCGCCCCACACCGTGTCCCACCAGTTCCCGCACCACGCCGTAGCGATTGCTTTCGGCATGCTGCTGCACCGTGAAACCGATGTCGCCAGTGCGGTTGTTCACCATCGCTTGCGCCACTCCGAGTTTGAGGCATTCCTGCGTAACACGCAGCAATTTTTTCACCTCCTCGCTCACTTCACCGATGCAGAACGTGTAGGCGCTGTCGCCATAGAAACCGTTCCACTTCACGCCACAGTCCACGCTCACGATCATGCCCTCTTTCAACGGCTCGTCGTTCGGTATGCCATGCACTACCTGATCATCCACGCTTGTACACAGTGTAGCGGGAAAATCCTGGTAGCCTTTGAACGCCGGTTCGGCACCGTGACCACGGATGAAATCCTCCGCCACGCGGTCCAACTGGCGCGTGGTGACCCCCGGTGCGCAGTGGCGGGCCACTTCTGCCAAGGTCTTACCAACAAGCAAAGAACTCTCTCTCACCAACCCTATCTCCGCATCGCTCAGGATGCTCACGGACTTGCCCATGAACCTAGCCTGTAGCCATGCTGTAGGCAGCGCTCTGCCTTCCCTTGATGCGCCCGGTCTTCATCAGGCCATCATAATGACGCATCAACAAATGACTTTCGATCTGCTGCAGCGTGTCCAACAACACGCCCACCATGATCAACAAGGATGTACCACCGAAGAACTGCGCGAAGCCCTGTTTGATGCCCGCGGCGATGGCGAAGGCCGGCAGGATCGCCACGAAACCAAGGAAGACCGCACCCGGCAATGTGATTCGGCTGAGCAGTTCGTCGATGTGGCCCGCTGTGGCCTTGCCCGGTTTCACCCCGGGAATGAAGCCGCCGTTGCGCTTCATGTCGTCGGCCAGTTGGTTCGGGTTCACGGTGATGGCCGTGTAGAAGTAAGTGAAGGCCACTACCATGAGGAAGAGCGTGATGTTGTAACCCGCGCTCTCGTACCGGCTGAAGTGCAGCATCCACTGCGGCGGATTTTCGAACGCCTGGCTCAGGTAGAGCGGGATCAGCACGATCGCCTGCGCGAAAATGATAGGCATGACACCGGCCGCGTTCACTTTCAACGGCACGTAGTTGCGCACGCCACCGTATTGCTTGTTGCCTTGAACGCGCTTGGCGAACTGCACCGGTATGCGCCGCGTGCCCTGCACCAACAGGATGTTGCCCGCGATGATCAGCAGCCACATGACCACTTCAACAAGGATCACCACCAAGCCTCCACCACCGTAGCCCATGCGGCTCACGAACTCCTGCAGGAACGATTCCGGCAAGCGTGCGAGAATGCCGATCATGATGATCAACGAGGTGCCATTGCCGAGCCCACGTTCGGTGATGCGCTCACCGATCCACATCACGAAGAGCGTGCTGCATGTGATGATGATCACGCTTACCGGCAACCACATCGGGTCGTTCGCGGGTCGCGCGTCGGCATCCACGTATGTGAGGATGTAGCCCGGGGCTTGGAACAAGCAGATGATGATCGTGATGTAGCGCGTCCACTGGTTCATTCGGCGACGTCCGCTCTCCTCGCGCTGCATCTTCTGCACGGCCGGGATGGCGATGCCTGCCAACTGCATGATGATGCTCGCACTGATGTAGGGCATCACGCCAAGGGCGAAAATGCTCGCACGTGTGAAGGCTCCACCCGTGAAGATGCTGAGCAGATCCACCAGGCCGGTGCCACCCGTGCTACCGCTGCCGAGGCGCGTGCTGTCCACTCCGGGAAGCACGATGAAGCTGCCGATGCGGTACACCAGCAGCAGCCCCAGCGTGAGGAGGATCCGCTTGCGCAGTTCTTCGATGCGCCAGATGTTCTTTACCGTATCGATCAGGTTCTTCATGCTCAGCGATTGACGATCTCCACGGTCCCTCCCTTTGCTTCAATGGCCGCCTTGGCGGTCGCACTGAACTTGTGTGCCTTGATG
>JANMKC010000390.1:0-5568 GCA_031371785.1 Flavobacteriales bacterium | reverse complement strand
CAACCGAGGGCAATCATGGTCTCGTCCATGTTGGAGCTCAGGTTGGTGCCTGTGCGGAACATGATGCCGTTGCGCACGACGCGGCGGTCATATTTGTCGTAATGTTCGCCGAGCATCACGTCGATGCCGCCAGCGAGGAAGGGTGTGATGGCGAAGTGCTTGTCCTCGCTCGTGCGCGTTTCCATTTGGTAGCCATTGTAGTAGGAGGAGTAGGTGCGCCGCTCATACACCATGGAAGGCCGCAGGAAGATTCCGCCTTCGAGCACCACGTTCTTCGCCACGTAGCTTCTGATGGGGAGGCCGATGACGCCGCCGCCGCCGATGGCGACACCAAGGCCGAACGTTCCGCCGTACTGGCTCATGTCCGGCTTCTCGTCGAGCGGGTTCTTCACGGTTTCGCGGGTGATCCTCACTACTTCGTCCATGCGGTACACGAAGACACTGCCATCTGCGGTCTTCAACTTGAGGCTCTCGGCGGGGACCTGCCCGACGATGGATCCGCGGATCACCGATCCGTTCTTCAGTTCAACGACATCGATCGTGTTCTGCGCCAGCAGGAGCGTGGCGGTGATGAACGCCGCGATGGTGATGAAGGAGCGCAATGCGCGGAACGGTGGGAGGAGGGAGTTCATGACTGATGACGTTGTTGGTGTGCGGCGATCGTTCAGAAATGCACGGTGAGCATTGCACCGGGAGCGAGGCTGCCATCGATGGAAACGGTTCCGGGCGAAACCGATGCGCCGCCGATCAGTTCATTGTGCCGACGCATCGCGTGCTTCAACGTGCTCCTGTATCCGCTATGGACCACTGCGCCCACGAGTTCCAGACCCACACCGGCCACCATGAACCCCAGGCCATTGATGCTGGACGAGGTGGTGGATGAGGAACGGCCCCAGCCGTTGTTCGATGGCATTTCCGATGCGGTGCCCAACAGGTTCATGGTGGCACCCAGCGTTACCAAGGCCAGCCCAGTGTAGTTGAGAACGGCGCTCGCGGTGCTCTTGCTTTCCAAGGTGCGCACATCGTGAACGATCCCTTCATCGTTGCCGGTAAGCAGTGCGGCTTTGAGGTCCTTGAACTTCATGCGGTTCACGCGCTGATCGCCGTACATGCTTTTCTTGAAAGGGTCGGCGATGGTGAAGGTGGTTTTCTGCTGTGCGCTGGCGAGGAATGGGAGCAGCAGCAGGGGGAGGATCGAGAGACGGAGGGTGATCGAGGTTTTCATGGTGGTTCGTTTTTGGTTGGGCCAAACGTATCGGGGCCCTATCCCGTCACGTGCGACGATCTTTTATCGATCCACGACCGGGTGGGATCCACCTGAACAGGTGGCTGTGCTGGCGCATCGCACGATGCTGATGAGCACGCGAACAAGGCGACTTGCCGGATCGCGACAGCAGGCTTATCGGATCGCGACCGCTGTAAGGAGCGGGATCAGCCCAACCGGACCCAATTCTGCCGGTAAGTGCTTGGATTCAGGCCGAAATAATCCGTGAAATCCAAGGTGAATCTTTGAGGCGTGGAGAATCCTGCTTTTTCGGAGATCTGCGCGATCTGCAGGTCGCGCTCTTCTTCGAGGTACTTCTTCGACAGCATGAGCTTCACCTCCTTGATCAGGTTGTTGGGCGTCATGTTCATCTCCTTACCCATCCGGCGCTCCAAGGTCCGTCGTTCGATGCCAATGAGTTCGCCCAAGCGATCCACGCCGAAGTCGTCTTCCCTGAAGTGGGCCAGGATGAATTTCTTCAATCTGTCCTTCAAGGGCGCTTCCTTCTCCGGCGGGTCCGCTGGCAGGGGAGCAGGCGCATCGATGGCCACGCGGATCTCGTCGCGGAAGCGCACTTTCCTTTCCAGCAGCTTCCCGATGCGGAGCCGGAGTTCTTGCACGTTGAAGGGCTTGGCGAGATAGTCATCCGCGCCCAATTGCAAGCCGGTTATCCGGCTCACCTCATCGGTAAGCGCAGTGAGCATGATCAGGGGAATGTGGCTGGTGCGTTCGTTGTTCTTCAATTCGACGCAGACCTCGAAGCCGTTCTTCAGCGGCATGTTCACATCGGTGATCACCAGGTCGGGGATCGTTTCCAACGCGCGCTCGACACCTGCCATGCCATCTTCCGCGGTGAGGACTTGGAAGTCCTGTTGCAGGGCTTCCACGATGCTTTCGAGAATTACAGGTTCATCGTCGATCACCAGCAGGGTGGGTTTCCCGGTCGAGGCATCGCGCGCAGGCGTGGGAAGGTCGTGGGTGTTCATGAGCGCATGTCCTGGTTCGTCCCAATCGCCATTTGCTCCTGCTCGTTCAGCAAGGGTATGGAGATCCGGAACTCCGACCCGCGACCCTCGACGCTTGTTACCGTGAAGGTTCCGCCGTGGAGCTGCACCACTTGGTCCACATGGTAGAGGCCGATGCCGGTGCCGGGAACAGCATCGGTGGCTTGTCTTGTTCCGCGGAAACCGAATTGCTTCAGGTTCTCCTGGTCCGCCTTGTTGATGCCGCGACCATCATCAGCGACCGACAGATCGATCAATTGCTTCCCGGATCCTCTTTCTTCCAAGGCAAGGGAAACGTGAATCGTGGTTCCAGCATCGTTGTACTTGATCGCGTTGTCCAAAAGATTCTCAACGGCCATTTCCAATTGCGACCAATCCATGCTCACCGGATCATTGTTCCAGTTGATGTCCGCACGGACCTTCATGCCCTTCTTCTCGACCTTGGGCGCATAGTTGTTGACCATGTCCTCCAGCTTCTGTCGCAGATCAACAGGTTGCACGTTCAGCCGCATGGAACCTTGCTCAAGCCGGGCCACGGTGTCGAGGTAGTCCAGCCTTCGGGTGATCTGTTCCATCCCTTTCTCCATGCGCTCGATGCGTCGGCTCTCACCGTTCGTTGATCGGTTTTCCGCGCCTGCGGAACCGATCGCCATGGAAATGATGGTCAGCGGGTTCCTGATGCTGTGCGAAAGTGTCTGCACCAAGTTGCTCCTCGTGTTCATCAGTTGTTCCACCTTCCGCCTTTGCAGGTCGATCTCCTGCTTCTGTCGGCGCGTTGTCCGAAAGCGCTCGAAGACGATGGCACCGAAGACCACGGACAATACCAACCCGCCGAAGAGGGCGTAGCGTTGGATGCGCTCGCTCTTCAATCGCGCTTCTTGAGCGGCGATGCGTGCGTCGGTCAGCTGCTTTGCTTCGCTCTGCTTCAGGCTGTCGGCAAAGGCCTTTTGGTCATATTTGAATATTATCCGCGCTTCGGTGGCAGCGGTCTTGTTCTTATCGTTCACCAAACTGTCTTGCATGGTCTTCAGGAGCAGTTCCATCGTGAGCGCCTGTTGCCATTCGCCCTTGCGCTGGTATACCAGGCTCATGAGTTCGGCAGCGCCCGCGATCTCATAAGGCAGCTTCACTTTTTGCGCCAGCATCAGGCTCTCTTTGCCGCAGTGTTCGGCCTCCGCGATCCTCCCGGCGTTGACGTGGATCATGCCGATGGAGCTCAAGCTGTTCGCCAGGTTCTGGTCCGCACCGGTCTCCCGGAAGAGCTCCACCGAGCGGTTCAATTCTTCGAGGGCCAAACTCATTTTCCCAAGCCTGCTGTACAAGGTGCCGAGGTTGCTGTGGCTCACGCCGGCATCCACGCGGAAGTTGGACCGCGTCTGTATCAGCAAGGCCTCGTTCAGATAGGCGATCGCCTTTTCGATCTCGCCCATGTGCTCGTACACCCCACCGAGCGAGGAATAGACGATGGCCATGCTGCGTTCGTCGTTGAGCTTCTCGAATGTGGTCAGCGCCTTCAAGTAGGCGTCGGCGGATTCCTGGTGCTCGTTCAGCTTGAATTGGATTTCCCCAAGGTTCAGCAGGGAGTTCGCGATGCCCTGCTCGTCGCCGAGCGCGCGCTGCTTTTCCAAGAGGCTGGTGAACGTGCTTAAGGCTAGCGCGAGACGCCCCTTCAGCTTGTGGATGAACGCGATATTGCTTCGGGAGATGACCACGCCTTGATCGTACCCGATCCGCTCATGCACGACCACCGCGCTATCGAAGTACAGGATAGCTCCATCCAGGTCCCCGGCCGTCCATACCGCCTGGCCAAGATTGCTGAGCACTTGGCCGGTCAACTGCGCATCGCCCAGTTCGCGTGCGAGCCCAAGTGCCTGCTGGTACTCCGCGTGGGCACGTTCCACGCTGCCCGAATACATCTCCCATGTCGCGAGGTAGTTCAATGCGTCGGCAAGCGAGAGGCTGAACGACAGGCGCTCCGCTTCCGACAGGTCTTTCCGGGCGAGGTTCCTCTCAGCGATCCTCTTGGCCGCGCCGCACAAGGGCACGATGGTGTCCAGGTGAGCTGCTTGAAGGATGGCGGTAAGGCCGAGGTAAGCGTGGACGACCGCCGTATCATGCGCGGCGATTTGGATCACCCGGTTCAACGAGTCCAGATGCCGTTGCTCGCCGTTTGTCTGCGCGCTATAGAAAGCCGCTGGCACGATCAAAAGAAAACAGCCGATTGCGCGCATGGGAAGGGGAAAGTACGATTCCCTTCCGTTGGCTCGTCTCACGGAGTGGACCCTGAGCAGGGCCTTGTCAGGTGATAGCAGCGTTCACACTTTCGCCCTTGCCTCTTTGCCCGCCGAAGCGTCTTCGCGTAGGCGGGTCTCCTTCGCTATCGGCTTCCTGAACACGATCTTCCCGTCGAACACGTCGATCACCTGCTTCACGCCGGTCTCGACTTTCCCCGCGATGATCTGTCGGCTCAGTTCGTTCATCAGTTCCTTCTGGATCATACGCTTGATGGGCCGCGCGCCGAACTGAGGATCGTAGCCGCCTTCCGCGATGTAGTCGATCAGTTCGGGTGATGGCGTGAGGTGGATGTCCTTCTCCTCGAGCTTCTTCATCAACATGGCGATCTGGAGCTTCACGATGGCGTGTACATCCTTTTGCGTGAGCGGCTCGAACATCACGATCTCGTCCACGCGATTGAGGAACTCGGGCCGCACCGTGCTGCGCAGCAGGTTCATCACCTCTTCGCGTGTGTTCTCGATCACCTCCTCGCGGTTCTTGTTGTCGATCTTCTCGAAGCGTTCCTGGATGATATGCGAGCCGATGTTGCTCGTCATGATGATGATGGTGTTCTTGAAGTTCACCACGCGGCCCTTGTTGTCCGTGAGGCGGCCATCATCGAGCACTTGCAGCATGATGTTCCACACGTCCGGGTGCGCCTTTTCGATCTCGTCGAGCAGTACGACGCTGTAGGGTTTTCGGCGCACGGCCTCCGTGAGTTGCCCGCCTTCCTCATAGCCGATGTATCCGGGAGGCGCGCCGACCAGTCGGCTCACGCTGTGACGTTCCTGGTACTCGCTCATGTCGATGCGCGTCATCGCGTTCTCGTCGTTGAAGAGGATCTCGCTGAGCGCTTTGGCGAGTTCGGTTTTCCCTACTCCAGTGGTGCCGAGGAAGATGAACGAACCGATGGGCCGTTTCTCGTCGCCCATACCCGCTCGACTGCGGCGCACCGCATCAGCCACCGCATGCACCGCTTCATCCTGACCGACTACACGCGCATGCAACTCGTCCTCCAGCTTCAGC
>JANMKC010000383.1:0-16304 GCA_031371785.1 Flavobacteriales bacterium | reverse complement strand
GCGGCCCCGTACTTCCGCGTCTTCAATCCCACGATCCAGCAGGAGAAGTTCGATCCCGGGTTAACGTATGTTAAACGATGGGTGAAGGAATACACCACCGAGAACTATCCGCGTCCTATCGTCGTACATGAACATGGGAGGGATCGGGCGCTATCGGTTTACAAGATCGCGCTCGACGAAAGGCCCACGAAAAACGTACGACAAACCCAATTGTTCAATTGACATGGCACGCAGAAAGAAATTGATCCTCACCCAACCGGTGAAAGAAGGCCTGATAGCGATCAAAGTGCGCTTGGACGCACGCACCATCATCACTATCGCCAGCATGAAGGCGCTGGAGTTCTGGAGGCAGCGCTACCCGAACCTGCAGGTGATCGGGTGAAGCGTGGTTAATTTCACGGCGATGACGAAGGCATGAACATCTGGGCCATCACCGCGATCGTTGCGATCTCGTTCCTCTCCATGGAAGGAGTGGCATGGGCCACGCACAAGTATGTGATGCACGGTTTCCTCTGGCGGCTCCACAGCGATCACCACAAGAAGGACCACTACGGCTTCCTGGAAAGGAACGACAGCTTCTTCCTGATCTTCGCTGTACCCAGCATGCTGCTCTTTTTCATCGGCGCTCACGTTGGCCTTGATACGCCATGGTTATGGATCGGCTTGGGGATCCTCGTTTACGGTATCGCGTATTTCCTCGTTCACGAGGTCTTCATACACCAGCGGATCAAGTGGCTGCGCAAGGCGGATACTCCTTATTTCCTTGGCCTGCGGCGGGCGCACAAAGTGCATCACAAGCGCATCGAAAAGGAGGGTTGCGAGTGCTTCGGCATGTTGTGGGTGCCGATGAAGTATTTCCGCGAGGCGAAAAGAAAGTGGCAGCCCGCCTGATGCGATGAGCACTTACGCCTGGGTGGATCTCGGTGCCGTGCTCTTCCCTTTTCTTTTCAGCTTCCATCCGCGACTGCGTTTCTACAGGAACTGGCCAGCGTTGTTCATCGGTGTTGTGGGCATGATGGCGCTCTTCGTTCCATGGGATGCGCTCTTCACACATGCAGGGATCTGGGGCTTCAACGCTGAACATGTGTGGAACGTGCGCGCTTGTGGCCTACCAATCGAAGAGTGGGCCTTCTTCGTGTGCGTACCCTACGCATGCTTGTTCACGTACCATTGTTTCAAGGTTCTTGGCGTGAAGGACTATTTGGGAAAGTACACCCGCTCGATCAGCATAGTGCTCATCGTTCTTCTGGTCGCGGTGGCATTGTGCAACTGGCAACGCACATACACCAGCACCGCGTGGGCGGTGTGCGCGATATGGATCGCGTTCACCGCCTTCATCCAGCGCGCCCCATGGCTGGGCCGTTTCTACTTAACGTACCTGGTTCTGCTCCTGCCCTTCCTCGCGGTGAACGGGATCCTTACCGGCACTGGCTTGGAGCGCCCAGTGGTGTGGTATGACAACACTGAGAACCTCGGCGTGCGCATACTCACCATTCCGGTCGAGGACATTTTCTACGGCATGTTCATGGTGGGCCTCGTCACCACGATCTACGAGGTAGTGCTCGCGCGAAGGGGCGAACACCCTTCTGTTGGCCGCGCCTTAGCGACGTGACCCATCGCTATGGGCACACATCTACCTTCGCCGCGCGTTCCGCGGAACGTGTGATCGATGGCCGAACAACTCGCACGCATCGGAAGTTGGATGGAGCACCTGGTGAAGGCGCGCACGCGACATTCCGTTCACTCGCCCTTCGTGTACACGCTGGTGAACGATGTGTTGCGGGTGAACGAGCACTTGCCTGAATTCGACGCGATCGAATCATTGCGCGACGACCTGCTGATGAGCGACCAGGTGATCCGCGTGAACGACCTCGGCGCGGGAAGCCGTGTGCTGGACATGCCGATCCGCAATGTGAGCGACATCGCCAGCACGAGCCTGAAGCCCGCACGCCAAGCGCAACTGCTCTTCCGTCTCGCGCGCCACTTCGAACCTTCCACGGTGCTCGAACTGGGCACGAGCTTCGGTATCACCACGCTCTATATGGCGCGCGGTGCTGAGAACGCCACGGTAACCACCATCGAAGGCTGTCCGCAAACGCACCGCATCGCGCGGCACCACTTCGAGGAATTGCGACAGCGCAATATCCACGCTGTGCTGGGCAGCTTCCGCAGCCGCCTTCCGGAGGTGCTCAAGCAGACCGATGCGCTCGACATGGTCTTCATCGACGGGCACCACGCGAAGGAGCCGACGCTGGAGTACTTCGAGCAATGCCTCTCCAAAGCGCACAACAACAGCGTCTTCATCCTGGACGACATCCACTGGAGCCGAGGAATGGAAGCCGCTTGGGAGGAAGTGAAGGCGCATCCGCGCGTTACCGTCACGATCGATCTGTATGACCTCGGCCTGGTCTTCTTCCGAACTGAACAGGCACCCCAGCACTTCCGCCAGCGCTACTGAGATCCACGCGCAGCAACCGGACCGGTTCCATGCGTCCATGCAACAGAACCTTTGACGCCATGCACCTCCGACACCTGCGCGCAAGCCTCCTGTTCGCCCTTGCGCCGATGATCGGGGAAGCGCAACTGAACAAGTGGCTCGTGCGCGAGACTTCCGGCGAAGTGCATGTGATGGACCTCACCCAAACGCCGCCCACCGTGGGGTCCATGATCGCCGGGTTCGGTTCAGGTGGTGCAGAAGATGTGAACCTGATGACCGACGGTGCCGGGAATATCCTCTTCTCCTGCGCCGTGGATGGCAGCGATCTGATCTCGGTACGTGATGCCAACTTCGCCTCGATGCCGAACGGGGAGGGATTGTTCGGGAACAACAGTTGTATGGAATCCTGCATCACGCCGGTCCCCTGCCGTTCGGACCGATGGTTCATCATCCATCGCAGCTTTGATCCCGGCGGTGGCTTCCTCTACTATTCCGAGGTGGACCTTTCGCTCAATGGCGGGTTAGGCGATGTGACCGCGACGAAGAACGTACTGTTATCGGACGGTATCACCGAGGGCTTCGCGGTAACCCGGCAGACCATTACCGGATGTCGCTGGCTCTTCGCATGCCGCATACAAGGTCCGGGCATCTATGAGATCCTGCGTTTCCTGATCACCGACCAGGGCATCGGGCCCCCGCAGGTAATAACGACGCAGAACGTGAGCAGTACGGCCACGTACACGGAGATCGAACTCACCACGGCGATGGACCATCTGGCGCTTTCCACGCCGACCAGTTCATCGCTCGATCCGGACATCGTGCAGTGGGACTTGGACCTGAACAGTGGAGCGCTCAACTCTCCGCTCGAACTGTCGTTATGCACCGATGCCGTTCTGGGTATCGAATATTCACCTCTCGATCAATGGTTGTACTGGCAAGGCAACAGCGGCGGCACGACACAGATCGGCCGGGTCTCCACCACCACGTTCGTGAATGAGGTGATCTCCAACAGCATGGGAGCCTACCGGCGATCGCTCGAAGAAGGTGGCAATGGTCGTATCTATTCAGGCGGCGAGTACTACACGAACTACTTGGCCGAGATCGCTGATCCGGACAACCCGGACGTGAACGCGATCGGCTACAACTACAGCGCGATCCTGGTATCGAACAATGGCACCCGCTCCGGGCTTCCCAATGCGATCGAGGGCGAAGTGCCGGGCTCGGCGGCACCCACGGGGTACATCGCCTTCTCGGCCTATGCCGTGGGCAGCTGCGACACCTACCAGTTCGTGGACAGCACGTGCTTGGGCACTTGGTGGGAGTGGGACCTCGGCGATGGCACCATCACGAACGAGCAGGCCCCGGAGCATCAGTTCGCGGCAGGCACTTACACCATCACACTGCGGGTAGTGGCCTGCGGCGATACGCTATCGCTGACGAAGCCCGCGTACATAACAAGCGCGAGCACAGGTGCCATCGCATCGTTCGACATCTTGCCGGATACGGCATGCGCAGGCGTTCCGATCGGGTTCACCAACACCTCGCAGAACGCGACCGCCTACACATGGGACCTGGGCGATGGCACACAGGCGGGCACCACCGATGTGTCCCATCCATATTCGATCGCCGGTGTGTATGCCGTGCTACTGATAGCCGATGGGTCCTGTGGTCCGGATACAGCGCACGCGGAAGTGATCGTGCTCGGAGGCGAGGCCGAAGCAGTGATCGATAGCGACCCTTGCGATCTCCAGATAGCGGTGCAAGGCATAGGCGAAGGTGCCTCGGGGCTGTTATGGTCGTTCGGTGATGGGACCACATCCACAGACAGCGTGGCAGTGCATGCGTACACGGGGGCCGGTGCGTATGTGGTAACACTGATCACCAACCCCGGAAGCACGTGTGCGGACAGCACCAGCACGACGGTGAACGTGAACAGCCCGCCCAATACCGGCTTCGGGGTGAGCCTGTTGTGCGATGGAGTGGTGACCTTCACGGATCAAAGCACGACGACCGGTACACTGCAATGGATCTTCGGGGACGGAACCAATGGTACAGGCTCGCCGGTGGCACATGGATACGCTGGCGCTGGACCTTACTTCGTGCAGTTGACTTTGACCGACAGCGTGGGCTGCACGGCAACAGCTACAGACACGATAACACCTGTATTGGTCCTGCAAGCGGCATTCTCCATCACCTCCGATCCATGTTCCTCGCATCAGACCTTTGAGAACGGGAGCCCGAACGCCGATACGTTCTCGTGGGACTTCGGCGATGGCACTGCGAGCGGAGAAACGTCACCGGCACATGACTACGCGGCTCCGGGAACATACCCGGTGGTTCTCATCGCCGAGCCTGGTTCCGCGTGCGCCGATACCGTGCAAGCCAACATCGTTGTCGTACAAGGACCGATCGCCCACCTTACCGATTCTGTAGGCTGCGACCAGGAAGTATTCTTCGCCGATGCGAGCATCAATGCGGATCTTCTGCTCTGGAACCTTGGCGATGGCGCGTCTTCGAACGAAGGGGTATTCAACCACGAATATGCCGCACCGGGCATCTGGGTGGTCACCTTGATCGCCAGCAATGACGAAGGTTGTGTGGACACCGCCTCCACCAGCGTAGTGATCGCCCCACCAGTGGTGGCCATCTTCAGCGCGACGTTCGATCCTTGCGAAGCGGTATGGGCGTTCAACAACACCTCTGCGAATTGGTCCACCTTGCACTGGGATCTGGGAGATGGAGCGACCAGCCTGCTGCCATCCCCCTCGCACACCTACAACATACCAGGCGCTTATGTGGTCCAACTCATCGCTATCGACGCGACAGGTTGCAGCGACACACTTTCTGCCACGCTGATCCATACGAGCGGGGACTTGCTGGGCGATCTGTTCGTACCCAATTGCTTCACCCCGAACGGGGACGACTTCAACGAGCGCTTCGTAGCGCAAGGGAATTTGGATTGCATCACGGTGGACATGCGCATCTTCAACCGCTGGGGTGAATTGATCTTCGAGGACCGTGACCACAGAGGCTGGGACGGGAATGTGGATGGAACGGAAGCCCCGGAAGGCACCTACGTCTACGTGCTGGAAACCCACAGTGCCCGTCGTTACGGAATGGTCACCCTGTTGCGTTGATGAGCTTCGCTTCTTTGACCAGCCTGCATGTAGATCTACACGCGCACCGGCGACAAGGGCCAAACAGGGCTGCTCGGCGGCACGCGGGTATCCAAGGACCACGCGCGGATAGAAGCGTACGGCACCCTTGACGAACTGAACAGCCACCTCGGTATGCTGCACGACCTCGCTGGCACGAAACACCAAGAGCTGATCATCGGCATCCAAGAGAACCTCTTCAGCATCGGATCACGGCTGGCCTCTTCGAGCGAAGCCGAGGCCGACAAGTTCAAGGTACCGCACGTTACCCAGGCCGACATCGCCGCGCTGGAAACCGCGATGGACGAGATGGACAAGGAACTGCCGGAGATGCGCAACTTCATTCTGCCGGGCGGTCATCCTGCGGTTTCGCAAGCGCACATCTGCCGAACCGTGTGCCGCAGGGCCGAGCGGTTGGTGGTGGGCATCGCTTCGCGCGAGGCGGTTCCGGAGATCATCGTGCGCTACCTGAACCGGCTCAGCGACCTGCTCTTCGTACTCGCCCGGAGCCTCGGAAAAGACCTTGGCGTGGCGGAGACCCCATGGAAGCCGCGGGGGTGAACCGGCCAGAAGCCTTGCGCCCGTAGCGAAAGCGCACATTTTTCGTCGGTTGATAAACAGGGCTTGACGGTATCGTTGCCCGTCTATATTTGCGCCCTTGTAAAAAAGACCTAGCCCACGTACCATGTACTGGACGCTTGAACTGGCCCAATACCTCGAAGATGCTCCTTGGCCCGCGACCAAGGACGAGTTGATCGACTTCGCTATGCGCACAGGCGCTCCGCTGGAAGTGGTGGAGAACCTGCAGGCGATCGAGGACGATGAAGAGGTCTTCGAGAGCATCGAGGAGATCTGGCCGGACTATCCGAGCAAGGAGGACTTCTTCTTCAATGAGGACGAGTACTGAACCTCGCACGCTCCGAATATCAAAGCCCCCGATGCACCGGGGGCTTTTTCTTTCCTGTCCGCAGTCGCGCTCACCATGGTACTGCCGACGTGTCAGACACCGCGCCGTGGCAAGGTCCGTGCTCAAAGCAGGCGGCTACCTTTGGCGGCCTTTTCAGGAACTGATGAACAGTGAACGCTGAATGACGAATGATGAAGTGGCCGACCACTTCGACATTCAGTGATCCCTGTTGAACGTTCGATATTCCCAGACCCCATGCTCGGCAACCTCATCAAGAAAGTCTTCGGCGACAAGGCGCAACGCGACCTGAAAGAAGCGCAGCCGCTCGTGGAGCGCGTGAAGGCGGAGTTCGCCAAGCTCGACGGCATCAGCAACAACGATCTGCGCGCGAAGACGGCGGACTTCAAGTCACGCATCGCCGAGCGCATCAAGGACGAGCAAGCCCAAGTGGACGCATTGCGAAAGGAGATCGATGAGGATCCGCGCATGGATATCCATGCACGGGAAGAGCGTTACCAAGCGATCGACAAGCTTGAAGAGAAGGTCGTCGCCAAGATCGAAGAGGCACTGATGGATATCCTGCCGGAAGCCTTCGCCGTGGTGAAAGAGACCGCGCGCCGCTTCAAGGAGAACAGCGAACTACGCGTGCGGGCCAACGACCTCGATCGCGAGCTCGCGGCCAAGCGGGAGAGCATCCTCATCGACGGCGACGACGCGATCTGGAGCAACACCTGGAACGCGGCCGGAACGCCTGTCACCTGGGACATGGTGCATTACGACGTGCAGATCATCGGTGGCATCGCCCTGCACAAGGGCAAGATCGCGGAGATGGGGACGGGCGAAGGGAAAACGCTTGTGGCCACCTTCCCCGTTTACCTGAACGCGCTCGCTGGTCGTGGTGTACACATGGTAACCGTGAACGACTACCTCAGCAAACGCGATAGCGAATGGATGGGGCCGTTGTACGAGTTCCATGGAATGCGTGTGGATTGCATCGACAAGCACGAGCCGAACAGCCCGCAACGCCGCGCCGCTTACATGGCCGACATCACCTTCGGTACCAACAACGAATACGGTTTCGATTACCTGCGAGACAACATGGCCCACGCCACGAACGCGCTGGTGCAACGCAAGCACCACTTCGCCATCGTGGATGAAGTGGACAGCGTGCTGATCGACGACGCGCGCACGCCGCTCATCATCAGCGGACCCACACCGAAAGGCGAGATCCACCAGTTCGATGAGTACAAGCCGAAAGTGGAAAGACTCTACAGCGCGCAACGGCAGCTGGTGACCAAACTGATCTCGGAAGCCAAAGAAGCCCTGAAGGGATTGGAGGAAGGCAACGTGAGCAAGGAGAACCTCGAGAAGGGCGGGCTCGCAGTGCTGCGCGCCCATCGTGGCCTTCCGAAGAACAACGCCACCATCAAATTCCTGAGCGAACCCGGTGTGAGGGCGCTGTTGCAGAAAACCGAGAACTTCTACCTGCAAGACCAGCAGAAAGAAATGCCGAAAGTGGATTCAGAACTCTACTTCGTCATCGATGAGAAACACAACAGCATTGAACTGGCCGAGAAGGGCATTGACCTTATCAGCGGCGACGCGAGCGATCAGCAGTTCTTCATCCTCACCGATGTGGGCGGCATGATCGCCGACATCGAGAAGAGCGATGCCAACATCGAGGAGAAGGCACGACGCAAGGACGACGTGCTCCGCGACTTCGGCATCAAGAGCGAGCGCGTACACACGGTGAACCAATTGATCCGCGCCTACGCGCTGTACGAGAAGGACGACGAGTACGTGGTGATGGACGGCAAGGTGAAGATCGTGGACGAGCAGACCGGCCGCATCCTCGAAGGCCGTCGCTACAGCGATGGATTGCACCAGGCCATTGAGAGCAAGGAGAACGTGAAGGTGGAAGCCGCAACGCAGACATACGCCACCGTGACCTTGCAGAACTACTTCCGCATGTACCACAAGCTCGCAGGCATGACGGGTACGGCCGAGACCGAAGCGCAGGAGCTCTGGGACATCTACAAGATGGATGTGATGGTGATCCCCACGAACCGCGTGGTAGTGCGGAAGGACAATGAGGACATGGTCTTCAAGACCAAACGCGAGAAATACAATGCGGCGATCGATGAGATCGTGAAACTGAAGGACGCCAACCGCCCCGTTCTCGTTGGTACCACCAGCGTGGAGGTGAGCGAACTGGTAAGCCGCATGCTCACCATGCGCAACATCACCCACAACGTTCTGAACGCGAAACAGCATGCGCGCGAAGCGGAGATCGTAGCGCATGCGGGCCTGCCCGGCAATGTGACCATCGCCACGAACATGGCCGGACGTGGTACCGACATCAAGCTCGGCCCCGGTGTGAAGGATGCGGGTGGTCTCGCGATCGTTGGTACGGAGAAGCACGAGAGCCGCCGCGTTGATCGGCAGTTGCGTGGTCGTTCCGGTCGGCAAGGTGATCCCGGATCCTCGCAGTTCTACATCTCGCTGGAGGACGATCTCATGCGCATGTTCGGCAGCGAGCGGATCAGCAAACTGATGGACCGCCTCGGCCTGAAGGAAGGGGAGGTGATCCAGCACAGCATGGTGACGGCGAGCATCGAGCGGGCGCAGAAGAAAGTGGAGGAGAACAACTTCGGCATCCGCAAACGACTGTTGGAGTATGATGACGTGATGAACAAGCAGCGGCAGGTCATCTACAAGCGGCGCCACAACGCGCTGTTCGGGGAGCGCCTGAAGCTGGATGTGTTGAACATGTTCCATGATGTGGTTACGGACCTCGTGGAACAATACCACGCCGAGGGCGATTTCGATGGTTTCCAGATGGATCTTTTCCGCAAGCTCTTCGTGGAAAGCCCGGTGGATGCGGAAGGATTCAAAAGCGGGAAGTCGGACGAGATCATCGAAGGCGTGTTCCAGCAGGCCATGGCCGGCTATACACGCCGCACCGCGCAAACGGCCAACCAGGCGTTGCCGGTGATCAGTGACGTTTTCCTGAACCAGGGCGCGCAATACGAGAACATCGTGGTGCCCATCACCGATGGCATCAAAACGATGCAAGTGGTGGCCAATCTCCAGCGCAGTTACAAGAGCGAATGCCGCGAGCTGATCGACAGCATCGAGCGCTACATCACACTGGCCATCATCGACAACGAGTGGAAAGAGCACCTGCGCGAAATGGACGACCTGCGCCGCAACGTGCAGAACGCGAGCATCGAGCAAAAGGATCCTCTGTTGATCTACAAGCTCAAATCCTTCAAACTGTTCGACGCGATGATCGCACGGATCAGCGGCGAAGTGGTGGGCTTCCTCGTTCGTGCGGGCTTGCCGAGCGCGCAACCAACCGTGCAAGAAGCACAGGCACCAAGGCAACCGCAACAGAAATTGCAGACCAGCCGCACCGAGACGCCACAATACGCGGGCGCATCACGCAGCAACGCACCACAGCGCGGCCCTGCACCTGCGGGGGGCCAAGCCCTGCGGCAGCAAATGCCGCCGCAGGGACCACGACAGCCCATCACTCCCGTGCGTGTGGAGAAGAAAGTGGGCCGGAACGACCCTTGCCCATGCGGCAGCGGCAAGAAATTCAAGCAGTGCCACGGGAAGGACGCGTGATCTTCGTAAGCCCCTCTCCCCTTGGAGAGGGGTTTGGGGTGAGGGTAAATGACGAACGCCCCGACAAGTCGGGGCGTTCGTGCTATGTGTATGGAATTTGGTTCTATTTCAGGGGCATGCGCATCTGTACGCGAATGGGGAGCCCGTCCTTCGCACCCGCTTCGAAACGCGGTGCCTTGTCCAACGCTTGCACCAATTGCTCACTCGTGGGCGGGTTCGCACCGATCACTTTGATCTCCGAGAGATCACCGTTCTTCTCTACGACGAAGGATGCGGTTGCGCCCGGAACACTGCCGACCGTGTTCCTGAGGTAATTGATCATGGCCTGTTTTCCTCCAGGATATTGCGGCATCGTGGGTGCCTGTGTGTAGATGATGTTCTCCAGTGGCGCAGGGTTGTACACCTTTTCCGCAAGCTGTTGGCCCCAATCATCGTAGCGCTGCCAAACCCCGCTCTTGTTCCCCATGGCATAGTCCCCTTCGCTCTCCAACTTGCCGTCGGCATGGTAGAATTTGAAATGGCCTTGTTCGATACGCAACTCCGCATCGGCATAGTGCCCTTCCGCTTTCAGGACACCGTCCGTGGTGAAGATCTTCCCAATGTAGAGCGTGCCTTGCTGGCCGGCCGGTTCCTTGTAGAACGCGGCTTTGCCCTTGGTGGTGGGCTCCATGACGTTGCTCAAGTAGGTCCGCGCGGGCTTCTTGTCGCCCGGAACGAAAAGGCCCGTCCAGAGGGTGGTTACGAGTAGAAGTGTTTGCATTTGTGCGTGACGGAGAGCGATCGGCTCCATCCAACGCAGCATTGCTGGCCAAGGTTTCGGGTGGGCATCATCCCGCCCAAGCCTCCCTATCGAGGCTGCGATACTGGATCGCTTCAGCGAGGTGCTCGGTGCGGATGTCGGTGCTCTCGGCCAGATCCGCTATGGTGCGCGCCACTTTCAGGATGCGGTCATAGGCACGAGCGCTCAATCCGAGGCGTTCCATCGCCTTCTGCAGGAGGGCCTGCCCCACCGCGTCGATGCGGCAGATCCGGCGCAATTGCTGGCTGCTCATTTGCGCATTGGAGTGCATCTTCTCCCCAGCGTACCGCTGCTCCTGCACCTTGCGCGCCTTGATCACACGCTCGCGCACATCAGCGCTTTTCTCTGTCGCACGCTCACTGCTCAATTCACTGAATGCGACGGGCGTCACCTCGATGTGGATGTCGATACGATCGAGCAGGGGGCCACTGATCTTGTTCAAATACTTCTGCACCACACCCGGGGCGCACACACAATCCCTTTCGGGATGGTTGTAGTAACCGCAAGGACACGGGTTCATCGCGGCGACGAGCATGAAGCTCGCAGGGTATTCCACCGTGAACTTGGCACGGCTGATGGTCACCACGCGATCTTCCAATGGCTGGCGCATCACTTCGAGCACCGTCCGCTTGAATTCGGGCAGCTCATCGAGAAAAAGGACCCCGTTGTGCGCCATGCTGATCTCGCCCGGCTGGGGGAATGATCCACCGCCGACAAGAGCGATGTCGCTGATGGTATGGTGCGGTGAACGGAATGGCCGCACGCTGAGCAGGGTGTCATCCTTGCCGAGCTTGCCCGCGACGCTGTGGATCTTGGTGGTCTCGATGGCCTCATCGATGCTGAGCGGCGGAAGGATCGTGGGCAGGCGCTTCGCGATCATCGTTTTTCCCGCACCGGGCGGCCCTATCAGGATCATGTTGTGCCCACCGGCCGCAGCTATCTCAAAGGCCCGTTTGATGTTCTCCTGCCCCTTCACATCGCTGAGGTCCACCGCGTAGTTCCGGCTGCACTGATCGAACTCCGCGTGGATGTCCACCACGGTAGGCGCGATGGGCTCATGACCTTCGAAGTAGCGGATCACTTGGCGGAGATGGTCCACGCCGATCACATCGAGGCCATGCACGATCGCGGCTTCACGGGCGTTGGCGATCGGAACGATCACCCCTTTGAATCCCAGCTTCTTCGCTTCGATCGCGATGGGCAGCGCGCCTTTGATCGGTCGCACCTCGCCATCGAGGGAGAGTTCACCCATGATCACGAACTCGGCGAAACGTTCGTGCGCCATTTGACCACTGGCCGCCACGATGCCCAGCGCGATGGGCAGGTCGTACGCTGTGCCTTCCTTGCGGATGTCGGCCGGCGCCAGGTTCACCGTGATCTCCCGGCCACGCGGCATGTGAAGTCCGATGTTCTTGATGGCCGCGCTAACGCGCTGGTGGCTCTCCTTCACCGCGTTGTCCGGCAGGCCCACCATGAAGAACTTTTTTCCCTTGGTGATGTTCGTTTCCACGGTAACCACTGTGGCGTTCACACCGAACACCGCGCAACCGTAGTTCTTGACGATCATCGCTCAGGGGCTGTTCGCGAAATCCCCTTCGAACGCAGAGGCGCGGAGGAGGGGCGGAGTCGCGCTAAGGCTGGGTCGACAAGGAGAATGGTCGACGCGGATGAGTTGCGCCTGCGGCGGACCCTCTGCGTCTCTGCGTTTGAATTCACCCGACATATTGCGAACAGTTTCTCAGAGCGGTCGTTCGATGTGATCGATCAACGCGTGGATCACCTTGATGTGGATCTCCTGCACGCGATCGGCATAGCCCGCATGAGGTACGCGGACTTCCACATCGCACAACGGCGCGAGCTTTCCACCGTCCTTGCCGGTGAGTCCGACCACTTTCACTCCTTGCGCCTTGGCGACTTCCGCCGCGCGCAGCACGTTCGGTGAATTCCCGCTGGTGCTGATAGCGAGCAGCACGTCGCCCTTTTTTCCATGCGCTTGAATGAAACGTGCGAACACTTGCTCAAAGCCATGATCGTTGCCCACGCAGGTGAGGTGCGAAGGATCGCTGATGCTGATCGCGGCAATGGGTGCGCGGTCATCGCGGAATTTTCCGGTGAGCTCTTCCGCGAAATGCATCGCATCGCACATGCTTCCACCGTTCCCGCAACTGATCAGTTTGCCGCCTTGCTTCAGTGAAGCGACCATCAATTCCCCTGCGTGCATGATGGCGTCGATGTTCTTCGCGTCATCAAGAAATCGCTCCAGCACGGAGGATGCTTCAGTGAAATGTTCACGGATGCGATCGATGCTCATGGTCGCGAAGGAACGGCTAAGGATCTATACGTCATCTCCGCCACGATAGCCGAGGAGTTTCCGGGGTTGGGCCTTCTCTTCACCCGATCGTTGAACTTTCTTCACCAGGACACGGATCGCGGTATCGTGCTTCGTCACTCTCCCTTCGATCCTGTCCAGTTTCCGTGCAATGTCCTTCTCTGTTGAGAGCAACCTGTTCAGGCGAACGAAGGTTCGCATGATGTGGATGTTCACCTGTACGGCCCGTTCACTCTTGAGCACACTGCTCAACATCAGTATGCCGTGTTCGGTGAAGGCCATGGGCATGGAGCGGTTTCCGCCCCATGAACTTGAGATCACAAACTGTGATTTCAAGTCGGCGAGATCCTTCGCCTTCAGGCGAAACGCGAAGTCATCAGGAAAACGCTCAAGATTCCGCTTGACGGCCTGGTTCACTTGGCTGGTCGTACCAGCATAGAGGATCGCGAGATGCACGTCCAACATCACCTTGACACCGCGCAGTTCGAAAATGCGGCTCGTGATCGCTTGATCGGGCAGGGCAACGCGCACGGGCATGGTGAGCGAAGATGCTGAAGAAATCCGGCGCTTCGATCGTCCATCTTGAAATCACGACCTGTGATGTCAAGATCCCTCGCCCTTCACTTCCCGTCTCCCGCTTTCACCTTCTCCATGCCTTGCAGGCCGCACTCAAGGAAGGTCTTGAATTCCGGCACAGAGAACGGATCCTTGCCAGTGCCGGTGGGCGGGTTCAGCAGTTTGCCTTCCGGGCTGAGCAACGCATACCACGGCTGCGAAAGTTTGTGGAAGGTCTCGTTCTCGATCGTCGTCCAACGGTCGCCCTTCGTAACGATGAGCTTCTCAATACCCGTGGGACCCGTGTGCTTGTGTTGATCGCTCTCCGGCAGCTTCGCGCGGTCGTCCACATAGAGCGACACGAGCACGTATTTGTCGCGGATCATATCGATAACACCGGGTGCGCTCCACACATACTCCTCCATCTTCCGGCAGTTCACGCAGCCATATCCGGTGAAGTCCACCATCAGCGGTTTGCCCGAAGCCTTCGACTCTTCCATGGCCGCACAGAGATCGTGATAGCAATCCAGCGCATGTGGGCACTCGCGCGGATGGATCCAACTGTAACCGGCTGGCGGCGCGAGTCCGCTCATCAGTTTGGGCGAACGGAAGGTGCCCGCCTTCTCATCGAAACGGAAACCGGCGAGCAGATAGATCGTGGCTGCTGCGAAGACACCTACCAACGTCCATCGCGCGGCAGAACGTTTCTTCACCGGACTGTCGTGCGGGAACTTGATGAAGCCGAAGAGATAAAGCGTGACGCCCAGGGCGCATACGATCCAAATGGCCAGGAACAGTTCGTAGGGCATGGTGTTCCAATGGCTCACCATGTCGGCGGTGCTATAGAACTTGAAAGCGAGGGCCACCTCCACGAAGCCGAGCACCACCTTCACGCTGTTCAGCCAGCTACCGCTCCTGGGCAATGAATTGAGCCAGCCCGGAAAAAGCGCGAAAAGCGCGAAGGGAAGTGCCAGTGCAAGACCAAAGCCGCCCATGCCAGCGGTGAGCTGTATGGCGCCACCATCACTGGTTATCGCGCCGGCGAGCAATGATCCAAGGATGGGACCTGTGCAGGAGAACGAGACAAGGGCGAGGGTGAAGGCCATGAAGAAAATACCGACCACACCGCCAAATCGGCTCGCGTTCTGGTCCATGCGGTTCACCCAGCTGGCGGGCAGCGTGATCTCGAAATAGCCGAAGAACGAAATGGCGAATACGATGAAGATCACGAAGAACACCAGGTTGATCACCGGGTTGGTGCTGAACTCATTGAAGATCTCCGGGTTCACGCCGCCCAGGATGTGGAAGGGCAGGCTGAAGAGCAAATAGATCAACAGGATGAAGCCGCCATACGTGAGGGCGTTGCGGATGCCTTTGCCACGGTTCTCGCTGCCCTTGGTGAAGAAACTCACCGTAAGCGGGATCATTGGGAAAACGCACGGCGTGAGCAAAGCGACAAGGCCACCGATGAATCCCAGCAGGAAGATCGTCCACAACGACTTGCGTTCCACTGGCTCGTCCACGGACTGCCCGTTGCAGGTGATCACCGGTTTTTCCAGATCCACAGTGTGCAGTGTGTATTCCTCGCACAGTCCTTTCTTCTTCGTCGTATCCTCAGCGGTGAGGTTGGTTCCGGTGAACGGTATCGTGCCGGTCTCCGTTCGGTTGCTCGCCAAGTGGGACCGGAAATAGATGCGGTCCGGCGGCATGCACGTCACATCGTTGCAGGTCTCGTATTCGAAAAAGCCGGTTACCACCGGATCGGCGAGCTTGCTTCTTATCGACGCGGTGAACGCCACCCAGCCTCTGAACTTCGTGACCACCGAATCGAACCACATGGGATCGGCGTGTTCGATCCTCTCCTTGCCGTTCTCGGCCACTTTGCCTACGAGTTCGATCCCAGGCACGGTGTCGAAGGCGAAGAGCGTAGGAAGTGGCCCGAAATTCGGGTCGTTCTTCTGGGAGTAGACCACCCAGTGCTCCTCCATGTCACCCTTGAAGAGCAGGTCCCATGAATCGGCATCAGCCTTGGCCGCGCTGATGGTCCACGTCACCGGCTTTTCGGCCTCGTTACCACCGTTGGATTGCGCGATGGCGAGCAAGGGTGGCAGCATTGCCGCCAGCAGGAGCGGTCGCTTCATCATCTACGGCGCGGCGAGGAAGGGAACACTGAATTTCACTACCTGGGGAGGAAGACAGGTCTTGTCATTGCACGCCATGAACTCCACTTCACCTTCAATGATGAAGGCATCCTTGGTAAGCCGCTTGATCGGCACGGTGAATTCCGTTTCGCCTGAATGGTAGCGCAGCTTCATCTGGAAATTCGGGTCGTCCACTTCGGTCGGCGATGGTTCCTGCACATCACCTGATAGCTCGAATGCTTTGCCCGGCGTTACATGGATCGAGGTAGGAATAGGCCCGTCATCACGAGGCAGGGTGAGCGCATAGATGTGCCAGCCTTCGCCGCACAGCGCATCGAGCTTCACCTGCAC
>JANMKC010000317.1:0-4206 GCA_031371785.1 Flavobacteriales bacterium | reverse complement strand
TGTTCGCCCCAAGCCACAGGCACTTCAAGGCTTACGACCAGATGCGGTGGGAACATCCGTTCACTGTTCTGCTTCTCCGACGCTCGCTGCGCCGGCTTCTGCTGTGGGCAGGGCCGAAGCGCTGGGAGCCATAGCTGCGCCATTGCTCGCGGGCTGCACCGGTCCTCGCATTTCTGTGGCGAGTTGCCTGTGTTGCTTGCGCAATCGTTCCACGTCCTGCCGGGCCCGGTCGATCTTCTTCTCCATCTCCTTCTTCATCGCCTCACCGCTCGCGCTCTTGAAATTGAACATGCCCATGTTGCGCTCCATCTGCTTCATCTCCGCTTCTACCTCCTCGATCTTGCGCTTGATGAACCGGCCTTCTTTTTCCAACTGGAATTTGCCGTCCGGCGCGCTCTTGATATCCTCCACGCGGCTCTGGAAGTGCATGCGTCGGCGTTCCTCCTCGTTCATCTTGAACTGCCCATAGTGCTTGTCCAAGGCCGCGCGGTAACGAACGTTCATCGCGTCGAACTTCTTGGGTGACACGCGGCCGCTGTTCATCCAGCGCTGGCTGAAGGTCTTCAGCATGTCGATGTCGGTGCCCCGGTTGCCGGAGGAGGTGAACGTCTCGATCTCGGACAGCAACTGTTCCTTGGCCAGTTCATGCACTGCCTGCTCGGCGTCCAGCGCTTCGAAGTAGATCTTGCGCGCCGAGAAGAAGCCGTCGCAGGATTCGCGGAACTTGTTCCAGAGCTTGTTCTCGTCCCGCGGGCCGGCGCTGCCCGCCACTTTCCATTGCGCCTGCAGGGCTTTCAACTTGTCCGCGGTCTGCCGCCAGTCGGTGCTGTCCTTGAGCTGTATGGCTTGTTGAAGAAGCGCTTGTTTCTGGTCGAAGGCCGTTTTGAACTGGCTCTTCATTTCGCCGAAGAAGGTGTTCTTCTTGTCGAAGAACCCGTTGCACGCCGTGCGGAATTCCTTCCAGATGCGCTCGTTGTCCTTCTTGGTCGCGAAGCCTACACCTTTCCATGCGGTCTGGATCTCCAGCACCGCATCGGTAAGGGCCTTCCATTCCTTGGCGTTCTTGCCGTCGGCCTCCGCCGCGATAGCGTTCACCTTTTCGATCAGTGCCTGCTTGGCCGCCAGGTTCGCATCATGTTCCGCACGGCGGGCGCGGTAGTATTCGTTGATGCGATCGTACACCACGCGGGTGGCGTTCCAGAAACCATCGCGGATGGCCTCCCATTCCTCCTTCACCACCGGCCCGATCTGTTGCCACTTTTCCTGGTATTCCTTCACCAGCGATTCGGCCTCCTTCACACTTTCCACGCGTTGCACCGCTTCCATGTCCGCGATGAGCGCCTGCTTGTGCGCGGTGTTCTTCTTCAGGTCGTGGTCGCGCAGTTCCTTGTAGATCCGGATGTGGTAGAAGAACTCGTCGCGCAGATGACTATAGTCGCGCTGTAGTTCGCGGTAGGTCTGCTGGGGTACTTGGCCGATGTGCTTCCATTTCTCACCCAGTTCGGTGAAGCGCTGGAAGGCGGTGCCGATGTTCTCTTCGGACGTGATCATGGTACGTAGCTCGTCCATGATGGCCTGCTTGGCTGCGAGGTTATCGGTCTCCTCCTTCTGCCGCAGGCGCCGTATGTCGTTCACCTTCGTGTTGAAGGCGTCGAGCAGTTGCTTGAACTTCTTGTCGTCCTCGTCCTGTAGTTGTGCATTCTCGATGGGCTGAGGTGCGATCGCGGGCGGAACGGACGGCCCGCCTTCTTCGGCCTCCACGGCAACGGCTTCTTCCACCGGTGTTTCGTGTTGCGCCGTGGCCACCAGCGCCTCGTACGATTCCTTCAATGCGTCCACATGTTCTTGTGCCTGCTCCACATCCGGTTGCTGGAGCAGCGCTTCCATGCGCGCGATCATTTCGACTTTCGTTGCCATGCGATACGATAGCGGCCGATCAAAAAAAGCCGCACGGCCAAAGATAGAAGGCTGTTCCTCAATACCAGCCTATGGGAAAGGAGCCGCTCACACGGCCAGCCCCAGCACGCACACGTCGTCCACCTGCTCGTTGTCGCCCTTCCATTCCATGAAAGCCCGTTCGAGCACCTCGGCCTGTTGGGTCATGGAGAGTTGCTGGTTGGCCAGCAGCATGTCGTTGAAGCGCGCGGCCATGAACTTCTTCCGCTCCGGACCGCCGAACTGGTCCACGTAGCCATCGCTGAATAGATATAGCCTGTCTCCGGGATGGTAGGCGATGCGGTGTACGGTGAATTTGCGCTTGGGGTCATGCTGCGAGCCGCCGATGGGTTTGCGGTCGCCATTGATCACCGTGAGCTGGCCATCGTGCATCCAATAGAGCGGACGGAACGCCCCGGCGAACAGGACCTCATGTTGCACGCGGTCGATGCGGCATAGCGCTACGTCCATGCCATCACCCGCGCCCCTGCGCTGGCCGCTCTGGTTCAATGCGCCGATCATGCGTTCGTTCAGCAGTCCGAGCAGTTCGGCGGGATCCTTGTGCGGATGCTGCGTGACGAGTTCGTTCAACAACGAGCAACCGATAGCCGCTATCATAGCACCCGGCAATCCGTGACCGGTACAATCGGCGGCGGCTACCAGGCACTGGTCTTCGCCGAGGCGATGGTACCAGTGGAAGTCACCACTTACCACATCCTTCGGCCGGTTGATCACGAAGTGATCGGCGAACATTTCGCGATAGCGTTCGGGCCGCGGAATGAGCGCGTCCTGGATCTTTCCCGCATAGGCGATGCTGTCCGTTATTCCGGCATGGCGTTGTTGCCAGTGGTCGCGGGCATTCTCTTCGCGCGCGACCATGTGGCCGACTCTGCGGAAGAGGAAGTACCCGATGATCACGAAGGCGAAGGCGGCAACGGCGATGTTGCGCCAGAGTCTCGCGTTCGCAGCGACGATGAGCTCGTGCAGTGGAAGGTCTGCGACCACCGCGCCCACCACGGTTCCACGCGCGCTTCGCACCGCATCGTACGCGACCACGCGATCATCCCATACACCGCGCTGCGCATCGATGCGATCGGCCTGCAGGTAGGTGGCAAGGGCCGTTGCCCAAGGTCCTGTGACGGTTTCACGCAACGCGGGTGTTTCTTCCGAGGTGACCACTACTTGAAGTTCGTTCTTGATGCGGTCGAAAGCGACGATCCGTACCGGTTCTTCCAACGCGCTCGCATCCGCGCATTTGCGCAGCGATTCATGCAGCACGTAGTAGTAGGCATCCTGCGTGTTGCTGATGAGCATGCCGCGCGAATCGTATTTCGCCAGTAGCCGTGCCACATGGCCACCCTCCACTTGCGCGCTCCACGTGCCGGTAACACCACCCAGCCGTGCATACGCTTCCAGCTTCAACGTCCTCAATTGGCCGTTGTGCAACCACGCGATGATCGCCACGCTGAACAGGAGCAACGTGCCATAGAGCATGAACAGCACTTTGCGTGCGGTGGTCCGGGCGGGGTTCGTCACGATGATGGCCGGGAGGAAACTGGACAGGCGTGCGTTCCTACGTGCATTGGCGCTCGCGTGTTCCACCTGCGCAGGCCATGAAGTCCTCGGAAGTGTGACCTCCATGACGAGGACCGTCCACCACGTCATATCCAACGATGGACCCGGATGCCCGAAATGTTTTCCAGCAGGTTCGGAGCGGTCGCCTCAGCGCATGGAGACACAACCCGGCGCAGAGCGAGGTACCTTTCGGCCGAACAAACCAGAATACAACCCCATGCCCATCCTCAAAGTGATCGAGATCCTCGCCAGCAGCAAGAACAGTTGGGAGGAAGCCGCAGCGAACGCGGTGAAAGAAGCGAGCAAGACCGTGCGCGGCATCCGCAGCGTGAATGTGAAGAACCAAAGCGCCGTAGTGGAGAAAGGCAAGATCGCCGAGTACCGCGTGAACTGCAAGATCACGTTCAGTATCGAGAAGTGATCCCGCCAACGAAGGTTAACAAGAGGGGAGGGGCGCAGGCCCCTTTTCTCTTTTGCTTCGCCACCTGAACACATCCACTATGAGCATCCCGGACGATTTCATCAAGACCATGCAGGACGGCTACGCCACCGGTGGTGGGAGCTTGGTGCTTGGAGCGCCCCTGCTCAACGGTGAATGCCCGCCTAACACGCAGGTGAAGGTGCCCATGCGCACCATGAACCGCCACGGGCTGATCGCCGGTGCCACCGGCACTGGCAAAACGAAAACACTGCAAA
>JANMKC010000290.1:0-14550 GCA_031371785.1 Flavobacteriales bacterium | reverse complement strand
GAACCGCGCCATCATTGTGCGGGTGTCCGGGCCTATTTCAGCGGGGTGAAAGATCTCGATCCACAGGGCTTCATCGAGCTGATCTTCCTGAAGGAACTCTTGCCGGGCTACTTGTGGATCTTCCCGCTGCCGGGTGGGCGCGCGAACGTGGGCCTCGGCCTCCGCAGCGATGTAGTGCGCAAACGCCGTGTTGACCTCAAGTCATTGATGACGACGCTTATCGCTGAACATCCGCAACTGAAGCACCGGTTCGGTCAAGCCACCATGGAAGGCCCCGTCCAAGGGCTGGGCCTTCCGCTCGCGAGCAAGCGCTGGCCCATCAGCGGCGATGGATACCTGCTCGTGGGCGATGCTGCTCACCTGATCGACCCCTTCACCGGCGAAGGCATCAGCCATGCGATGATCAGCGGGGTGCATGCAGGGGATGTGGCGGCTGAGGGGCTAAGCGCAGGGGCAAGGGCGGGGGCGCTGGCCGATTACGATGCCCGCGTGTGGAAACGCCTCGGCAAGGAACTCGCGATAAGCACGCGCTTGCAACAGCTCGCCAACAGGCCATGGCTCTTCAACCTTGTGGTGAACAAAGCGGTGAAGAACCCCGCGCTCGCCGACACGATCAGCAGCATGTTCAACGACCTCGATCTGCGCGAGCGATTGAAGAACCCGTCGTTCTATGCGCGCCTTTTATTTGGATAGTGGAGCAACCTGTTGCTCGCGGTGGAAAGCGCCCATCCACTTCGGCATGTTCGCCGATCGTTGATCCTCTTGCTTCCCGTAAGCCAACGAAAGTGATTTTTGCGGCCACGCAGGGTCCGCCCGTCCGATGACGTTCACCAGCCTCCAGTTCCTCGCCTTCTTCCCGGTCGTCGTGTCGCTCTATTTCCTGCTGCCGCACAAGTGGCGGTGGCTGTGGCTGCTCGGAGCGAGCTGTTTCTTCTACATGGCCTTCGTGCCGGTGTACATCCTCATCCTCGCGTTCACCATCGGCGTGGATTACATCGCCGGGATAAAGATCGAGGACTCGCAAGGTTCCGCGCGAAGGCGGTTCCTCGTCGCAAGCATCATCGCCAACGTGGGTGTGCTCGCGTTCTTCAAATACTACGGCTTCCTCACAGACAATCTGGAGACGATCGTCCATGGCTTCGGCTTCCCGGATTACCATGTGCCCCGGCTCGGGATCATTCTTCCCATCGGTCTTTCGTTCCACACCTTCCAGTCGCTCAGCTATACGGTGGAAGTGTACCGGGGCAAGCAGAAAGCCGAGCGGCGCTTGGGCATTTTCGCATTGTACGTGATGTACTTCCCGCAGCTCGTGGCCGGCCCCATCGAGCGCGCAGCGAACCTGTTGCACCAGTTCGATCGGCCCGCGACAGTGGACTATGGCCGCATCACCAACGGGCTGAAGCTCATGGCCTGGGGCTTCTTCAAGAAGCTGATGATCGCCGATCGCGTTGCCGTTGCGGTGAACCATGTGTACAATGATCCGCACCGCTTCCATGGCATGGAGTTCATCCTGGCCACCGTGCTGTTCGCGTTGCAGATCTATTGTGACTTCAGCGGTTACACGGACATCGCACGCGGCGCATCGCGCGTGCTGGGCATCGAGCTGATGCTGAACTTCCGAAGCCCGTACTTCTCCACCTCGATCAGCGAGTTCTGGCGGCGTTGGCACATCAGCCTCAGTTCGTGGTTCCGCGATTACGTCTACATCCCGCTGGGCGGAAACAAAGTGGTGAAGTGGCGTTGGTACTACAACCTCTTCATCACGTTCTTCCTCAGCGGCCTCTGGCATGGCGCGAACTGGACCTACGTGATGTGGGGCTCGGTGCATGGCTTCTACCTGATCTTCGCCATTCTGACCGCGAAACCGCGCGCTCGCCTGGGACATGCGCTGGGACTGAACAAGGTGCCACGCCTCAACCACATGTTGCAGATGGTCACCACGTTCGTTCTGGTCTGTTTCGCTTGGATCTTCTTCCGGGCGAACTCGATCGGCGATGCCTTCTACATCATCCGGAACATGGGCAGTGGGTTCGGCCGGTTCTTCACGTCGGATGCCCGTTCGCTATACAGCGCTGCGCTCGGCATCGGTTACAGCGACATGCTGCTCGCGCTCTTCGGTGTGGTCGTGATGCTGTTCGTGGACGCGATGCACACGCAGGGCAGCATCACTGTCCGGCTTTCGCACAGGCCCGTGTGGCAGCGTTGGGCGGTGTACTATGGCCTGGTCGGCTGCGTCGTTTTCCTTGGCGCTTATTACAGTTCCACGGCGTTCATCTATTTCCAGTTCTGATGGACTTGCGCAAACTCCTGCTCCGCTTCCTGCTCATGGGTGTTCCGTTCGCGCTGGTATTCGGTGTGGTCGCCGTGGTGGATCCCTACAACAAGTTCCGTGTGTGCGATGCGGTGCCGGACACACTGAAACAGAAGAACCTGTACCACGATGGCCGCACGATGGCCTTCAGCAACCTGATGTGGGAGCTGACCGCGTTCGATCGCGAGCCCTGCCCCAATGTGATCATCGGTGATTCGCGCTTGTCCTATTTCCCGATCGATCATCTCGATGAAGTGACCAGGGAGCGCTGGTTCAACTTCGGCGTGCCGGGCGGCAACTACCGCAGCATGTTCGACACGTTCTGGCATGCGGACAGCGTGTGCGCATTGAAGAACGTGTACCTGCAAGTGTCTTTCCGGGGAATGAACGCAGCCAACAACTGGGATGTGTTCCACGAACCGAAGCTGGTATCCGCGCAACCGCTCATGTACCTCACCAGCCGCCGCGTGATCGAGGCCACGGCGCTGAATATCCGTAGCCTACTCGCGCCAAGATCCGTGCACTATGATGTTCTGCCTCCCGATCAATGGCAGCGCGTGAAGGCGATGGAGCGCTCGAGCGATTCATCGTTCGTCTACGACCCGAAGGTGGTAGGTGAACTGGAACGGATCGCGACCCGTTGTGGGGAAAAGAACATTCACTTGGTACTGGTGGACTTCCCCACACACGCGGACGTGCAGGCGCTCCACAACACCTCCGGACTCGAGCATTTACGCGCGAGCTACCGCGTGGAAATGGCTTCGATCGCCACCTATCTCGATCTTGATACGGACAGCGGGTTCGCACGCGATCGCGCCAACTTCCGGGATCCGCTGCACCTCACGCGTAATGCGCAACGGGAGCTGATCGATGTGGTCTGGGGTGGAAGGAAGCTGGAGTAACCGCGCTACGACCCAGCGTCGTGGAACTCCGCGATCCGCTGTTCAAGCCAGGTCCTTGCCTCATTCACCTGGGTGAACACGTGCACGGGAAATACCGGTGGGAAGTAGGCGATGTACAGGCGGCTCATGGTCTCCATCATCAAACTCTCCGCCGCCACGGCCACGGCCAGCAAACCGTCCGCGCTCGCATTGATGCGGTAATGGTCCATGTTCATTGCCGCGACGTCCAGTTCCACATCGGTCGGTATCACTAGTAGGATCCCCACTTTGTCATGGCCACACAAATGCATCCGTGCGGTCATCACCTCGGCGATGCCCGGTGCATCTATGAACGCGGCATGCTTCAAGCGGACCTCCAGTCTTTCGGGTGCCGCGCGTACGATGCTGGCGATGCGTGTTTCGGTGGCTGTGGACATGCACAAGGAGAGTGCGAAGGCGACAAAGGTGGCGCATACGTATGCCCCTGTCCACATTGCCGTGAACAGTTCAACACGATCGGCACGGATCCGTGGTCGACAGGGCGCTACCACATCGCAGGAATACCCGCAGGGACCCAACGGTCAGGAACGCAACGAGCCCCGGCATCCCGGCCAGGGCTCGTAACCAGCAGACCCGTCGGAACCCGGATGTGCTGGACTTGCGGTTATTGTTTCGCGGTTCCTTCCATGTCTTCGGACCTGACCACCGGTACCATTCGTTCATCGTGGCGCACCCGCATCAGGCCGCTGCCGTTCACGAAGGTGATGAAGCCCACAGGGCCGGGATGGGTCTCGTAACGGTGTTGCAGTTCTTCCTCGAGCACCACATCGAACTTCACCTTCTTGTTCAGACGGCACGCATCATCGCTCGTCATCGCGTTCCTGGTATCCACCACGACCTCCTTGGTGAGGTAGCGTGGCTTCAGGAAGATGAGACGGGCTTTGGCACCTACAGGCACCTTGAACTCGAATCGGCCGCTCGCTTTCAGTTCGCTGCGCAGGCAGACATCATTCCCCAGTTCCACCACAAGGATGGCGTCGTTCATCGGGCTGTCATCGGCCAACAACTGACCGCTGATGGTCACTTCCTCCGAAGCGCGAGCAGTGTGCGGTGCGGCGAAGAGGGCCATGCTGGCCAGCGCCATGGCCGCGATCATCAGGGCGGCTTCGAGGCTGAGGTTGCTGCGCTTTTTCATGGGGGTCCGCATGGCGGTGTTTGATGGTCCAAAACTCCGGCGATGGGAAGGCGGCCACAATACCCACTTGTAGGGATTTTGGGGAGGCTGTTCACCACAGAGGCACAGGGAAATGCGGATCGCGATGCGGGCACCTGGCCGGTGGCGCAGATTGTTCGCGCGTGGTCAAGCTGGCTCCGGACCAGGAGCATGCACAGCCTTGCAGGACCACTGTCCGTAATGTGCTTCGTTGGTGCGGATCCTACCGCCTCAGATCCAGCAGCGGTCCACCGCGTACCTGACAAGGCCCGCGGTGCTGCGCACATTGAGCTTGGTCATGAGGTTCTTGCGGTGCGTTTTGATCGTTTCCGGGCTCACATGCAAAGCGTCCGCGATCTCCTCGTTGGTCTTCTCCAAGGCGATCAGGCGGATCACTTCCCGCTCCCGCTCGGTGAGGCCGATATATGCACCCTCCGGTCGCTTCTCCGTGAACTTGTAGCCGCTGTCGATCGTGCTTTGCAAGGGCTCGCTCAGGTAGCGTTCTCCGAGCATCACCTGCTGGATCGCTTCGATCAGTTCGGCTTTCGATGCGTTCTTCAACACATAGCCCACCGCCCCCTCGATGAGCATGCTGTTCACGTATTCGATATCCGTGAGCGCCGAATGCGCGAGGACTTTCACTTGCGGATGCTTCTTGCGCAATATGCGCGCAGCGTCGATCCCATCCATCCCCGGCAGCGAAACGTCCATCAGCACCAGGTCTGCTTCCCCTTCGCCCAACCGGTCGAACAGCTCCTTGCCGGAGCAGGCATGGGCCACCACCTGCATGTCGGGACGGTCGGTCAACCGGTAGCGCAGGCCATCGGCTACCAGTTCCTGGGCGTCGGCCACGATGATGCGTACAGTGGGCATGTTCCTTGTTCTTCCCGCGAATGTCGACGAAAGCCGGGACAATGCTCCTCAGAGCCACTTCTTCTCCAGGACCTCCCGCGCGTGATAGGTGATGATGAGGTCGGCACCGGCGCGCGCGAAGGCGTTCAGGTTTTCCAGCGTCATCAAGCGTTCATCCACCAAGCCTGCCGCCGCTGCGACCTTTACCATGCTGTATTCCGCGCTCACGTTATAGCAAGCGATCGGCAGGTCGGTACGCTGGCGCAGGTGCGAGATGATGTCGAGGTAGGCGAGCGCGGGCTTTACCATGAGGATGTCGGCACCTTCGTGCGCATCGAGCAAGGCTTCACGCATGGCTTCGCGGCCGTTGCGCGCGTCCATCTGATAACTGCGGCGGTCACCAAAACCAGGTGCGGAACCGGCGGCTTCACGGAACGGCCCGTAGTATGCCGAGGCGAATTTGACGGCGTAGCTCATCAACGCGGTGTTCGTGAAACCCTCCGCATCCAGCGCTTTGCGGATCGCCCCGATGCGGCCGTCCATCATGTCGCTCGGTGCCACCATGTCAGCACCGGCTTGGGCGTGGGCCAATGCCATCTTCACCAGGACTTCCACGCTCGCATCGTTCACCACTTCATGATCATGCACAATGCCGCAATGTCCGTGGGTGGTGTACGCGCACAGGCACACATCGGTGATCACGTAGAGATCATCACCGAACGCCTTCTTCAATTCACGGATGGCGTTCGGTACCACGCTCCGTCCGCTCCAGGCCGCATCGCCTTCCTCGCTCTTCGGCTCTTGCACGCCGAACAGCAACAGCTTGTTGATACCGATCTTCATTCCGGCTTCCACGTCAGCCAGCAGCGTGTCCACCGAGAAGTGATGGATGCCGGGCATCGCCACAATGGGGTCCTTCATCCCATGGCCGGGCTTCACGAAATACGGATAGATGAACTGGTCCGGATGAACGCGTGTTTCCGCCAGCGCATTGCGGATGATCGCGTTCTTGCGCAGACGACGGGGACGTTGCGGAAGATCCATGTATCAGCTGATCGGTTGATCGGTGGCGAGGGTGAACACCGCATCGATGAGCGCCATCTCATTGCTGGCCCAAGGGATGAACGCGTCCGCACCGGAGAGTTCCTTGATGCGCTGCGCGGTGCTGGTGCCCATGGCGATGCACGCTTCGAACGTGTCCAACTTCACTATGGTATGCATGGCGCTGGCGTTTTCGGGACTGGTGAGGACCGCGATGTCGACTTCAGGGGTTTCGCGGCAACGGATGGGCTTCATGCGGTATACATGCAGGTCGATCGCACTGCTTTCGGCCAATGCGCGTTGCACGTTCCGCTGGCCTTCAGGGGCGCATGGGAAGAGCACGCGCTGCGTTCCGAAGCGTTCGGCATAGTCGGCGGCAATGGTCGGCGTGTCGGGTCCATCACCGATATAGGCTACCTCTGCTCCGTGGGTGCGGAGTTCATCCGCCGTGCCAGCACCGATCGCATCGCAAGGCGCTTCACTGAGCGGACCGCCGCCTTCCACGAAGTAGCGTACCGCATTGCGGGATGTGAAGAAAATGCGGTCGAACTCCCCGGGCACTTCGAAGTCGATAGCCTCAGCGGTGAACAAGGGCACGCCGCACAACCTGATGCCGTGCGCTGCCAGAACGCGGACCATCAGCACATCGTCCTTCATCTCCCGTGTAATGAGCGCGTTCATCGGCCGCACAGGACATAACGCGCGGCGCACGGCTTCTTCCGCCAACGCGTTCGCATCCGTTCCCGTAAGGTGGATCCGCCGTGGCAGCTCCTCCCCTGATCGTGCAGCGGAAGCCCAGAGGCTGAAGCCGTTCTCGTTCTTCACCACATGCGCACCGAACGGCACTTGGCAGCCACCGTGATAGCCGAACAGCACCGCGCGTTCCAAGCCCACGCACAAGGCGGCCCGATCATCGTGCAAAGCTTCCGCCGCAGTATTCGCGCGCACATCATCGGTACGCGATTGCACCGCCAGCGCCCCTTGCGCCGGTGCGGGCACGAACCAACGGGGATCGAGCGTGCGCACCACAAAGTCCGACAGGTCGAGTTCCAGCCGATCGATGCCGGCCTTGGCCAACAGAATGGCGTCGTACGCCCCACTGCGCAATTTCTCCACGCGCGTGGGCACATTACCCCGCAGATCGGTGATGGCCACATCGGGGCGGAACATCTTCATCTGCGACTTGCGCCGGGCGGAGGAAGTGCCCACGAGGGCCCCGTGCTTCAGTTCGAGCGTGCGCTTCATGTCCAACGCTTCACGCCGGATGATCATCAGTTCTTCACAGGCGGCACGCCCGGCGATAGCCGCGATGTGCAAACCAGCGGGATCACGTGTTTCCAGATCCTTGCAACTGTGTACCGCCATGTCGATCGTACCGGCGAGCAACTCGCTCTCGATCTCTTTGGTGAAGAAGCCCTTGCCTTCCATCTTGTCGAAACCGATGTCCTGGACCTGATCGCCTTTCGTCCTGATCGTCCGCTGTTCGCTCGGATGCCCGAGCGCCCGCAAGCGCGCGGCGATATGTCCGGCCTGCCACAAGGCCAGTCGGCTTCCACGCGTACCGATGATGAGCGACCGCTCGCTCATCATCGCAAGGCTTCGGCCTTCCCGGCACGCTGGCGCTCCTCCAGGATTATGCGTTTCGCGAGCTTCATAGGCACGCTGATGTATTTGCGCTCCATATGGTCCAGTACAGCGGAAAGCACTTCGCGGCTGCGCTCATCGAGCCCGGCGATGTCCTTCGCGAACACCTCGTTCACCGCACGCGCGCGCAATGCCTTCACTTCGCCGGGTACACTGCTCATCGCGCGTTCCACATGGCGTTCGTTGGCCATTTCGCGGAACTCCAGCACGCCTTCTTCCACAATGGCCAAGCACGCACCGATCTCCTGCTGGCGACCGCCCTTGTTCTCCTCCGCCTGCCTTCGCAGGTCTTCGATACGGATCAGGTGTGCGGGGATGTCGCCCATACAATCCATGTCGATATCGTGCGGCAAGGCCAGATCCACCAGCAGACGCGGTTTTCGGTCCGTCATGGCCAAGGATGCGAAGAGTTCCTTGTCCACGATCGGCGTCGCGCGACCGATGCCCGAGATGATCACATCGAAGCCTTCATCAAAAGCCACAAGCGTATCGAGCGGGTAGGCTTCACCACCCACTTCCTTTACCAACGCTATGGCCTTGCTGAGGGTGCGGTTGAAAATGCGCAGGTCCTTGAAGCCGTGCTTGCTCAGGTAACGGCACATGTCCGCGCAGGTCCTGCCTGCACCGATCACCAGGAAGCGCGCGTCCTTCTTCACGCCATGCTCGCGCAGCGCGCGGTAAGCGAGGCTGACCACGCTTACCGGCCGGCTCGCTATGGAGGTTTCGGTATACACCCGTTTGGCTGTAACCACCACCTGTTTCATCAGGACCCGCAGCCTGTCACCGGTGAGACCGAGCAGCTTGCATTGCTGGTACTGGTCACGCACTTGTGCGAGGATCTCCCGCTCGCCGATCACCAAGCTTTCCAAAGAGGAAGCGACACTGACCAGGTGTCGCACGGCCTCGGTGCCTTGATAGAGCACCGCTTCGTTCGCAGCGCGGCCCAGGGTACCAGCATCGAGATCGGGCTTCCATGTGTTCAGCAGGTCGGCCACGATGACCGGTCCATCGTTCGGGGCAACGAAGACCAGTTCGGCCCGGTTGCAGGTGGTGATGAAGAAGCACTCCTCCATGAGCCCCGCAGCCTGCAACCGTGCTCCCGCAGCGCGGATGTTCTCGGCATCACCATGGAAGCGGCCCACGGTCTCCAGCGATGACCGCTGATGCGTCAAGGCCAGTGCATACAACCGCGCGCTTTCCATCGTAATGGCCGCGAAGTTCCCGCCGTGCGGATGGGGGCCGGTCACAGAACTGTCAAGCGGCTCATTGAGTTGCTGAAGCTGCGATGGAACGGGGTGGTGCCGGGACACGACAAGCGCATGAACCATCCATGCGCATGCGCCGTAGGAAGGCCACGAAAAACCGCAACGTCGATGACGTCCGCGATCCTCGCAAACGGGAATACCATGCACAAAGCGATCCTCCTGCTGAGCCTTATCCCGTTCAACATCGCCGACGCCCAATCACCCGGCGGAGCTTCCTCGAACCTGCGCGTATGGTACAAGGCGAACGCGAACGCGTACAGCAACACGGCGGCCACTACGGCATGCGCGAACAACGCGACCGTAGCGCAGTGGAACGACCAGACCGCCAACACGCTGCATCTGACACAGGCCACCTCAGGGCAGCGTCCCACCTGGTTGGACGGATCGGCCTCGGCCTATTTCAACTACAACCCCTCGATCAAGTTCACCGATCATTACCTGCAGCGCGCAGCACCCGGCATCCTCGTGAACGGAACAGCCTACGACAAGATCAACCTCTACGCGGTGTATTACGACTACGATGCCGCCAACTTCGACTGGCTCCTGTTCACCAATGGAGCGAACGGGTTCACCCGCGTCTCCCTTTCCATGAACTTCGCCGGTGGTGCGAACATGGATTGCGATGTGCCTTCCACGTTCAATCGCGTGTCAGTGAACACGGCGACCAATCTGCCGGTGGACCGGACGAACATCATCGCTGTGAAAGCGGACAAGACGGGCATCTACGGCGGTGGTGAAACGAACAAGGTCCAGGCTTTCACCAACGGCACTGCCGGATCCTTCACGACCACGCACACATCGATCACCGAGGGCAACTTCCCTACCGAAGTGGGCGACAATGAGCTGGTGCTCACGGACGCGACGAACTCCCCGTTCACCGGAGAGCTCGGCGAGCTTTTCCTCTATACCGGATCGATCACGCAGGCTCTCCACCAGCGAATCGAATCCTACCTCGCCTTGAAGTATTCCGCGAAACTGAACAGCCACGACTATTTTTCCTCGGCTGGTACCACGGTATACATCAATTCGGGATCCTGCATCAATGGGGTCATCGGCATCGGGCGTGATGACAATTCGGGCTGGATGCAGAAGCAATCGCGGCAGCCGGACGACAGCACACGGGCGTACATCTCCACGTTGGCCACCACCAATGCCGGCAATGCCGGGACGTTCTCATCGGATGGACAGTTCGTGGTGATCGGCCACAACGGCGGGCAGCTGAGGAGCAATGCCTCGACCGCTGCCGAGAAACCGGCCGGACTCGGGATCTTCAGCAGGCTGAACCGCGAATGGAAAGTGACCAATACGGCGTTCGGTGGAACCTTCGGCATGAGCTTCAAGCTCAATACATCACCGATCCTCGCGAGCGATCTGCGCCTGCTCGTAGACGATGACGGCAACTTCACGAACGCGAGCCTCAACGGTGCGGCCGCAGGACTATCGTTCACCTATGCGGGTGGTGTGGTCACCGTAACCGGTATCAGCACCGCGTTGATCCCCACCAACGGCACGCGTTATATCACCATCGCCTCGGTGAGCAATGTCACGCCGCTGCCTGTGGAACTGACCTACTTCGATGCGCAGCCAGCAGGCTTTGATGCGATCGACCTCCATTGGATCACGGCGACCGAACACGACAACGACCACTTCGATGTGCAACGCGGAGCCGATGGGGCCGCCTTCGAAAAGATCGGTGAGGTGAGCGGCCACGGCAACAGCCTGCAGGCGATCAGCTATGCTTTCTTGGACCGCCAAGCGCTGCCCGGCGCGAACTACTACCGGTTGAGCCAGGTGGATCATGATGGTATCGCGCATCTCTCGCCGGTCGTCTTCGTGAAACTGGATCCGGCGAGCGGGGTCATTGTTGTTGCGCCGAACCCTGCCCAGGATGAAGTGCTGATCGGCTCGGCGGACCCGGAAGTGGCCAACTCCGCCATGGAACTGCTCGACGCGTTCGGCAACCGCGTGATGGTGCTTGCGGCCCATGCGGGTGGAGGCCGTTACAACATTGCGTTCCTGCCCGCTGGCACGTACATCGTGCGCAGTGGCAGTCATGTCGCGCGGTTGATCAAGCGCTGATCCCGAAGCAAGAAGTGGAGCGATCCCTCTGCTACTGATGAAGCCCTTCGAGCGATCGAGGGGCTTCGTGCTATCACGTACTGTCCGCAGCGTCCTCTACGCTACCGATCGCGTCCTGGCCGTAGGAACGAGGAACCACACGGCACAGCCCGTCATGCCGAGCAGCAGTTGGATATTGGCACCGGGCCAGTGCATCATCTTGAAGATCACGCCGGTGAGCACCACAGCCACCGATCCGAAGATCCATACCGGTCGCTGGATCTGGATGTTCCACGGCCCGGGCTTTTTGATCAGCAGAAGCGTCATCGTAACGATGACCAACAAGCTGCTTATGAGCAGAAGAAGATTCGCCTTGGGCCAGTGCAAGGTCTTGAACAGAAGGCCGAGGATGACCCCGGCGATACCGATCGAGCGGATGTACATGGTGATGGGTTTGGAAGCTGAATGCGGAGCGCACACTTCCGTAACAGTGATCCAGACACCTCGCGACCGATAGCATCGCACTACGACATGATCCCCCACAGGAAGACCATCGGCACAAACACCAATACCATCATCAACGCCACAAAGTGCCAACCCCAATTTGCTACTCCCCGGTTCAGCATGATCCTGCCCAGAATGAGGACAACGGTATAGTAGGCCATGATCATCAGGCCAAGCAGCAAGCCGATGGTATCCGCCATTTCACCGCCGCCGTTCTTCTCGATGTCAACCTCCATGATGACCAACAGCACGATCACAGCCGCGACCACTGCGCCAATAATCCAGAGCAGGATGCGCAAGCACAGTCGCTGGGGTGAGGTCATGTCCGTCAAACACGGCTAACCGCAGAAAGTGATGTGAAAGCGGCTAACGTTCTTGGAGTGAATGTTCTAACTGATTGGCGACCACCGCATCCAGCCATCCCTCGATCAGCGGATCACCATAGCAAGTCACAAAGGCCCCTCTTTGAGCCCAGACCGCCCTATCCAGTCCATTGCCAAACCAGAGGCCAATGACGGTATTGCTCAACACGTACGACACAAATCCGAACGGCACGTCAGAGCTGCCAACCGGCTGAGGTAACCTCTTCAACTGTACGATCAAGTCGATCGACTCTGCCTGCAGGATCTGCTCAACCGTTCCCCTTCCACCGCCTACGATATCCAGAGTGTCAATATCCACCAATCGTGCCTTGAGCTCAACTCGATTGAGCTGACGGTGAAGAGATGGGTCATCAAAGAAGAAGGTGAGGCTCCGCTCATCAGCACACCGAGTTGTTGCGGCACGGACGAGATCCTGATCGAACAATTGCCAGTCAAGGTGATCGGAAAAGCGCCACTCGATTGAATTGAGCTTCTCCGAGCCTATGTAGAGGAGGCGACCCGTGATCTGAAGAAGCGTTCCTTCAACCACGGTCGATAGTCGTTCCAGATCTTCTCGCTCCAAAAAATTGCGGTACTCAGAGAGTGGAAAGGAATAGCGCGGTTCCGTTCTGTACACCAGGGTGCCAAGCCGATAGTGAACATTGCGGGTCAGGGCTAGTACCGTAAGGGTGTCCAGAGACCGGCTCACGAGCACTTCAAGTCGCCAGGAATCGGACGGCAAGACCTGCAGCGAATCCCTGTATTGTGATTCAGCCAGCGACAAGGGTCTCCGAAAGCCATCATAGACGTAGGTGTTCCCGGCTCTTGCCCATGCTTCCGCGCGGGATTGAACATCGATCATGAAGCCACGATCGCTGTCACTGAGAGTCACATCAAGGTACTTGTACTCGTCCCAGTACGCTTGTGCGTGGGTCCAGCTTGACAGACCCACACAAAGGGACAGAAAGGTCCGCACCGCAACGCTCTTCATGAACGAACCATTTCAATGGCAATGCACACCTCCTCGAAAGGTCACGCCAGCACCGCCTTCCTGTTCATCATCTCCTCCACCGCATCCGCCTCCACGGGGATGTCAGCGAACAGGTCGATCGGGTTGTCGCGCGTGGTGAGGATGTTGTTCTCCAAGCGGATCCCCAGCTTCTCCTCGCGGATGTAGATGCCCGGCTCCACGGTGAATACCATGTCCGGTTGGATCATCTCGTTCCACAGGCCCACGTCGTGTACATCCAAGCCGAGGAAGTGGCTGGTGCCGTGCATGAAGTATTTTTTGTAGAGCGGCTTCTCCGGATCCTGCTTCGCCACATCGTTCTTGTCGATGAGGCCGAGGCCGATCAATTCGCTCTCCATGATCTTGCCAACCTCCTTGTGATAATCGGCCATCAACGTGCCGGGGCGAAGCAGTTGCGTGGCCTCGTTCTTCACGCGCAACACCGCATTGTACACATCGCGCTGGCGCTTTGTGAAGCGGCCGTTCACCGGAACACAGCGTGTGAGGTCGCTCGCATAGCCTCCGTACTCGCAGCCGAAGTCCATCAGGATCACATCGCCGTCGTTGCACACCTGGTCGTTGGTGATGTAGTGCAACACGCAGGCATTGTAGCCGCTGGCGATGATCGGCGTGTAGGCATGACCGCGCGATCCATTGCGAATGAACTCATGGATGATCTCGGCCTCAATTTCATACTCCTTGACGCCGGGCTTCACGAAACCGCACACGCGCTCGAAGGCCTTGCCCGTGATCGCGATCGCGCGCTGGATCTGCGCCACTTCCTCCGCCGTCTTGCGCGAACGGATGCGATGCATGATCGGTGCGCTGCGCTTCAAATTGTGCAGCGGGAACTGAGCGCGCGTCTCCTTGTTCTTGCGCTCCTCGCGCGTCTCCACCTCGTTGCCCTGGCGCAGGTGCTCGTTGCTGTTCAGGTAGAGGTGTTCGCACTGCGGCACCAGCCGCTTGATCGTCGCTTCGTAGCTCGTCGTCCACAGCACCGTGGGGATGCCGCTCAGCTCCGTCGCTTCCTTCTGCGAAAACTTCGCGCCTTCCCAGATCGCGAGCAGCTCGCTCGTCTCGCGCACAAAGAGGATCTCGCGGTCCTTCGCGTCCACCGCATCGGGGAAGAGCAGCAGGATCGTGTCCTCCTGGTCGATGCCGCTGAGGTAGAAGATGTCGCTGGCCTGCTTGAAGGGCAATGAGCCATCGGCGCTCGTGGGCATGATGTCGTTGCTGTGGAAGATGGCGAGGCTGCCTTTCTCCATGTGCTGGCGGAAACGGGCGCGGTGCTCGCGGTAGGTGGCGGCGGAAAGGGGGGCGTAACGCATGTGGCTAAGTAATGAAGCGCTAAAGTAGAGCGGGACTTTCACCAATGGGAACTCGCACGTACATTTGAGCGTTGCACGTACA
>JANMKC010000285.1:0-18571 GCA_031371785.1 Flavobacteriales bacterium | reverse complement strand
CCCATTAATCTGTTTTTCTGGATGAATGTCGCGTCCCCTTCCTCTCTCCTGACGCTCTAGCCAGCTGAGCTAATCCCCCAATATGTCAAATGCTCGAACCAGTGACCTTCCCGCACTTCGTGCGGGACGCAGCCAGCTGAGCTGATCCCCCAATACGTCAATCCGTTTTTCAACGGGGACGCAAGTTTAAGGCGATCCCATCGATTTCTGGATCGGATCCTTTTGTCGTACACGCGATCTTATTGCTTCGGCTGCACCGCTGCGCTGTCCAGCATCCGTGCAATGCGCTCCATCACTTCATGCGTGAGCCTGTCCTGCGCCTCGATCGCGTTGAGGTTCTCTTCAAGTTGGGCGGTCTTGCTGGCGCCGAGTATCACGGTGCTCACGTGCGGGTTCTTCAAGCACCATGCGATGGCGAATACCGGCAAAGACAAACCAAGGCTGTCGGCGACGGCTTTCACTTCCTGCACCTTCTTCACCCTCGCCTCGGTGAGCTCACGTTCGCGCAGCCAATCGAGACCGGCCATGCGAAGGCGCGACGAGGCGTCACCCTCCAAGGTGTGCTTGCCACTGAGCACGCCACTGGCGAGAGGGCTCCAGATGGTGGTGCCAAGGCCGACCGTAGCGTAAAGCGGTGCGAATTCCTTCTCCACTTTCCCGCGGTGGAAAAGGTTGTACTGTGGCTGTTCCATCACCGGGGCGATCAAGTGATGTTCCACCGCGACAGCGTGAGCCTGCTCGATCTCCTCCGCGCCCCACTCGCTCGTGCCCCAGTACATCACCTTGCCTTGCATGATCAACTGGTGCATGGTCCACACGGTTTCCGCGATGGGCGTGTTCGGATCCGGACGGTGGCAGAAATAAAGATCGAGATGGTCGACCTGCAAGCGTTGCAGCGCCGCATGACAGGCTTCCGCAATATGCTTGCGGTGCAGCCCCACCTGCGTGGGGAGCTTTCCTCCGGCACCGAAGAAGACCTTGCTGCTCACGCACCACGTGTCGCGCGGCCACTCCATCTTCTTCAGTATGCGGCCCATCACGCGTTCGCTTTCGCCACGCGCGTAGATCTCCGCGTTGTCGAAGAAGTTCACACCGTTGTCATAGGCGAGCTTCATCAATGCTTCGGCGGTGCCTTCGTCGATCTGCTTGCCGAAGGTGAGCCAGGAGCCGAGCGAGAGTTCGCTCACTTGAAGGCCGGAGGTGCCGAGGCGGCGGTAGCGCATGGTCGAATGCGGTAAGAGGGTGAGAGTGTGAGAGGGTGAAGATCCGCTCTTTCACACTTTCACCCTTTCACTTTCTCACCTTTGCGTTCATGTCTTCTATCTCCTCCTCCAAAGCCCCGGAACCCGTCGGTCACTATCCGCATGCGCGCCGTGTGGGCGATCTGCTTTTCCTCAGTGGTGTGGGCCCGCGCGAAAGAGGCTCCAAGAAGATACCGGGAGTGGAGCTCGATGCGAACGGGAAGATCCTCAGTTACGACATTGAAGCACAATGCCGCAGCGTGTTCCAGAACGTGAAGTGGATACTGGCGGACGCCGGTTCTTCCTGGGAGAAGATCGTGGACGTCACCGTCTTCCTCACCAATATGAAGGACGACTTCGCCACCTACAACCGCTTGTGGGCGGAGTATTTCACCATCGATCCACCCTGTCGCACGACAGTGGAGATCAACTGCCTGCCGACGCCGATCGCGATCGAGCTGAAGGTGATCGCGCGCTGCTGATCCCACCGACCACGGTGGAGAGATGTTCGGCCATCGATCGGAAGCACTCCTCTGGCAGGGATACTTTTCGCCCCATGAGATACCTACTTATCGCTGCGGCCCTGATCGCCCTGCATGGCTGTGGCGATGGAAAGCTGGACGCCGCCAAACAACTGGCCACCCGTACGGACACCACCGTAGCGATCGATCTGGCGAGCCATGACCTGCCCCTGATGCTTACACCGCCTGACAAGCAGTTCACCGGGGGCCAGGAACCCTCGGTGATGTGGCAGGAGGAGACCGGCAAATGGGCGGTGAGGGCGGGTGATCATTTCGGGCTGACCATCATGGAAGAACCGGGCGACATCCCGCGCCTGAAGGCTGACCTGGATCGCGACCTGCTGAAGAAGAACACGGTCCTGAAGGAAACGCCCGACCTGCTGCTATTCCGCAGCGAATTCCCGGACGACCCCACTCTGGTCTTCATCCATTACTATCAAGTGGTGAAGGCCGCAGGCCGCGTGTTCGCCGTGCAGGACATCGATGGCGTGCGGTTCACCCAGCAGGATGTGGACCGGATGGTGGCCAGCATCAACCCCAAGCAACCGGCCTGAGTTCCTTGGGCTGCTCCGGGAAGTCCCTGCGGTGGCGGCAAATGTCCCCCTTGTCGATGCGGTTAGGCCAAGCAAACCCGAATCACTAACATTGCGACCCGGAAAATCGAAACCTGTGATGCGCGCTCCGTTGCTCACCCTCGCGGCCCTGCTCGTGAGCCTGCCCTTATGGGCCGGTACGCTGGTGTTGGAGGGTAACTACCAGGGCAAGAACCTGTTCATCCAGAACCCCTTCTCCGAAGCGGGTGTGGGGTTCTGCGTTTACGAAGTGACAGTGAACGACCAGATCGCGACGGACGAGATCAATTCCAGCGCGTTTGAAGTGGACATGGCCAATTTCGGCCTGAAGATCGGCGACAAGGTGACCGTGAAGATCAAGCACAAGGATGGGTGTACGCCGCTCGTCCTCAACCCCGAAGTGCTGCGCCCGAAGAGCACATTCGATATCGTGAAGCAGGAGGTGACCACGGGCGGCGTGTTCAAATGGACCACGAGCAACGAGACCGGCGAACTCCCTTTCATCGTGGAACAGAAACGATGGAACAAGTGGGTGCGGGTGGGGGAGGTTCCCGGCATGGGCACTGCGGGCGAGCATTCCTACGAATTCAAGATCACCCCGCATAGCGGCGAGAACACCTTCCGCGTGAAACAGGTGGACCTCACCAAGAAGGCACGCTTCAGCCAGAACGTGAACTACACCGATCCGCTGGTGCCGCTAATCACATGGGGTCCCACCAAGGTGAAGGATGTGATCACCTTCAGTGGCAATACGCTTTACGAGGTTTACGACCAATGGGGCAACATCGTGAAGCGCGGCTATGCCAATTCACTCGATGTGACCACCCTGAAGAAGGACATGTACTACCTGAACTACGACAACAAGATGGGCGAAACGTTCATCAAACGTTGAACGTCGTCATTTCCTGGACCTGAAGCCTCGAGTTCTCCGAGGCTTTCTTTTTTCGCAGCATGGTGAAGGGCGTTGAACACATCGGGATCGCGGTGAACGATCTGGCGGAAGCCGAAGAGATCTACGCGAAGTTGCTCGGCTCTCCTTCGTACAAGCGCGAAGCGGTGGAAAGCGAAGGCGTGATCACCTCGTTCTTCCAGGTCGGGCCGAGCAAGATCGAACTGTTGGAAAGCACTGGACCTGATGGTCCCATCGCGAAGGCGATCGCGAAACGCGGCGAAGGGATCCATCATGTGGCATTCGAAGTGGAGGATATCCGTGCGGAAATGGCGCGCTTGAAAGCCGAGGGCTTCCAGTTGCTGAGCGAAAAGCCAAAGCGTGGTGCGGACAATAAGCTGGTGTGCTTCGTCCATCCAAGGACCACAAACGGCGTCCTGGTGGAATTGACGCAGGAGATCCCGTAGGGGCGATGTTCAAGTCGCCCAGAAGGAGGTCCGAACGCGATCACGTCAGCAGTTCGAGCCGATCCACGATCCCCACGAAGTCCTCACGTTCCAGTTCCAGGTGTTCCGAATGGAGGCCGGCCTCACGACCACCGATCACATGCTGTAGGCTGTCGTCGATGAAGAGCGTGCGGTTGGGGTCCGCATCATGTTCCGCGAGTACGAAGTGGAACGCGTCCGCGTCCGGTTTGCGCAAGCCGATCTCGCATGAATAGTAAGCCCCGTCGAACAGCGATTTGAAATCCGCTAGGCCGTTCTCTTTACCGATGATCCCACAGAACGCGGGCACATGGATCGCGTTCGTATTGCTCAGCAACAATACACGGTAGCGCTCTTTCAATCGATGCACAAGGTCGATGCGTTCCTGTGGAATGCGCCCGAGCATCGCGTTCCAGCAATGGTCCACCTGCTCATCGGTGATGCCCTTGCCATGCAGCGAGCGGATCCGCGCCCGGAACTCCGCCGGTGACAGTGCGCCGATCTCGAAACCATCGAAGAGATGGTCCTGCTGGGCCTTGCTGTACAATTCCTCGAAGCGCTCGAAGCCCAGCGCCTTGAAGGCGGTCGCGGTCCGGTGATAGTCCACGTCGATGAGCACGCCACCGAGGTCGAGAAGGATAGCATCGATCATCGGGCGGCGAAGCTATCCGGGTTGCGCACCGGCATACTTTCGCGCCTCCTCATCGGGCCCATAGCTCAGCGGTCAGAGCAGCGGACTCATAATCCGTTGGTCGCAGGTTCAAATCCTGCTGGGCCCACCTTGTTCAGGAGCAATGGCAGGAACAGGCGACGAGTTGCCCCTGCTCCTGCCCTTGCACCTGCCACTGGCTCAGAACGGCCGCACCGCGTATATCGTGATGTCGAGGTCGTCCATCTCAAAACGTGAATCGAGGTGCTGGTCCCAGAAATAGAACTTGAGGCGTTCGCCGCCGCTCATCGGCGGAACAGGGATCCTGTACTCGATGTGCTCCCAGATGTCATCATGCTTGGGCGGCAGCGGTTCGGCCTCGAAGGGTCGGTAGAACGATGATCGCCCCTGCGCCTCTTCCACCGTGGCGACAGCAAGCAGGTGCCGCGTGTCGTCTTTCCGGGCAACGTGCCGCTCGAAACCGATCGCCAAGTAGAGCCATCGACCCGTCACGAGTTCATTGGCACCGATGCTGAACTCCGGCCCGAACTCGTCCGTCACGCTGCTCACCACCGCGTGCTGCCCACTGGGCGATCCTTGCTCCGCCATGGTCTGTCCGTGCCAATGAACGGATCCGCGTTCAGCATCCCATCGTTCGTGAAGCAGGGTGTCCATGCCGTTCGGGCAATAGGGTGGAACCTCGTACAAGCCGCCAAGGCGATCCCGGTGCGCATCATCGAAACGCATGAACGAATAAGCGTACTTGGCCTTGTCCATGCATGCGATGTGCAGTAGGCGGTGGTTGTATTGGTAGAACTGGCCCATCGTGAACAGCGATGCCGTTCCAAGGAACACTTGTGCGGTGCGAAGACGCCATCCCCGCCACTGATGGAGCGCGAGGGCCAGCGGTACGATCAACGCCGGATAGTGATCGATGAACACGCGCTGGCCCCAGCCGCTGCCATAGTACCAGATCCACCACGCGCTGATGACATAGGTGTTCGCGCCCCAGTAGACAACAGCAGCGATACCACGCACACGGTCCCGCATGATGAGCAGCACCGCCGCGATGGCCGCGAGCACGAGCACAGGTGTCCATACGAACAACCCGCGCCGCACGCCGAGGAGCACCTGGAAGATCTCCGGTCGCGACCAATAAAAACCTTCCCCGGCGTAGCCCCGAGCGAAGACGTGCCCAGTCTGCGCGTTCCACAACGCGCATTGCACGGCGACCACCGCAGTGCAGTTCACCAGTGCTGCGAACAACGCCATCGGCCGTGCCATGAGCGAGCGGATGAAGGCCATCGTTCCATTTCCCAAGAGCAAGGGCACGGCAAGAACGACCAACGCGTTCACCGGGCGGATGAGGATGATCAGCCCGAACAGCGCGCCCCAAGCGATCACCGAACGAGTGGATGCACGCGATGCGATCCGCAACGTGAGCCACAGGAACACCGACACAGCGCAGAAGGAATACGCATGCGACCAGCCCGGTTGCATCGCGACGTATTGCACGAACTGTGTTCCGAAACCGAGTACCAGCACCACCGTGGTGATCGGCCCTTCGCCCACGTCGAGCCGACGCAACATCGCGCGCAACGCCAACAGCCCAAGCAGTGCATACACCAAGGCCGCGATGCTGATGGCCCGCTGGTAAGGCAGCGAATACCCGTCCAACGGCGCATGTGAGATATGCGCGACCGCATGGCCGCACAGGAAGAACGGCAATACCATCAGCGCCTCGCCCGCGAAATACTTGTTGAGGGTTCCCTCCGGCGTGCGGTTCACATACTGCACATCGAACTTCTCGTGCCCGAGATCCCGCGTGATGAAGATCGCATGCAGGTAGCCATAGTAGCCCGCCGCATCACTACGGATGATCTTCGGCCCACCGCTCCAGCTCCAGCGCACCGCGATGACCAGGAAGAAGATCATCACCGCGACAATGGCGGACATGGACGGAGATGGGCGCGAGCGGGACATGCGTCCGCGAATGTGCGCAACCCCGCGTTGTATCCATTGAACACATTCCGCACATTTACCTCATCCATCCGACCATGTACCGCATCCGCACCTTCGATGACTACCGCGCGGCCTACGCCCGCAGCGTGAACGACCCGGAGAACTTCTGGAGCGATGTCGCTTCAGCCTTCTTATGGCGGAGCAAGTGGGATCGCGTGCTCGAATGGGAATTCACCACCCCCAGCGTGAAGTGGTTCATCGGCGGAAGTCTCAACATCACCGAGAACTGCCTCGATCGGCATCTCGCCACGCGCGGTGATAAGACGGCGCTGATCTGGGAGCCGAACGATCCGAACGAAGCAGCACAGCACATCAGCTATCGCGAACTGCACGCACGCGTTTGCCGCATGGCGAACGTGTTGAAGAAGAACGGCGTGGGCAAGGGCGATCGCGTGTGCCTCTACATGCCGATGATCCCCGAACTCGCCATCAGCGTGCTGGCTTGCGCGCGCATCGGCGCGATCCACTCCGTTGTCTTCGGCGGCTTCAGCGCGCGATCGCTCGTTGATCGGATACATGATGCGCAATGCACCACGGTGATCACCAGCGATGTGATCCGGCGCGGCGCGAAGCATATTCCGGCGAAGCCGATCGTGGACGAAGCCTTGCGCGAATGCCCGGAAGTGACGTGCGTAATCATCGCACGATGCGGCGCTGGTGATGCCCCGATGGATCCCGCGCGCGACAGGTGGCTGAACGATGAGCTTGCTCTTGTGAGCGACGCGTGCGAAGCCGAACCGATGGACAGCGAGGATCCGCTCTTCATCCTGTATACCAGCGGTAGCACGGGCAAACCGAAAGGCGTGGTGCATACCTGCGGCGGATACATGGTGTACGCGGGCTACTCGTTCGCCAACGTGTTCCAATGCGACGAGAGCGACGTGTTCTGGTGTACCGCCGACATCGGCTGGATCACCGGCCATAGCTATATCGTCTATGGCCCGCTGCTGAACGGCACGACGACCCTGATGTTCGAAGGCGTGCCGCAATGGCCGGATGCCACGCGCTTCTGGCAAGTGATCGAGAAGCACCAGGTGAACCAGTTCTACACCGCGCCCACCGCGATCCGCTCGCTGATGGCCTGCGGCCAGGATCTGCCTTCAGCCTTCGCGATGCCTTCGTTGAAATTGCTCGGAAGCGTGGGTGAGCCCATCAATGAGGAAGCATGGCACTGGTACCACGAGCTAGTAGGCAAGAAGCGTTGCGCGATCGTGGACACTTGGTGGCAGACGGAAACCGGCGGCATATTGCTGAGCGGGCTCGGTGCCCTCACACCGATGAAGCCCGCGCACGCCGGACTTCCATTACCGGGCATTCAACCGATCCTTGTCGATCAGCAGGGCAACGAGATCATGGAGCAGGAAGCCGAAGGATACCTGTGCCTGAAGTTCCCGTGGCCTGCGATCATCCGCACGACATACGGGGATCACGAGCGTTGCCGCCTAAACTACTTCGCGCAATACCCCGGTCGCTATTTCACCGGTGATGGTGCGAAGCGCGATGCCGATGGCTTCTACCGGATCATCGGGCGCGTGGACGATGTGATGAACGTGAGCGGCCACCGCATCGGTACCGCCGAAGTGGAGAACGCGATCAATGAGGACATGCATGCGATAGAAAGCGCCGTGGTTGGTTATCCACACGATATCAAGGGCCAGGGCATCTATGCGTTCGTGATCCGCGAGAACAAGAGCGATGACGAGAACACCGCGCGCGCCTCGATCATCGCCACGGTGGAACGCATCATCGGAAAGATCGCACGACCGGACAAGATCCAGTTCGTGAGCGGCCTGCCCAAAACGCGCAGCGGCAAGATCATGCGGCGCATCCTGCGGAAAGTCGCGGAAGGCGAGATGAGCAACTTGGGCGATACGAGCACATTGCTGGATCCCGGCGTGGTGGAGGAGATCAAGGCGGGGGCGTTGTGAAAGAGCGAGGGCGAAAGGGTCGGCCCTCTCACTCTTTCACTCTCTCGCTCTTTCACCATCTTCACCGCGATGAAAAAAGTGATCGTTACCGGCGGCGCCGGGTTCATCGGTAGCCACACCTGCGTTGAACTCGTCAGCGCAGGCTACGAGCCCATCATCGTTGATGATCTGCGCAACAGCGAGGAGCGTTCGCTTGCTGGCATCGCGAAGATCACTGGCAAAACGCCGGTGGTACATCGCATCGATTGCTGTGATGATCTCGCGATGGACCGCGTGTTCGCGGGCGGCGGTGTTCATGGCATCATCCACTTCGCCGCATACAAGGCCGTGGGCGAAAGCGTGGCCGAGCCGCTGAAGTACTACGACAACAACATCGGTTCGCTACTGGTCATTTTGAAGTTGATGGCGAAGCACAACGTGAAGCGCATCGTCTTCTCTTCGAGCTGCACAGTGTACGGCCAGCCGGAAGAATTGCCCGTCACCGAATCCTCGCCGGACCGCAATGCGAACTCGCCTTATGGTTTCACGAAAGTGGCCTGCGAGCAATTGCTGCGCGACGCTTGTGTTAGCGACCCCACCTTGCAAGCTGTGCTGCTGCGCTATTTCAATCCCATCGGTGCGCATCCATCGGCGCTCATCGGCGAACTGCCGCTCGGCGTGCCGAACAACCTTGTTCCCTTTGTGACACAGACGGCCGCAGGCCTGCGCAAACAGCTCACCGTGTTCGGCACCGACTACCCAACGCCAGATGGCTCCTGCATACGCGACTACATTCATGTCGTGGACCTTGCGCGCGCACATGTGGTCGCGCTGGATTGGTTGGAGAAGCGCGATGGATCCACGTGCGAGGTCTTCAACCTTGGAACGGGCAAAGGCAACAGCGTGCTGGAAGTACTGAACGCGTTCATGGAAGCGACCGGCGTGAAAGTGCCGTACGTCGTTGGCCCGCGTCGCGCGGGCGATGTGACCAGTGTGTACGCCGGAACCAACAAGAGCCGCGATGTGCTCGGATGGAGCGCGCGATCGTCCTTGCACGATGCGCTGCGCGATGCGTGGAAGTGGCAGCAAGCATTGGCAGTGGACCAGTGAAACAGCTCAGCCGTGGAGCAGTGAGAACCGCGTGCTGCATAGCGTTGATGTCCATCGCCGTGAACGTCTTGACGCAGGATGGATCATCGCCAGAAGCTATGCGCTTCGAACTTAAATGGTTCCCTGACGCCAAGCTGGGCATCTTCATCCATTGGGGGATCTACAGCGTCAATGGCGTTGATGAGAGTTGGTCGTTCTACAACAAGAAGATCAGCTATGCGGATTATATGAAGCAGCTTGGCGGTTTCACAGCCAAGAACTATGACCCGGCCGCATGGGCGGAACTGATCGCCAGAAGCGGAGCCAAGTACGCGGTGATCACCACCAAGCACCACGATGGGGTGGCGATGTATGACACGCAGGTCCTCACCACTCCACTGAGCTTTGGCGCGAACGTGGCCCATGCTTCGCGCGGAAGACCTACATCGCTCTCCTGCGTCCTTTCGTCTCCGGCCCAAAAGGATGTGATCGCCCCGCTGTTTGCCGCACTGCGTGAACGCAAGCTGAAGTGCGGCGCGTACTACTCGCTCATTGATTGGAGCGAATACAACTACCCGGCTTTTACAAAGGACAGCTCGCGCTATGCCATCAAGGATGATCCAGCACGATGGCAACGCTTCCGTGAATTCTACCAAGGGCAGATCAACGAGATCGCCACGCAACTGAAGCCCGACATCTGGTGGTTCGACGGTGATTGGGAACACAGCGCCGAGGAATGGGAAGCGTTGAAGATGCGCGGCATGATCATGAGGCTGACGCCACAAGCGATCATCAACGGCAGGCTCGCGGGCTTCGGAGATTACGCCACGCCGGAGCAGAACATCCCGATCGAAACACCGACCGCACCAGCGTGGGAATTGTGCATGACCATCGGCGATCAATGGGGTTGGCAACCGCAGGACACCAACTACAAGAGCACGCGCGATCTGATCACGATCTTCAGCGATGTGATCGGCCATGGCGGCAACCTCTTGCTCGATATCGGACCTAATGAGGATGGCACCATTCCGCCGGGACAAGTGAAGATCCTGGAAGAGATCGGCGCGTGGACGAAGAAGAACGCGGAAGGGATCTACGGCACCATCGCAGGCCTACCCAACGGCCACTACTTCGGGCCGAGCACCTTGAGCAAGGACAGCACCGTGCTCTATCTCTACGTGCCGAACCGCGTGGATGGAAGCGTGGAGATCAAAGGACTCGACAACAAGATCACCTCGGTGAAAGTTCTGGGAGCCAACACTGAACTGAAGCGCCGCGTCGTGGGCAAGATCAGTTGGAGCAAAGTGCCGGGATTGGTCTTCATCGATGTGCCTGCTGATGCGTGCGATCCGATGATGACCGTGCTGCGCGTGCAACTTGACGGGAAGGTGAAGTTGTATCGCGGGCAGGGAGGGTTCTGAACCCCGCCGCGCTCAACCCGTGATCTCCACCAACGCTTCACCCTCGCTCAACATTCGCAGTGCATCAGGCAACTGGGCGGTGAACACTTCCTTCATGCGTCTATTGTTCACATTGCCCACGGTCACCCAGAGAACCTTGGGCGGCGGGCCGAATTGCGCGAGCAGTGCGAGAAAGTCCTTGTCCTTGGTGATCACCGCATCCACCTCCTTCTTCGCTTTCATGAAAATGGTCTCATCCCAAGCAACGAGCAGGCCGAGATCCCTCATCGGCAGCACATGCACATCGAAGGTTGCCCGCATCCAATTCGCGAGTTTCGGGGAAAGCTGGGCGTCCAGCCAGATCTTCACGCGGCCAGAATAGGATAGTCCAGACGCGAGCTGGCGAACCTGAGCGCCGCATCGATGTCGGCATCTTCCAGATCCGGCATCTCATCCAACAACTCCACGCGGCTCAGGCCAGATGCCAGCATGTCAAGCACATCAATGACACGGATCCGCATGCCGCGGATACAAGGTCGCCCACCGCACATGCGCGGATCAACGGTGATGCGGTCCATCAGGTAGGTCATGGCTACGGCTTGTGTTGATCAAAAGTAAGGGGTTCACCGGGCGCTCGTGACAATCAGACCTCAGGTCCCGCAGCGGTGACCCTAAGCGAAAATCATGATGACGTGCTGCGCGCGCAATTGGACGGGTAGGTGAAATTGTATCGCGGGCAGGGCGGATTCTGAGGAAGAAGAACGCAGAGGCGCGGAGGAAGCGGGGGGCGCAGAGCAAGAGACTTCGTCAGAGACGGCCTTCGCGTTTCAATTCAGCCTTGACCACTTCCCAGGGAATACTTGGCACATCGACCTTGGGCGTGTTGATGAACTGGATGTCCTCTTGGTCCTCCTCGTATTGAATGGCAGCTTCGATATCGTCAAGGTCCAACGAAGGCCATCGAGCCAATACGTCCTTGCGCTTCAGGCCGGACTTGAACATGTCAAGTACGTCGTTCACCAAGATCCCGGTCTTCCGGATCGTTGGTTGAGCATTGGGCACGTTCGGGTCGAGCGTGATGCGTAGTGACAAGTCTTCTATGATGCAACGAAGCTACCAAGTCTCAGGGTCACGATATGGAGAGCCTGAGGGTGAATTAGTGGTCAAACTATCTTGTCGTAGTGACGGCGAATGCGGATGATCTTGATACCTCCACCCTTCGGCAGATCCTCCTTGGTCAAATAGATGGTCACACGGCATTTCCGTATGCTGGTCTTGGGCTTCTTCAGATTGCCCAGAATGATAGGACGACCAATAAGCTTGTCAGCTCTGCAACCCAGGTCTATTTCGCCAACGCTCGTGCTATCCACGAATATGTAATTGTACTGGTCGTCGCGCCGATGTGTATCGGTAGCTTCAACCTGCGACTGCGCGATGAACTTCCCGCCTTCGGCAAACTCGCTCTCGCGATCCGTCTTCGACCAATCGCCGATATGCTCATCGTAGATCGCCTCCCCGTTCACCTTCAACCACTCTCCCACTTCCTTCAAGCGCACGTAGGCTCCGGAGTCCAATTGCCCATCCGGTCCTGGAGCAACATTCAGCAGGAGACTTCCACCGCGCGAGACCACTTTCACCAGCGTGCGGATGATCTCATCTGCTGACTTGTACTTCTTGTTCGGCACCCAGCTCCAGCTCGTGCCCATCGGCATGCAGGTCTCCCACGGAACGCCGGGATCTTTATCAGGCACTTGTCCTTCCGGTGTGATATAGTTCTCGTACTCGCCACCCACCGTGCGATCCACGACGAGCAAGCCGGGTTGGTGTTTGCGAGCCATCGCGGCGATGCGCTTCATGTCGATGTCCTGTTCGATGGTGATCGCCTTCTGCCAGCTTACGCTTGTGTCGATGCTGGAAAAGGGCCGCACCCAGCCACCGTCGAGCCAGAGGATGTCCACTGACCCATAGCCCGTCATCAGTTCCTCGATCTGCGCGTACGTGTAGTCCTTGAACGCTTGCCATCGCTCCGGATATTTCACAGGCAGGTAGTTCACGCTGCGGTCCTTCGGCGGGAAGTTGCGCCACCAGTAGTCGTCGCTGTGCCAATCGGGTTTGCTGAAGTAGGCGCCCGTCCACAAGCCTTCTTTGCGGAACGCGTTGAAGATCTCCTTCGTCACGTTCGCACGCGGATCATCATGGAACGGGCAGTTCGGCGAAGTGATCCGGTAGTCCGTGGTCTTCGTGTCGAACATGCAGAAGCCGTCGTGGTGCTTGGTGGTGAAGACCATGTACTTCATGCCCGCATCCTTCGCGGCCTTCGCCCACTTCGCGGGATCGAATTTTTGCGGATCGAACGTGTGCTGGAGGTTCTCGTAGTTGCGCACATAGTCGGTGTAGGTCGCGCCATGCGAAGTGTCACGGCGGCACCATCCTTCATCCTCCGGGCAGATGCTCCAGCTTTCCACCACACCCCATTGGCTGTATGTGCCCCAGTGCATCAGCAGACCGAACTTGAGATCCTGCCATTGCGCGAGCTTGCGCGCGACCGTCGTGTCGGTTGGTGGCACATAAGGTGATTGCGCGATCGCGGAAAGAGCGAACAGCATCAGCGGAAAAAGAAGGGAACGCTTCACCGTACGCATCGGCACCAAGCTACATGCGGCACGTCATACGAACATGCCGAGCGTTGCGCAAGCGAACACGCAAGTGCAGCCAAGCACCGCTCCAGCGTATACCTGCGCAGGTGTGTGATCGCTCGCCAGCAGACGGGCTGTTCCCAGCGCACCCGCGAGGACGATCACGGCGCACGTCACCCATGGTGGAACCGCCCCGTGAACGATCATCACGGCGAGCAACGCACCGATCAACCCACCGATACCGACCATGTGCGCGCTGATCTTCCACCGCAGCGTGATGAGCATCGTGAGCAGCAAGGAGAGCACCGCCCCCGTGAAAATGCCCAAGGTCACCGGATCGTTCGACGTGCGACGCAGCAGGTAATAGCACATGCCGTAGTAGAGGAGACTGATGAGGTAAGCAGGTATGCGTTCGTTGCGCAGCGGCATGGTGAGATCGCTGATCAGTCCGTTGCGTCGCATCATCACCGCACTGGTGAGCGGGAACAGCGCCGTCATCACGAAGACCATCCCGTAAACGAACAACAGGCCATCCTTCGTGAAGGCGAAGTACAGACGTGGGTCGATGCTGAAACAGAGAATGATCGTGAGCGTTGGCATCCACAGAGGATGCAGCAGAATGGAGAGGATCCTGGCGATGGCTCTCATTATGCCCTTGAGTGATGAGTGGTGTGTGGCGAGTGGCGAATGCTGCCTACGACAAGCAGCACTCGCCACTCGCCACTCACCACTCGCGACATCATCACATCTCCTTGCGCAACCGCGCTACGGAAATGTGCAACTGCTCGCGATACTTGGCCACTGTACGCCGCGCGATGTTGTAGCCCTTGCTCTTCAGGAGGGATGTGAGCTCATCGTCCGTCAGCGGGTTGCGTTTCACCTCCGCTTCGATGGCGTCCTTCAGGATCTTCTTCACCTCGCGCGTGCTCACCTCTTCGCCCGCATCGTTGGTCAGGCTTTCACTGAAGAAGAATTTGAGCAGGATGGTGCCGTAGTTCGTTTGCACGTATTTGCTGTTGGCCACGCGGCTGATAGTGCTGATGTCCATGTGTACTTTCTCAGCGATGTCCTTCAGGATCATCGGCTTCAATTTCGTCTCGTCACCGGTGAGGAAGAACTCGCGCTGGTGTTCCATGATCGCCTCCATCGTCACGAGCAATGTGTGTTGCCGTTGCTTGATCGCGTCGATGAACCACTTCGCGCTGTCGAGCTTCTGCTTGATGAACATCAATGCTTCCTTCGCCTCCTTGTCCTTCTTGTTGCGCTGGTACTCACCGATCATTTCGCGGTACTGCTTGCTTACGCGGAGCTCCGGCGCGTTGCGGCTGTTGAGCAGCAGTTCGAGCTGCCCGTCGATGGTGTTGATGATGAAGTCCGGGATGATCTCCTGTATCGGCTTGTCGGTGTCGCGGCTGGTGTTCCCCGGTTTGGGGTTCAGCCGCATGATCTCCTCCATCGCGGCTTTCAGCGCGTCCTCGTCGATCTCCAATCGTTCGAGGATCCTGTCGTAGTGCTTCTTGGTGAAGGCGTCGAAATGCTTGTCCACAATGGCCCTTGCGGTGAGCGTGTCCACTGCGTGCGGCATGCGGTCCAGTTGCAACAGCAGGCATTCGCGCAGGTCGCGTGCGCCGATGCCTGCAGGATCCAGGCCCTGCACTTCGTTCAGCACTTGCGCGAGTTCCTCTTTCGTGGTCGCGATGTTCGCGGTGAAGGCCAGATCGTTCACGATGCTGTCCAGGTCACGACGCAGATAACCGTCCTCATCGAGGTTGCCGATCAGGTGCTCGCCCAGCAGCTCGGCACGCTCATCGATGTTGCGCAGGGCGAGCTGTGAGCGCAGGTTGTCCTGGAACGTGTTGCCGCCGGCCAACGGCATGTCGCGATCCTCATCGTCGCGGCTTTTGTTGCTGATCTGCGTCTTGTACTCCGGCACGCCGTCGTCATCCTGGAAGTAATCGCTCAGATCGATGTCGTCGTTCTCGTTCTTCTCCGGCTCTTCACTTTCACTTTCCACACTCTCCATGCTCTCCTCCTCGCTGGTGTCCTCCCCTTCTTCCAAAGCGGGGTTCTCCTCCATCTCCTGCTTGATGCGCTGCTCCATTTCGATGGTGGGCAATTGCAGCATCTTCATCAGCTGGATCTGCTGGGGACTGAGCTTCTGCTGAAGCTTGAAGGACAGGTTCTGTCTGAGCATGGTGATCGGGCCGCGCGATATCGGTGTGCGGGGCGAAGTTATCGAGCTGGCGCTCGGAGCGCGCGGTTGGCTCCGAACCGCAATTCGCGCTGCGATTTGCGGTATTTTTCATTCCTGCTTCCTGCGCACTGCCGGATCGGACCAATCCTCCACCCCATGCCGACGAACACGAAAAAACATCCCCCACAGCTCGATCCCGATAACAAGGACCATCGCCCCCGCGTGGCAGTGAAGCTCAGCGAACAGCTTTCGATACCGTTGACGGAGAACGCCGTCGCGTACGTGAAAGCTGATAGCCCGCTCCCATGGAAGGAACTGACCGGGATCATTCCCGGCCTGGAACTGGATCGCACGTTCAACAGTGTATCACCGCAGCGCATCAAGGAGCTCACAAGCAAAGCGGTGGAACTCGATCCGAGCTACACCCCCGTGGACCTGAACACCTGGTTCACCATCACCCTGCCCAAAGGCGCGGACCCGGAGAAGGTGGTGAAGTTCCTGCAAGGGCTGAGCATTGTGGAAACGGCTTATGTGGAAAGCCCGCCCGTACCGCCACCAGGCCTGGTAAACAATTCGCTCAACGACCTGTACGACAAGCAAGGCTACCTGGACGCGGCACCGAACGGCATTGGTGCGAAGCGGGTATGGGACGCCAACGTGCCGGGGAGTGATGGCGCAGGAACCAATTTCGTGGATGTGGAACAAGGATGGGATCTGACGCACGAGGACCTGCCGCCGGTAACCGTACTGTATGGAGCCAGTCATGGGTTTGTTGAGCACGGAACCTGTGTTCTCGGTGTGGTGGCCGCAGTGGACAACGATCTTGGCGTGGTGGGGATCGCCCCACGAACAACCGCATCCGTATCATGCGAGTGGGATACCGGCGGTGCCCTGGACACGCATGGAGCGATCATCAAAGCGATCGACTCCATGGGCTTCGGTGATGTGCTTTTGCTGGAATCCCAAGTGTACAAACCCTTTCCGGGCGCTGGTTCCGCATACGTTCCGGTCGAATGCGAGCTCGCCCTCTTCGATGCGGTCCGCCTGGCCACCGCTTTGGGTATCGTTGTCGTGGAAGCCGCTGCGGACGGTGGTCAGGACTTGGACAATTATCTGGACTCCGGCAAACGGATCCTCGATCGCTCCAGTGCCGACTTCCGCGATTCAGGTGCCATCATGGTGGCCGCATGTTTCGCACCTGGCAGTTCCGTCAGCACACCTTTCACTTGGTACACGGGCGGGAACCAAGGCAACCGGATCGATTGCTTCGCATGGGGCGAACTGGTCATGACAACTTCCACCGACCGGACCACGACCGCCCCTGGATATGTTGACTACACTTCGGAATTCAATAGTACCTCCTCCGCTTCGGCCATTATCGCCGGGGCCGCATTGAGCGTGCAGGGAATGGCAAAGGCTTCGGCGATCGGCAACTTGTTGGGTCCATTGCAACTAAGAGCCGTATTGAGCGACCCTGTCACCGGTACGACCAGCGTGGATCCCGCGACGGACAAGATCGGTGTGATGCCGGACCTGGAAAGGATCGCTACCGATGTGTTGAGCTTGCTGCCCGATGTGTACATGCGCGATCATGTGGGCGATGATGGCGATCCTCACCGTGGTCCGGTTTCCATCAGCCCGGACGTGATCGTGACCACTGCGGCGGTTGCCGATCCGCAGGCCGCTTATGGGGAAGGCAGCGGAACGGAGAACGATTTCTCGCTCGGTGATGTGGTGACGCCGGGCGTTCCCAACAACGTCTTTGTGCGCATGCGCGATCGCGGCGGCGCTGATGCCACCAACGTGGACGCCATCGTGTACTGGTCGCCACCGGCCACCTTGGTGACGCCGGATCTGTGGAACCGTATCGGGAAGACCACGCTCCCATTGGTGCCGATGGGGAATATCCTTACAGTTTCCAATGCCATCCCATGGCCGGCGGCCGATGTGCCCGCATCGGGTCACGCGTGCTTCGTGGCGATCATCGGCAATGCGCTGGACCCGGCACCCTTGCCCGCCGACTTCAAAGACATGGACCAATTCGCGTTGTTCATCTCGCGGAACAACAATGTCACATGGAAGAATTTCAATGTGGTGCCCTTGCCGCCGCCCGCTCCGATGATGTCCCCGATGCGCATGCCCTTCTGGCTCACCGGCCCGCACGACAAACCGCACACGATGAGGGTCGAGCTCGTTTCGCAATTGCCCAAGGGCGCAACGGCTCATCTGTCCATCCCGGAACCGGCCGCCGATCTTTTCAACCTATCCCGCCACGGCGTCAAGAAGGACACGGTTGAAGGGCGGTTGCTCATCCCGATCAATGCGCACGGCAGGCACATCCTCGGAGAAACACTGTTGCCTAAGCATTTGAAAGCCGAATGTGATCTGGTGGTCCATCAACCCGAAGGCGGTGTGAAAAAAGCATGTGAGGTTTCCATCCGGCAGTTCTTCAAGGAACTGGAGATCGGCCGCATCACCTGGCGGTTCGAGCCGCACAAGAAGAAGAACGAAGGCTGATCAGAACTCCGCGCTCTTCGGCGTCCGCGGAAAGGGGATCACATCGCGGATGTTCCCCATGCCGGTAACAAACAGTACGAAGCGCTCCAGTCCAAGTCCGAAGCCCGCGTGAGGCACGGTGCCGTACTTCCGCGTATCCAAGTACCACCACAATTCCTCCTTCGGAACATTCATCGCATCCATGCGCTTCACCAGTTCGTCGAGCCGCTCCTCGCGCTGGCTTCCGCCGATGATCTCGCCGATGCCGGGGAAGAGCACGTCCATCGCCGCAACCGTCGGGCCTTTGTCGCTGTATCCGAAATCGCCCGGTGAGTTCATGCGCATGTAGAACGCCTTGATCGCTGCGGGATAACCCGTGACGATCACCGGCTTCTTGAAGTGCTTCTCAACGAGGAAGCGCTCATGCTCGCTTTGCAGATCAACGCCCCACTCCACCGGGAATTGGAACT
>JANMKC010000049.1:0-6726 GCA_031371785.1 Flavobacteriales bacterium | reverse complement strand
GGAGACGGTGGCCGCCCCATCGTCATGGCTATCGCCGACATTCAAGCCGAATACCGAGTAGCTGAATTCGAAGTGCGTGGCATGGAGGCCAAGGCTGGCAGCGATCCCGGCCTGGAAACGTCCAGGCGCATTCACTTGGGCCGTGCTTATGCTGGCGAGGGCGATGAAGCACGTTCCGATGAGCGAACGCGCGTTGTGTCTGGTGATCATGCGGCCAAGATATCGCGCGATCCCCACGGCACCTTCAGGTGGCGATCCAGTGAATGTGGTGCGGCATCACGTACCCGATCCGTGGAAAGCCGGGCCGTGTGAAATTTGACGGATGGTTGGCTCCCCGGCCATTCACCGACCTATATTCGCCCCGTCGAACCGCAAGGAGCGTAGCCAAACCACATCATCCGAAAGGAAGTGCTCAGGAACCGCACTGTGGAGCGGGCAGCGAACAACAGCGATCGACGGGTTTTAGTTAGCGCGGCGAAAGAGGCTTCGGCCTCTTTCGTCGTAAGAACAAGGGGTATAGATCACGATGAGCGCGAACCACGACGAAAACGAAGAGCAGGGCGCGATCCGTTGCTACAGCACCTACAACAGCGGCGGCACCTTGGAGTTCGATCCGCTGAAAGACCTGAACCTGCCGGCGAGCTACAATGAAGTGTTGGACCGCTTCCGCAAGCTGCAAGGTGAACGTGCGCTGGAGATGCTGAACTGAGCACCGCATCCCCTGCCCTTCCGCGAAAAGGAACGGAGCAAGCCCCGGAAAGTCGGGGCTTTTCCATTGGTGGACCGACCCGTTCTTTCGGAAAGATCGACGGCGCGCTTGGTGGTTGCGGTGGAACGTTTAATTTCAGAGCCATCCTCCGCGTGTCCACTCGCCTCGCCCCTTCCCTTCGCGGAGAAGCGGCCGGATGAAGCGGACCTCCACGGTGGGGTAACGTTCAACCAACCAAACCCTACCTGCCATGAAAGTGTTCGATGACAAGCACATCAAGAACGTCGTGTTGCTGGGCTCCCACGGATGCGGCAAGACCACGCTGGCCGAAACCATGCTCTTCGAAGCGGGTCTTATCAACCGCCGCGGCCGTGTCGAGGACCAGAACACTGTGAGCGACTTCCACGATCTTGAACATGAGCGCGGAAGCAGCGTGTACAGCACACTGCTGCACACCGAATGGCGCAACTACAAGATCAACATCATCGACACGCCGGGACTGGACGACCTGATCGGCGAAACCGTGCCCGCGCTGCGCGTTGCGGATACGTGCGTGCTGCTGCTCAATGCGCACCACGGGGTGGAAGTCGGCACCGACCTGGTATGGGAACACATGCAGCGCTATGATCGTCCAGTGATCATCGCGGTGAACCAGCTCGATCATCCCAATGCCGATTTCGATGCGACGGTCGCGCAAGCGAAGGAGCATTTCGGCACCGCCGTCACCGTGATGCAGTATCCGGTGGATGCGGGCGATGACTTCCACCGGATCATCGATCTGCTGAAGATGACGATGTACGTGTTCAAAGATGCGGGCGGCAAGCCGGAGAAGCAACCGATACCCGACAGCGAGAAGGAACGCGCCGAAGCCTTGCACAAGGAGTTGGTGGAGAAGGCCGCGGAGAACGACGAGACCTTGATGGAGCACTACTTCGAGAAAGGCGAGCTCGATGAGGACGAGATGCGGCTCGGCCTGAAGCAAGGCATGTTGCAGCGCACCTGCTTCCCCGTCTTCTGCCTGAGCGCATTGCGCAACATGGGCAGCGGGCGCTTGATGGGCTTCATCGACAACGTGGCCCCGTGCGCGGTGGAGATGCCCGCCGAAGAACTGGTGGGCGGTGGCGTACTGGAATGCGATGCGAGCGGCCCGGCCGTGATCTTCACCTTCAAAACGATGATCGAGCCCAAGAGCGGGCATATCACACTTTTCAAGGTGATGAGCGGACAAGTACGCGAAGGAATGGACCTCACCAACGACAACACCGGCGGCACCGAGCGCATCAACCAGCTTTTCATTCTTGATGGGAAAGATCGCAAGCCCGTGGAGAAACTCATGGCCGGCGACATCGGTGGCACCATCAAGCTGAAGGAGACGGCCACTGGGCACACGTTGCACATTCCGGGCAGGTCGATCAAGCTGCAGCCTATCGCCTTCCCCGAACCGCGCCTGCGGCAGGTGATCAAGGCGAAGGACCAGAAGATGGAAGAGAAGCTGCACGCGGCGATCCTGGAGATCCAGAAGGAGGACCCCACGATCACCTTGCAGTACATGCGCGAGACGAGCCAGCAAGTGGTGGGTGGGCAAGGCGAATTGCACCTGAACCTGTTGAAGTGGAAACTGGCCCACCACTACAAAGTGGAGATGGACTACAGCGCTCCGCGTATCCCCTACCGCGAAACGATCCGCAAGCCGGCCGAGGCGATGTACCGGCACAAGAAGCAGACCGGTGGCAGCGGCCAGTTCGGCGAGGTACACATGAAGATCGACCCCTGGTATGAAGGCATGCCGGAACCTTCGGGCCACAGCCTGCGCGGCAAGGAGGAACATGAGCTGGTCACGGGCGGCAAACTGGTTTTTTACAACTGCATCGTAGGCGGTGTGATCGACAACAAGTTCATGCCGAGCATCCTCAAAGGGATCATGGAGAAGATGGAAAAAGGACCGCTCACCGGATCACCGGCGCGCGACATACGTGTGCTCGTACATGACGGCAAGATGCACCCGGTGGACAGCAACGACATCAGTTTCCGGATCGCCGGCATGATGGCCTTCAAGGACGCGTTCAACCAGGCCGATCCACAGTTGATGGAACCGGTGCAGGAGATCGAGGTGCGCGTACCCTCCGACCTGATGGGCGATGTGATGACCGACCTGCAAGGCCGCCGCTCCATCGTGATGGGCGTGGACAGTCAGGGACGTTACCAGATCATCAAGGCGCACACACCGCTTGCTGAACTGGATCGCTACAGCACAACGTTGCGCAGCCTTACGCAAGGGCGCGGGACCCACTCGGAGAGATTCCACCAATACCAGCCGGTGAGCAGTGAACTGCAACACAAGCTCGTGAGCAGCCACAAAGAAGCGGAAGTGGATGCGTGAAGGGACCAGTTGACGGGATGATCGGAAAATCGTGCTGGTCGGAACCGGCCCGAAAGCACCCGCCAGCGATCGCGGTGGGAAATGGATCCGGGACCGTTCAGGATAGCACCCTGCATTCCACAGCACCACCCCGACCGGTGGACGGCCCGGATCCCCTATCCGCCATCACATCATGTACGGCTTACGCGCAACCGCCATCTTTGGCCCCGTCAATGCCACAAGGAGAACCATGAACACGAGCCCCAACGCCCAACAGTTGAGGCTCACCTATGCCACCACGTTCGACCCGAGCGATATGCACGCATGGAGCGGCACGGTGTTCCACATCGCCAAAGCATTGGAAGGTGCGGGGATCGAGGTGGACTACCTGGGGGAGATAGCCAAGAACCGGATGTTCATGAACAAGGCGATCAACAAGATCACCAAGATGTCGGCACTGGGCGACATGTTCCCCGCCGAACGCACCACGCGGATGGCCACTTTGTTCGCCGAGCGGATCCGCGACCATTTGATGAAGGGCCACAGCGATATCGTGTTCTCACCGGGCAGCATTCCCCTCGCATTGCTGAAGACCAAACGGCCGAAGGTATTCTACACGGACGCCACCTTCGCGGGCATACTGGGCCAGTATCCCGAATGGAACAAATACCCGAAGCGCTACATCGACCAAGGCCATTTCCTGGAGGAGCAGGCCCTGCGCAACAGCGACCTCGCGATATACAGCAGCCAATGGGCGGCGCGATCGGCGGTGGACTACTACGGGATGGACGAGGCACGCATACGTGTTGTGCCTTTCGGCAGCAACATGCGCGAAGTACCGGACGCGGCGCAGGTGGCACTTGACATCGAAGCGCGCGATCGCGGCACCTGCGAACTGTTGTTCATCGGGGTGGCATGGGAGCGCAAAGGCGGACCCAAGGTGATGGAGATCACGCGTTCGCTCAACGAACAAGGCATCCGCACACGCTTGCACCTGGTGGGCTCGGCACCGCCGGATGGGAACGTTCCGGACCACGTCGTACAGCATGGGTTCATCTCGAAAGACACCGAAGAAGGACGCGCGCGACTGGCGGAACTCCTGTCCAACGCGCATTTCCTGCTGCTGCCATCCCTCGCCGAGTGTTTGGGTATCGTGCTGTGCGAAGCCAATGCGTTCGGTGTCCCTTGTTTGGCGAACGAGGTGGGCGGTATCCCTGAAGTGGTGAAGAACGGCATCAACGGCCAACTGTTCGACCACGAAGCACCGGCCTCCGATTGGGTAGCGAAGATCGCTCAATGGTTCGGGGACAAGTCGTCCTACCGAAAGCTCGCTTTGCGGAGCCGGGCGGAATACGACAAGCGATTGAACTGGGGCTCCGCCGGTGCAGCGATCAAAGGCTACCTGGGTGAACTGCTCTGATTCGTTCCCGCTCACCAGCATGAGGTGACCGTACCGCTTTGCACGTCGATCCGTGAAGGCAACAATACGGATGCGTTACTGCGGAACCCTCCCGTTCATCATCCGTCACAATGATCGGGTCCCCTGGGAGTTACATGCACATGCCGACCATCGAGTATATCTGCCACTCGTGCGTACTGATCTCCACGGCGGACACGCGGCTGTTGTTCGATCCCTGGTTCAATGGTCCTTGCTTCAAGGGGCAATGGCATGTGTTCCCCAAGCCGGTGGGTGTGGAAAAGATCCTCGACGCGGAGCACATCCTGCTCACGCACGGACATGAGGACCACATGCACCGGCCTTCGTTGGAACGGTTGAACAAGAAGGCGACCGTGTGGTTCCCTTATCAGTGGCGCGAAGGGATCGAAGGTTACATGAAGCATATCGGTTTCGCGGAAGTGGTCGAAGCGGTGACGATGAAGACCTGTTCCGTGGGTCCCGACACGCGCATCACCTACCTCGCCTATTCGCTGGAGAGCATCGTGATCATCGAGACAGGCGGCCTGGTGATCGTGAACATCAACGACGCGCTGAACAGCAACCATGAGAACGTGGTGATGATGTTCCTGCGCGTGCTGAAGAAGCGCTGCCCACGCATCGACATCCTGATCAGCGGGCTCAGCGGTGCGGGCTATTTCCCGAACCAGGTGCGCTATCCCGGCAAGAACGATCGCGAGGTCGGCAGGATCCGCGAACAGTACTTCGCGCACAACCTCTGTCGCTACGTCCAGTTCCTTGCTCCCACGCTGGTGCTGCCCTTCGCACCGGGATTCGCGTTGCTCGAGGATCACAACCGGTGGATCAACGAGGTGAAATTCGATCGCGAGATGCTGGCAGGCTATCTCGGTGAGCACATCGGCCCATTGAACGGAACGCGCTTCATCAACCTCTGGCCAGGCGATCGGATGGAAGGCCTGACGCATGTGGCTGCTTCACCTTACTATGCTGAAATGCACGGCGGTAGCCTGCTCCACCTGATCGAGCGGGATCTTCCGGAAGAGATCACTGCCGCGAACACCATCGTCCCCTTCCCTCCCGAACGCATCGAGGATCTGCGCAGCAATACCGCATACTGGGCCAACCACAATGCCAAACTCTATGATGATGCGGTGCTCAACGACGCGCACTTCACGCTGAAGTTCACGGATGCTCCGGGCTTCATGTGGGATGTGCGCCGCGTGGAACAGGAATTCCAAGTGACGCGATGCGATGTCGTTCCGCCGGACACGCGCGTGATCATCACCACCAAAGCGTTGATGCTCGAACATGCGCTCGCCCGGGTGTGGGGCGGCGATGCCATGGCCGCAGGATATGGCCTGGTCGTGGAGATGTTCGATGAGGACGCCTTGGAGAAGAACCTGGACATCGTGTGCGTTCGGTTGATCACCCGGTACCCGATCATGCGCGAGGATATTTTGAAACAGCCGTTGCGCGCCGCGAAATACTTCGCCACCAACCCCACCATCGCGGCGCTGCACCTGAAGCAGAAGATCGTGTTGAAGCCTTACGTGAACCGCTACCCCTACAATGAGCGCGACCACTGGATCAGCTATTCCAAGTGCGACCTGTGCAAAGTGTGCAAGCTGCCGGAGATCGTATACGACGAAGCCACGGCGTGATCAGCGCCGGATCTCGCCTTCGGTGCCGTTCCCGATCAATAGTTGGTCGTTCCCTCGATCCCCATCCGCCATACGCGAGAGCGGGTCGATGGTGATCGCACGCAATGCCGCCATGCGCATGGGCAGCGCGAAGGTGTAGGTCGGATCCGTCCATTGCCAAGGCGGAAGCGTGAGCTGATCATAGTCCGCGCTCATGGCCCGAGGGCCGAGCATCAAGGATAGCGGGATGTGGTACACAACGCTGTTCCCGTCCGTGCTGGTGATCGCCACATCCACGGGCATGATCATTTCGCCCTTGCGCTCCAGTGTGACGAGCGTGCTGTCGTTCCGCGCGACAACGGCTTTCACAGCGTAGTCGAGCTTGCGCGTGCTGTTGATCCATTCATCGAAGTACCAATCGAGTTGCAGGCCGCTCTGTTTTTCCATGGCGCGCTGCACGTCGATGGGCTCCGGATGCTTGAAGCGGCACGCGTCATAGTAGCGCAGCAGCCCATGGTGCAATACACTGTCGCCGATCACATAGCCGAGCTGATCGAGAAAGAACTCGCCTTTGCTATAGGCTGTGTTGCTGTATCCCTTG
>JANMKC010000021.1:0-5682 GCA_031371785.1 Flavobacteriales bacterium | reverse complement strand
GTCGGCAACTTCGAGGTGACCTTGGAGCGTACCGACGGTAATGAATGCCACAGCCTGATCAGTGCCTTCCTACAGGGTCCCTACGAACCGGCCACGGGTTTGATGCGCGATTCATTGCGCACGAGCGGCCAATTCCCACTGCAAGAGCCGTACACCGCGCTGGGCTACCAACATGTTGGCAGCGGTGGAGAGACCATTGCATCGTCCGTGCTGACCGTTACCGGCAACAATGCTATCGTGGACTGGGTGATGGTGGAACTCAGGGCTGGTACGACACCCGGCACCCGACTGCACACCATATGCGCGCTATTGCAGCGCGACGGGGACGTCGTTGCGCCTGACGGTGTGTCCGAACTGGACTTCGGTACCCCTGCTGGTCCTTTCCATGTGGCGGTACGTCATCGCAACCACCTGGGGGTGATGACGCGCTACAGCTTTACGCCGGGCACGCTCCAAGCGGACCTGACCGACCCAGCCACGTTGACCTACGGTGGTGACACTGCACGAAGAATGGTCAACGACGTTGCGCTCCTGTGGTCCGGTGATGTGACCTTCAATGGAGAGGTGAAATACACGGGCAGCGGCAATGATCGCGACCGCATCCTATTGGAAGTCGGCAGCACCACGCCGAACAACATCGCCCTGGGCTATGACCAGACGGACGTGAACATGAACGGGCGGTCGCAATACACCGGCTCCGGCAACGACCGGGACCTGCTGCTGGTCTCCGTTGGCGGCACAACGCCGAATAACGTACGTCGCGACTTTCTCCCGGACGAGCTGCACTTGCGCACTCATGTCCATGTGGTGGACTCCCTGCCGTGGACGCTCAACAGCCTCACCTCAGTGCCGGACAGCGGTTTGTTCCACTTCACCTTCACCGGAGGCGTGCCGGATGTGCTGCCGGATGACATCATCGTGAGCGCGACGGGCAACGGGTACCTGCGCAAGGTGATCAGCGCGGAAATACAGGGCGACCAGCTGGACATCACTTCGGATCACGCCGCGTTGGGCGATGTTTTCGACGAGGGCTGCCTCATGGTCGATATGGACCTGTCGGCCATGCAACTGGTGTTCGACAGTTCGGAGACCGGATCATCGGGGCTCGCCCAAGGAGCATCGTCGGAGCCCCACTCGCCGGATGGACCGGGGTTCGAGCAGCACTTCGGGCCGTACACCTTCTTCGCCCAGAACGGTGCCTCGATCAAACTGCTCGGTGCGAACCTTGGGTTCAACCCCGTTCTGCAAATGAGCTATGACTCGCACGATGGGCAGGCCACATTTGAATGCTCCGCGCGGGGCACTACGTTGCATGCGGATGCGACGCTGGAGCTTCTCGCCCAGGCCCATTTGCAAGACCAGCTCGCGAAAACCCTGATCCGCTACGACAAGGACGTACTTACGCTCATCCCCATCCCGGGACTGCCTTTCCCGTTCCCCTTGTTGAACAAGCTCCTGTTCAAGGTGGAGGCTGAACTCGACTATGACGTGCATGCCATAGCACGGCAGGAGTTCCTGTTCACGGCTGACATGGACTGCGATGTGGGCGTACGCTACGAAGGCGGACAATGGTCGCCGATCTTCGATCTTCAGCCCACACTCAGCGCCACAGCAGCTGAGCCCGCTGCCAGTGCCACCGCGACTGTAAGCCTCTGGATAAAACCGCGTGTGGGGGTTTATGTCTATGGTGTTCTCGGGCCCTATATCAGTTTGGGCCCCAAGGCCACAGTCACTGGCCGGGTGAACGGGGATCTCGACCACGACATCAGGGCACAGGTGCATATGCGCGGGCAGGTTGGCGTCGATGCGGAACCCCTTGACATCGGCCTGTTGGATTTTTCTCCCGCGCCCTACGACTTCCTGGAATACAAAGCTGTCTGGCAGTCACCGGACACCATGCATATCGCCAGCGGCGGGCAACAGACCGGCTTCCCCGGGCAGCAACTCGCGATGCCGTTGAAGGTGGTAGTGAAGGATAATCTCAGCAACCCTTGCCCAGCTGTGATCGTGCGTTTCGCTGTGACCGAAGGCGATGGAAGCCTGAGCGCGGCGGAGGCGACCACCAATGCGCAGGGCGAGGCCAGTGTCGAGTGGACCCTTGGGGTCACGGGCACACAACGGGTGCAGGCAGTGGCACGCTATGGGAACGGCGCTGAACTGAAAGGCGCGCCACTCATCTTCCAAGGGGAATTGCCGGTACTACAGATGCAGGTGAACGGAACAGGGCAATCCGCTTGGCCGGGAGGCACCTTGCCCAACGCGCTCGAGGTTCAGGTGACCGACCAGTTCGGAGCGCCCATTTCAGGAAGAACCGTGAACTTCGCTTTGATCGGCACAGGTCAGGGTTCGATCAGCGTCGCGTCAGGTACCACCAATAGTTCCGGGCTTGTGAACACCGTGTGGACCCTGGGCTCGGATCCAGGCGTCCTCCAGCGATTGAGCGTTACAGGGTTGGGCTTCGCGGATGAACCCATCGGTGGTGCGGCGCAGATCATCACCGCAGCGTTCGAACACATCGCCATGGAGTACGCCAGCAATTCGGGGAATGGGCAGACCGGTTATCCGAATGGAACACTGGAAGCTCCCCTTCGTGTGCTCGCCAGGTCCACTTCCGGCCAGCCCGTGGCTAGCGTTCCGTTCACCTTCAGCGTGACTTCCGGTGGCGGGTCAGTCAATGCCTCTTCCGTGGTGACGGATGCGAACGGCATCGCACAAGTGGAATGGACACTGGGGACCGCAGGGGCGGGAACCCAGGCCCTAAGTGTCACCGCACTGGATATCGATGGTAGCCCGGCGAGTGGTTCACCGGTACAGTTCAATGCCATCCTCTTTACATGCCCTGGTTCTGTTACGGATGTGGATGGCCACGCATACAATGTCCTGCAATACGGAATGCAGTGCTGGACCGAACAGAATCTGCGAACCAGCCATTATGCGACCGGAGCCGTGATCCCGACGTTGACCCAGGAAGAATGGCAAGCACCTAATGCTGGTGGATTCGCTCCGGTCCATTGGTATGAACCCTCAGACCCGGAACATGAATCGGAAATGAACGGGGAACTCCAAGCCCTGGGCGTGGGTCACTATTACAATTGGTACGCGGTGATCAACAGCGCGGGTCTATGCCCGCTCGGATGGCATGTTTCCACCGATGGGGATTGGAAAGCCCTAGAGACCAGAACAGGCATGCCCACCGAAGAACTTGACCTGAACAACAATACGAGCAGGGGCCAGCAGTCGAACGCAGGCGGAAGGTTGAAATCACCGGCCTTATGGACGGGAGACAACGATGACGCCAACAACATTACCGGATTCACTGCGCGACCCGCAGGCCTCTATTACGGTGGCGAAGGCGGTAGCTATATCGGGAGCAAAGCCGGATTCTGGACAAGCTCCGCGGTCTTTTTCGGCGGAGCGTATATGCGCGAGTTGAACGCCTCGCCGGACGGCGGAAGCACCGGGGTTGTGAGAGGTGCGGATCTGCGTTGGAATGGGAAGTCTTGTCGGTGCGTGAAGGACCCGTGAACCAAAGAAGCAGATACCATCCCAACCGCAACGCGAGTCTGGACGGAAAGGTGAAGTACACCGGCGCGAGCGCCGTTCGTGGGCAGCACCACACCGAACAACGTGATCGGCAAAGCATACAGCACCCGCGACGTGAACCTGAACGGCGAGGTGAAATACACGGGCAGTGGCAATGATCGCGATCCGATCCTGATCAATGTGGGAAGTACAACGCCGAACAACACCCGCGTGCAGCAGTTGCCATAGCATCCGCTTCCGCGATCATCGAACGGCGCTTAACGGGTAAAGGCGCCGTTCGTGTTTCCGGCCTCAGTGCGTGATCACGATCCGCGACGTCGCGGAAGTCGTATTGCCAAGGAGCTGCACCGAATAGGAACCCGACACAAGGCCGAGTGAAACCGGGACAACGGTTCGGCCGACGGCGGTGCGCACAGGCTGTATATGCACCGTTCGTCCGGTCATGTCCATCACGCGCAGGAGCCCTTGCTGGGCTTCCTTTCCATGGATGATCACGGAGAAGGATCCGTTGTTCGGGTTCGGGAACACCTCCAGTGAAGCGCTCTGCTCGTTGATCCGCAGTGTGCCAGTGATCAGCAACACATACTCCGCCGTGAGCAGACATCCGTCCGTGTTCGTTGCGCTTACGGAATAGGTTCCTCCGGTCTCAGCGATCAGAAATGGCCCATCCACTCCAGCGATCGGCACACCATTGAGGCTCCACACATAGTTATCGAGACCTGTCTCTGTGTACAGCACATCGCCGTTCTGCTCGATCGCGATCTCCGGACAGATAGTGACCGTATCGCTCGATGTCGCGCACCCGAATCCGTTCGTGACCACAGCCCACCACGTACCCGAACTGTCAGCATTGATGCAAGCCGTATTTCCGGTAAGTACCGTATCGCCATCGTTGAACCAGGTGATGTTCACCAGGCCCGTGTCCGCCACGCAGATGTTCGCCGCGAGGGTGTCGTAATTGATGATCGGTTGTGGTGCGGCGAAGACCATCACCGTATCCGTATCGCTGAATACCTGCTGCGGAACAAGGTCGATGTGCAAGCTGCCGAAGGTGCCGCCCGCCACGTTGAAGGTGTAGTCGCCTTCGCCCGCGAGCGGAATGATGTAGGTGCCCAGCGCATCGTCCACACTCACGGGATCCTCGTCCCAGAACTCGATCGCGTATGGCGGATCGCTGAGGGTGATGTTCAGCCCGCTCCAGCCTTCGCTGTTGGAATCACTGCCGCTTGAAGAAGTGTATGTGCCGCCGCTGCCATCGGTGAGCACGAAGTAGATATCCGGCGCACCCTGGCAACTGCCGAAGAGGCTGATCTCTTCCACATCGCCGCACCAGTTGTCGTTCACGCCGCCCACATCAACATTGTTCAGCACGTAACCGCCGATCGTGGTTTGCAAAGTGATGCTGTATGTGCCGGGCGCATCGTAGGTCTGCGAAGAGGACGCAGCATTGCTCGTGTTGCCGTTGCCGAAATCCCACGCGTACGAGACGGGCGATCCCTGGCCATCGATCAGTGCATCGAACTGCACGGCAGCGCTGCCACAGCCTGTGGTTGGGGAGAACGAGAAACCGGAATTGCTGCCCATGCCCGGCTGCACCACCAGCGTGATGGGGAAGCTCTGCGGCACGTTCAGCGTGAAGCCGAGCGAGGTGAGGGTAACGCTCGCGAGGATGTTGATGGTGACCGTGTAAGTACCCGCGCCCAATGGTGTTCCGCAGATGCGCGCGCAACCGAACTGGGCTTGCTGCGGATAGTAGATGCCGCCGGGTTCGTTCGTTTCCAGTTGAAGGCCGAAGGGCAGTCCGCTCACGCCGGTGATGGTCATCAGGTCAAAGTCCACGTTCTGGCCCGTTCCGGGGTCGTCGAAATTCACCGGCATCCAGAAGGTTATGTCCGTCGCATAGGGTTGGCCAGCGGTGGCATCCGGTGGTTGCAATGGGCAGAGCGTCGGGTACGCGGGATCGGCGGTGCAGGTGAAATTGATCGCGCAGCCGGGGCATTGTGCCCGCAGGGGCGACGCTTGAATCGCCCAAAACAGCAATGCCAACAGAATGATACCAACGCGCATGCGCATGTCAGTTGGTATCTGCCGTCTTCCGAAGCATCCGCACCGCCGAGAACGCCACGAGCGCACCGATAC
>JANMKC010000257.1:0-9778 GCA_031371785.1 Flavobacteriales bacterium | reverse complement strand
CGATCCGAAGAAGTACCGGACGGAATTGAACTGGGTGATAACGGAACCCGCGACCTGATCCAAACACAACCTCAACACCATGCCCACACAGATCTTCGTCAACATGCACGTGCGCGACCTCGCGCGTAGCAAGATCTTCTTCGAGAAACTCGGTTACAGTTTCAACCCGCAGTTCACTGACGACAATGCCGCCTGTCTGGTGATCAGTGACACGATCTACGCCATGCTGCTCACCACCGAAAGCATGAACCGCTTCATCCCGAAGGGCAAGTCCATCGCTGATGCGAATAAGACCACCGAGGTGCTGCTTGCGCTCTCGTTCGACAGCAAAGACGCGGTGAACGCGATCGCGGAGAAGGCTTACGCCGCTGGTGCCACGGAAGCGCGGCCCGCAGAGGATCACGGCTTCATGTTCAGCCGCAGTTTCAACGACCTCGATGGCCATATTTGGGAAGTTTTCTGGTTCGATCCCAAGGCGCTGCAGCCCCAAGCGTGATGAAGAAGAAGACGAGCAACACGGAGGACTATCTCGCCGTCTTGCCAGCGGATCAGCGGGCCGCGTTGGAAAAGCTGCGCGAACGGATCCTCGCTGCGGCACCCGGTGCTGAAGAGCACTTCGGCTATGGCCTGCCGGGCTTCAAGCTGAACGGGCATCCGTTGATCTACTTCGGTGCCGCGAAAGCCCATTGCGCGATCTACGGCAGCGTGCCTGCAGGCATCATCGAAAAACTCAAAGGCTTCGATGTGAGCAAGGGGACGATCAGGTTCGATCCGAAAAGGCCGATACCGACCGCGTTGGTCAACTACATCGTGAGAGCCAAGGCGGCTGCTATCGAGGCCAAGTGGCCTGCATCATCCAAGAACAGAACTACACGCAAATGACCGATCCGAAACGCATCAACATCGCTTACTGGATCGTGACAGGGCTTTTCAGCACCTTCATGGTCTTCTCCAGCATCGGCAACATCATGGTGAACGAGGAGTCCATCGCCTTCGTTCACGACGGCCTTGGGTATCCGGTCTACTTCATTGCGTGGATCGGCTGGGCGAAGGTGCTTGGCGCACTGGCGATCATTCTTCCCATGGTACCCGCGCGGGTGAAGGAGTGGGCCTACTTCGGGCTCTTCATCGATCTGGCCACGGCGACATATTCCTTCATTGCGACCCACGCGCCCGTGCAAGGCTGGACCTTCATGCTCCTGTTCATCGCCGTGCTGGTCCTGAGCTATTACCTGTATCATCGCCGCGTCAGCACCGCAAACAACGCCTGACCAACACTTCACACCATGATCACCATCCTCCTCACCGTCGTGGCGTTGATCGTGTTGTTGCTCATCGTGGCGGCGATGAAACCCAACACCGTTCACTACGAGCGCAGCCTTGTGATCAACGCCTCGCCGGAAACGATCCTGCCGCACATCAACGATTACCACAAGTGGATCGCGTGGTCGCCTTACGAGAAGTTGGACCCGCACATGAAGCGGACGTTCGATGGTGCGAGCGAAGGCAAGGGCGCGCGCTACGCTTGGGAAGGCAACAGCAAGGCCGGCGCCGGGAAGATGGAGATCCTCGAAGCCTCGGCCAGCGGCGTGACGATGGATCTGCGCTTCACCAAGCCGTTCAAGTCCGATTGCATCGCGCGGTTCACCTTCGTTCCCGAGGGATCCTCCACCAAGGTCACCTGGTCGCTCGACGGTCCGAACATCTTCATGGGCAAAGTGATGAGCGTGTTCATGAACATGGACAAGATGGTGGGCAACGCCTTCGAGGAGGGACTGGCCGACCTGAAAGCCATCATCGAGAAGTAATACCAATTCGCACTACAGATCAGCCCTATCTGCTTGCTCTTTTTCCGCATTACTTCTCCGAAGAGGTCGTCCCGTAACTCCGGCTACGCAACGACCTCTTCGGATCGTCCTGCGAAAAAATAGCGGCGCATCTTTGGACCGCTCTGTATTGCGAAATGGTATAAGGGCAGCGGCGAAGGAGTTTTCAACCGCGCCCAGCTTACCAATAGGGCGCGATGGAACATGACCACCCGCTATGTTTGTCGCAGGCCATTGATCTGTTCCCAACGTTGATACGACGTTGGTCCGAAACGTTGCACTGCGCCTGCCGAAATGAGGAACATGTGCCAACCACTGGTCTTGATGATCGCTTTGTTCTGCAACGTGCGGGTGCATGCCCAATGTTGCGACTACCAGCTCGTGATGCACGACGCCTATGGCGATGGTTGGAACGGCGGAACGTTAGAGGTGATCATCAACGGCGCGCTAACGGGCACGTTCGCAGCGATCGGCCAGGCCACCGATCAACCCTTCACGATCTGCGATGGCGACCAGTTGCGATTGGTCTACCATGCCGCGGATTATGAGAACGAGAACACCTACCAGCTCTATGGTCCCGCAGGCAATGTGATCTTCGCTGATGGACCGACCCCGGCCATTGACACGGTGTTCACGGGCACCGGGAATTGTGAAGCGATCCCTGTTCCAGGCAGCGTGCCATGCGCGGCGCTTCCCATCGATACGGTGGATTGCGTGCTGGCCGATAACAGCGGTGCCCTCGGCACGGGCATCGATCCCGGATGCGCGAATTATCTCGGCGGGGACCTCTGGTTCGCGATGCCCGTGCCGCCCTCCGGCAACGTGAGCGTATCCACCTCGGATGCAGGTGGCTTGACGGACACCGGTATCGCTTTGTGGACCGGCACAAGTTGTATCGACCTCACACTGCGCGGTTGCGACGACGATGGGGGAGATGGCTACTACTCGCAGGTCGCCGCCTACGAGCTCCCTGTTGGTGAAACGCTCTACATACAGGTCTTCGGGTATGGCGGTTGCACGGGTGCGTTCCAACTATGCGTCGCCGACCTGGGCACGGTAACACTCGAAAGCTCCGAGCTTCCCATTGTGATGATCAACACGCAGGGCCAGGACATTCCTTATGGGACCAAGATCAATGCGGTGATGGAGATCAAGTACAATGGTCCGGGCAACCTTACCTACGTCACCGATCCGGCGAACGAGTATGGTGGCTACATCGGCATTGGGATCCGTGGTGCCACTTCCGCCGGTTATCCGCAGCATCCGTATGCCATTGAGACACGCACGTATCTGGGTGCCAACAACGATGTGTCCATCCTCGGCATGCCTGCGGAGAACGACTGGGTGCTGTTGTCGAACTACAACGATCGCTCGCTCGTGCGCAACGAACTCGCCTACCACCTTGCACGCGAAATGGGCCAATACGCACCGCGCACCCACTTGTGCGAAGTGCTGATCGATAGTGTGTACAAAGGCATCTACGTATTCGGCGAGAAGATCAAGCGCGATGCCGGACGGGTGAACATCGCAAAGCTCACCGGCACGGAGAACAGCGGCGATGATGTTACCGGTGGCTACATCCTTTCGCAGAACCTGTGGGATCCGGGCAACAGTTTCCAGTCGAACTTTTCGCCCATCGACCATCCGGGTTTCGACGTGCATTTCGTGTACGAGTATCCAGCGATCGATACGATCACAAGCCCACAGCAGAACTACATCGCCACATACGTTGACAGTCTCGAGACCGCGCTCTATGGCGCTGACTTCGCAGACCCTGCGAACGGCTACCGCAAGTACCTCGACGTGCCGTCCTTCATCAACTACTTCCTGGTGAACGAACTGTCGCGCAACAACGACGGCTTCAAGAAGAGCGTGTACTTCCACAAGGACAAATACTCGAACGGCGGAAAGTTGATGGCCGGGCCGATATGGGATTTCGATTGGGCATGGAAGAACATCTGGGGCTGTTCCATCTTCGAGGCTACGGACGGTTCCGGTTGGGCGCACGAGATCAACGATTGCCCCACGGACAATTACTCCTGCGGATGGTACATGCGCCTGTTGCAGGACAGCACATTCGCCAACGAACTGCGTTGCGACTACGAGGCATACCGGACCAACGCGCTCGACACAGCGACCATCTTCGCATACATCGACAGCATCGGGGACCGGGTGGTGAACGCACAGGCCCGGCACTTCCAGAAGTGGCCCATCCTCGGAGTGAGCGGCCCTGCGCCAGAAGTGCTCGCGGTGGCCAGCACCTATGCTGCGGAACTCGACACGCTGAAGTCCTGGATCGCGCATCGACTGGATTGGCTTGACGATCATATTCCAGGTGTGTGCATCAACGCTGCCGTGCAGGAGAATGTACGCTCCAACACATTGACCTGCTTTCCGAACCCGAGCAACGGGCGGTTCCATTTCCACGGGCGGATCGACGGAGATGGCCCGTTGCTGCTCACCATTCATGATCTGGCATGGAGGGAATTGGATCGCGTTCCCTTACCATCCGGGCAAGTGGACCTGGACTTCGCGCTCGTGGGGTCCGGTACGTATTTCTACACGGTGGAGAGCCATGGCCGTGTCGTTCAAAGAGGCGAATTGATCGTCTTGTGAGGCGGCCGTGAGAACACGCACGCACCGATCGAGGGGCGTCTACTTTCGAGCACTATACACCGCAAGCGAATGCCCGACGTTGAATTCGAGATGATCGCACAGACCATGTTCGGTCTGGAGGCTGTGCTATCAGCGGAGCTGGTCGGCATCGGTGCCAAGGCGATCGAGCCGCACAACCGCGCGGTGCGCTTCGTCGGCGATCGCGCGTGCATGTACAGGGCCAATCTCTGCTTGCGCACGGCCTTGCGGATCCTGGTGCCGATCAGCGTTTTCAGCGTGCGCGATGAGCAGGACCTGTACCGCGGCGTCTATGGAATACGCTGGGAAGAACGGATGGACGTGGACGACACGTTCGCGATCCATTGCACCTTGAATTCCGATCTCTTCAACCATTCCCAATACCTCGCGCTGAAAGCCAAGGATGCCATCGCCGATCACTTCCGGGAGAAGTTCAACAAGCGGCCTTCTGTTGATGTGGAACTTCCCACGCTACGCATCTTCCTCCATGTGCATGGCGATCGATGCACGGTATCGCTGGACAGTTCAGGCAGCACGCTGCACCAGCGCGGTTATCGGGACCAGACGAACCTGGCACCGATCAATGAAGTGCTCGCGGCGGGCATGGTGCTCTTGAGCGGCTGGGACAAGGTGGGCCCGTTGGTCGATCCGATGTGCGGGTCGGGTACCATCCTGATCGAAGCCGCGATGCTCGCCTACAACATTCCGCCCAACCACGACCGGGCACAGTTCGGCTTCGAGCGCTGGAAGGACTTCGACGCCGCAGGGTGGAAGTCCACCTATGATGACGCGATGGCGCAGGTCTTGACGAAAGGTCCGGTGATCATTGGCGGCGAGATATCCCCTAACGTTTCGCGCAAAGCCATTGCCAACGTTCTTAACGCCGGATTGGAGGATCATATCACGATCAAGACCTGCGCCTTCGCTGATCTGGATGCTCCCGAAGGTGAAGGTGTCCTGATCATCAACCCGCCATACGGCGAGCGCATGGACCAGGACGAGGACATCAACGGGTTCTACAAGATGATCGGCGATACGCTCAAGAAGAAATGGGCGGGCTGGACAGCGTGGGTCATCACCTCCAACATGGAAGCGGCCAAGCACATCAAACTCACACCCAAGCCGAAGATCAAGCTCTTCAACGGCGCGCTCGACTGCCGCTTCCTGCGCTATGAGCTGTATGCGGGCAGCCGCCCCCGCGATACGATGGAACCGTAGTCGCCTGCAACGCTGTTCCTACCTTACCGACCCGTTAGCGTTCAGCCTGTCCCGGATCCGGGAAATGGAACGTGCCCGGTGGAACGATCCGCACGAACGAACCTGCTCCAGTTGCTCACCCTACCCGCCAACACCGACCCGGTCTACAACGCGCCTTCCAGGAGATCCGCGCTGGACCGCTTCTTTCTCCGGCTGCTCAACGACGAACGCGACCTGCCCTTCGTTTACCTGACACTGAAGGTGTCCTACACGATGCTGCCGTTCGTAGCCATCCTGTTCCTGCCGGTGGTGAACGCCTGGATCTGGGGCGCGGCCGCGATCATCTATCTCTACTTGAACAACGTGACCTACAAAGGCCCGTTCGGCCTGATGCTGCATTGTACCAGCCACCGGCCGTTGTACAAGAAGAAATACGCCGCGTTGAACTATGTGATCCCGTGGGTGCTGGCACCCTTCTTCGGGCAGTCGCCGGACACGTATTTCGCGCACCACATCGGCATGCACCATGCGGAGAACAACCTGGAAGCGGATGAAAGCAGCACCATGCCTTATCAGCGCGATTCAGGACGAGGGTTCACGCTGTACTTCCTGCGCTTCCTGTTCACCGGCATCTACACGCTGGTGGCCTACCACTTCATGAAGAAGCATACCCGTATGGCCTATCGCACGGTGCGTGGAGAACTGCTGTTCATCCTGTTCTGCGCGGCGCTCTGCTTCGTGAACTGGCCAGCCACGCTGGTGGTGTTCATCCTGCCGTTCCTCGCGTTCCGATTGGTGGCCATGGCGGGCAACTGGGTGCAGCACGCCTTCATCAGCCCGGAAGAACCGGAGAACCCCTATACGAACAGCATTACGTGCATCAATGTGAAGTTCAACCACAAATGCTGGAACGATGGCTACCACATCAGCCACCACATCAACCCGACGATGCACTGGACGGAACACCCGCTCTACTTCCGGGAGCAGCTCGCCGAGTTCGCACGGCACAAGGCAGTGGTATTCGCGGGACTGAACTTCCTGGACATCTTCATCCTGCTCATGCGCGATCGCTACGATCAGCTCGCGGAGCATTTCGTGAACGTGGGCGGCAACTTCAGGTCGGACGAAGAGGTGATCGCCTTCCTGCGCAGTCGCGTGAAGCCGGTACCGTTCGCTGAAGGGATCAACACTGCGCTCATGAGCCCAGGTCATGTGGTTCGCTCCGCATCGCTCGCTGCCCATTAGCCGATCAGGGGGATCCGGACGCGGGACAAGAGGTGCGAACGACCGTTCCACCACTGAACCTTCCGTCACAATGTTGCACAACAACACGAAGGATCAATGCTCGCTTAACGAGCGCGCCCTGACATTTGCCATCGAGGACATCCCTGTTCTCGATCAACCCTACAACCCATGAGCACTACAACTGCAACGATGACCACGGCGCAGGTCGCGAGCCGCCTCGTTGAACTTGCCCGCGAGGGCAAATTCGCTGATGCCATCACGGAACTTTACGCGCCCGGTGTGATGAGCCATGAACCCACCGGAGGTCCGGGTCCCGCATTGGTGGAAGGATACGATGCGGTCCTGAACAAAACGCGCCAATTCGGCGAGGGCATGGAAGAAGTGCATCACAACGCGATCAGTGATCCCGTGGTGGCGGACAACTACTTCGCGGTGAGCATGCACATGGACATCACCATGAAGGGCAGGGGCCGCGTGAAGATGGAAGAGATCGCGGTGTACCAGGTGAAGGACGGCAAGATCACCCGCGACCAGTTCTTCTATACGCCGATGCCCATGCCGAGCACGAACTGATCGATCCACCGACCATGTGAAAGGCCCTCCCGCGCGGAGGGCCTTTCGCGTTCTGGTCCGCCACAGTGGATCATCAACGGGGAGCACCTGTGTTGACCCTCTCGGCGATCCGGGGCGGAAACGCCCCGGATGATCCGCCTGCGGTGGATCCCCACCACAGGAAATGGAAAGGGTACGCCCCTTGTGATGCGTTCGGAGAACTTTCACCAAACCAACGAACGATGGAACGTACCCTTCTCGTGATCGCGATGGCGCTGATGTGCGCTATCAGCATATCCGCACAAAACACTACGCCTGCACCGGTTGGAGTGAGTGATGAGTGCCTCTTGGCGACGGATGCGGAGGCATGGGCCGCTATCGGTCTCACCACCGCACAAGTGGAAAAAGTGGAGGCGATCCAGACCGATTGCAAAACCGCTTGTGCCGCAGTAAGCGAGACCGGACACAGTGATCCGGCAGCCAGCAAGGGGGCCTTGAAAAAGCACCGCGACCGCATCAGGAAAGTGCTGACCAAAGAACAGTACGCCAAATGGCTCGTTTGGTGCAACGACCACTCCTCGCATACGGAATTGATGAAGAAGTTCTGCTCCGAACCGAGGCCGTCATGCTGACCACGATCCTCAACTGTGGAACTCCTGCCACACCATCAGGGTGCTGGCCGACCCGAAGCAGGGACCGATCTTCCATCGATAGTGCTGGTATAGTTGCGAAATCGACCATCACTGTGCCGTCCGGTCCACGATCTGTGTCTTGATCCATACATCCCATAGCCATGAAAAAGCACAAACCACAAAGGACGGAGCAGGCACCCGTGAAGAAAGCGCCGCGCACCGCCCAACCGACCAGGCACACTCCGGAAGCCCCTTTGCCAGACCGTGGAGTGGCTCCCGGAATTACCGGATAGACCAACAGATGAGATCGGACCCCACAAGATGAGCGAGCACAAGAACATTGTATCCACACGGCTGATCGGAAGGCGTGTAGCCATCCTCGCCACCGATGGATTTGAACTGAGCGAACTGCGCTCGCCGAAGGAAGCCTTGCTGCGCGCAGGAGCCGTTGTGGAGGTGGTCTCCATCCGGTCCGGGAACATCAAGGGCTGGCAAGATGGCGACTGGCGCGGTAGCGAGCATGTGGACCGGGTGGTGGATGATGTCCGCGCCGATGAGTATGACGCGTTGATGATCCCCGGTGGGGTGATCAATCCGGACAAGTTGCGGATGAACGCGCGCGCGGTAGCCTTCGTGCGTGCCTTCGTGCATGCGAACAAACCCGTGGGTGCCATCTGCCACGGCCCGTGGGTCCTGGTGGAAGCGGATGTGGTGCGTGGCCGCAAGGTCACCTCGTACGCCAGCGTGAGAACCGATCTGCAGAACGCCGGTGCTGAATGGCTGGACCAGGAAGTGGTGGTTGATCAAGGTCTCATTACGAGCCGCTCCCCGCAGGATCTGCCCGCCTTCAATCTGCGGTTGCTGGAACAAGTGGAAGAGGCCGTACACGCCAACGCGGGCTGATCCGGGTCCGTTGGCGCATGTGGTGGCCTTACGCGCTCGTCTTCGTCGGAGCTTTCCTGGTGGATTGCTCGCCTGTTCCGCTACCGCCCGCCTTCGTGGTGATGATCTTCATGCAGATCCAGTTCGATCTGGACCTCTGGGTGGTGATCCCGCTCGGAGTGGCGGGCTCCATCTTGGGCCGTTACCTGCTCACGCTCTACATCCCGCGATTGTCCGGCAGGATCTTCACCCGCGCCAAGAACGCGGATGTTCGTTTCCTTGGCAGCAAGCTGAAACAGAAGGGGTGGAAGAGCCAGGCGTTCATCGTCGCTTATTGCATGATGCCGCTGCCCAGCACGCCGCTTTTCCTAGCCGCAGGCATGGCGCGCATCAAGCCGTTGGCGATCATTCCCGCGTTCACTGTGGGAAAGTTCAGCAGCGACCTGCTCGCCGTGCTCATGGGTGCCTACGCAGCGAAAAATTCGAGCGATATCCTTCGCGGCCTCTTATCGTGGAAGTCGATCACCGGTTTCTCGCTCGGCTTGCTGCTCCTCTTCGCGCTTCTCTTTGTGGACTGGCAGACACTCCTGCGGGAGAAGAAGTTCAAGCTGAAGTTCAATATCTGGAAGTGAGTCTTAGAAGCTGTTTTCAATGTCCCTTCCAACGCAGCCCCGATGTACATCGGGGCGCCGAGGTGCGGAGATGCGCAGAGGCAGGGTTGAAAAGGAAGATCGGGCGCGCGGAGAATCACGCGAAGCGGGATCCTCTGCGTTCTCAAAAGCTCTTGTCGCGATCCAACTCTGCGTCCTT
>JANMKC010000041.1:0-1554 GCA_031371785.1 Flavobacteriales bacterium | reverse complement strand
CGGAACGTTGCGCGCCGCGGTGTTCCTCGGCAAGAAAGGCGGCGCGAGCACCATCACGCAGCAGCTCGCGAAAATGCTCTTCCACGAGCCGGCCACGAACCTCTTCTCCCGCCTGAAACAGAAGTCGCAGGAGTGGATCATTTCCGCGAAGCTCGAACGCGAGTACACCAAGGACGAGATCATCGCGATGTACCTCAACCGCTTCGATTGGATCAATCAGGCCGTGGGGATCAACAGTGCAGCACGCGTCTATTTCAACACGATACCCGATTCACTGAAAGTGCAACAAGCCGCGATGCTCGTGGGTATGTGCAAGAACCCGGCGCTCTTCAATCCGCGCCACCGGCCCGACACAACACTCACGCGCCGCAACGTGGTGCTGAAACAGATGGAGAAGAACGGCTTGCTGACGCAACACCAGTTCGATTCGCTCAAAACCCTGCCGCTCGGCCTCGATTTCCAGCGCATCGACCATACCGAAGGACCCGCCCCGTACTTGCGCGAAGTGCTCCGCGGGCAAGTGCAATCGCTGCTCAGCGAGAAGGATCCAAAGACCGGAAAGCCGCGTTTCGTGAAGTCGGATGGAAAGCCGTATGACATCTATACCGACGGCCTGAAGATCTATACCACCGTTGATAAACGCATGCAGCGCTCCGGGGAGTGGGCGGTGCGCGAGCATTTGAGCACGGAGCTTCAGCCTGAATTCCTCAAGGACATCAAGGACAAGAAGAACAGGCCGTTCGACTGGCGCGTGAGCAAGGAAGAGATCGCGCAGATCATGGAGACCGCGATGAAGCGCAGTGATCGTTACAAGTCGCTCACGGGTCGCCTCTGCATCAATTGCCAACGCCCCGCCGCCTATATCGAGACGATCAACGAGAACGGCAAGAAATACTTCCATTGCGACCCGGACAAAGGCGGCTGTGATGCGAAATGGCCTGTGGTGAAAGAGACCGCGATCCCGGCGATCTTCGAGAAGAAAGCCAAAATGCGCGTGTTCAGTTGGCGCGGCGAGATCGATACCACCCTGTCGCCGAACGATTCGATCCGCTACTACAAGAGCTTTCTGTTGAGCGGCCTGATGAGCATGGATCCGCACACGGGCTTTGTAAAAGCATGGGTGGGCGGGCCTGACTTCAAACACTTCCAGTACGACCACGTGAGCCAGGCGCGCCGCCAGGTGGGCAGCACGTTTAAGCCGTTCGTCTACGCAACTGCCATCCGCGAAGGATTACAACCCTGTCTTGAGCTTCCCAATCAAAAGACCTGTTTCGATATGCCCGCCGGACAACCGGAATGGTGCCCGGAGAACAGCGATGCCAAGTATGGCGGCATGGTCACGGTGGGCTATGCGCTCGCGAACTCCATGAACACGATCACCGCCTGGCTGATGAAGCAATACAGCCCGCAAGCCGTTACCGTGCTCGCCCGGCACATGGGTGTGAAGAGCCCGCTGGACCCCGTGCCTTCGCTATGCCTCGGCGTGGCCGACCTCACGTTGGAAGAAAGGACCGGCGCGTTCTCCACGTTCGCGAACGAAGGTGTTTTCATTGA
>JANMKC010000217.1:0-23517 GCA_031371785.1 Flavobacteriales bacterium | reverse complement strand
TGATCCGCCAATGCGCGCTGCACTGGCAGCAGGTTCCGCAGCTCGTGCGCGCTTACGGCGAAGAGATGGAGTTCGTGGAGAAGTTCAGCAAGCTTCTCAACGCGCAGAACGTCGGCGGCATCCGCGAGGAACTGGAACTCGCGCACGGCCACTTGGAGCGCAATGCGAATCCGAAGGTGCTGTTCTTGGACCTGAGCTATCGGTTGGGTGGGTTGCTGAGGGTGAAGGCGTGAGATGATCTGATAGCTTGCGTTTTATGGAGTCCCTATCCACCGCCTTCCTTCGCTTCCTTCTTCAGCAACGTGAGCTTCAACAAGGCGAACCGCGAGTCTTTGCTCGCGATTTCTTTAGGACAAGAGCTCTACCGATTGCTCGCGTGAACTTGCTATTGGCAGACTTGTCAAGAGAAGGGCTCATCTCTGAACTAAGCGGGAGCGACATGAACTTGTTCTCCCTTGATGAGTGGCGAGGACATCCCGCGATTACCGAGAAAGGCGAGCGGTATTTGGAAGCTCTGTCCGAGAAGAACAAAAGCATTCGACTGGCAAGCCGGGACCGGAGGTTGCTGATAATAGGGCTTGTACTTGCTGGACTGTCCGCGATCTTCAGCGGTTGGCAAGTGTGTCTCGCACTCAGGCACAGCAGTGGAGGGGAAGGCCCGGCTCATGCACCCGCGTGCAAGGGAATGTAGGTCGCCTACCATGTCAACGACTACGATGGGAGGCGATCTCTTCTTCATCGGCCCAATGTCCGGAACCGGATAATAAGGACAAATAGCGTCGTTCAGCGCTCGCGCCAGCGAGCTTCGTGGTTAACCGGGAAGCGTAGTGTCTATGACAGGCTCCGCTATTCCAAAGACCTTCATCGGGCTATGTTAATCGCAAATAAACAGCACAAGCCGATCGCTATTCGCATATATTTGATCACAAGACCTCGGCATCGAAGTCTTAGTCGCGGATTTTTCATGCCCCCCCTGCCTGACATCCTCTTTGGATCGGCCAATCCGACCGAGAGCAATCGTATCAGCCGACTGGTCAAGGCAGGCGCTATCCGGAAGCTCCTGCCACGCGTTTACACAAGCGATGTTGCTGGGCGGGACGAGGACATCGTGATGCGCAACCTCTGGCGGCTTCTTCACTTCCGCTTTCCAGAAGCTCTGGTATCCCATCGCTCGGCCCTCGAATACGAGCCTTCCCCCAGCAAGAACATCTACTTGACGTGGACGGAGAACCGGATACTCCAATGGCCAGGGGTAACAGTGAAGGTGTACGCTGGGCCATCGGCGCTGCCTAGTGACCGCTCGCCGTTCCAGGACGGCGTGCGTGTTTCATCCGAAGAGCGCGCGCTGCTGGAGAACCTCGTAGTTGTCAGGAAGATCGGCGGCGAGGCCAGGACCGTCGAGCGGGCGGCTATCGAGAAGCGCCTATTGAACATCCTGAACACACGCGGTGAGGATGGCCTGAACGCGGTGCGGGATGCCGCTCGCACAATGGCCGGGAAACTTGGAATGGAGAAGCAGTTCAACGAACTCGACGCGCTCATCGGTGCCTTGTTGTCCACCAAAAGCACCGAAGCGCTGAGTTCTCCTTTCGCCGTTGCCCACGCGATGGGCGAACCGTACGATGCATCGCGCCTGATGTTGTTCGACACGCTGGTGCGCGCGTTGAAAGGCCATGCTTTCCCGATGCGGACGGAGCGGGTCAGGACAGTCCAAGCCTTCGCCAATATGGCGTTCTTCGAGAGCTACTTCAGCAACTACATCGAAGGCACCGTTTTCGATGTGAAGGAGGCGCGCGATATCATTTACCATGGAGCCCGCATTCCCAACCGCGCTGGTGATTCACATGATGTGAAAGGCACGTACGCTCTCTGTTCGGACCGCGACGAGATGAGCATCCGGCCAGCGACCTCGGTCGACCTGTTGGTGATCCTGAAGCGGCGACATGCCACATTGCTGGGCGGCCGACCGGAAATGTGGCCAGGACAATTCAAGGAACGCCCGAACCGTGCGGGGTCCACTTGGTTCGTTGACCCGAGCCAAGTGATCGGAACATTGAAGCAGAGCTATGAGCGTATAGACCTCCTCACCGACCCGCTCGCCCGCGCGCTCTATATCATGTTCGTCGTCAGCGAGGTACACCCCTTCAACGACGGCAACGGCCGCATCGCCCGCGTGATGATGAACGCTGAACTGGTGGCGCAAGGATGCACCAAACTCATCATCCCCAACGTGTACCGGGAAGACTACATGCTCGCTCTGCGCAAACTTTCGCGTGAGCGGGACGCGGGACCCTACATCCGCATGATGGACCGGGCGCACGCATGGAGCCATTGGCTCTACCCATCATCACTGGATGATATGCAGCAACAGATCACCGTGTCCAACGCGTTCAAGGAGCCGGATGAGGCAGCGTTGATCTGGCCTTCGTAGATCCGCCCCGAAGCCTTTCTTTGCACACCGTTCAGCGCATGGCGAAAGTCACCATCGACAACATCGAGATCGAGGTCCCCGACGGGACGACGATCCTGCAGGCCGCGCGCATGATCGGCGAGCGCAACAAGGCGGATGCCTACGTGGTGCCACCCGCGATGTGCTACTACACCAAGCTGAAGACCAGCGGGGGCTATTGCCGCACCTGCATCGTGAAGGTGACCAAGGGCAGCGAGAAGGACCCACGCCCGATGCCGAAACCCGTCGCGAGTTGCCGCACCAACGTGATGGACGGCATGGTGGTGGAGAACACCATCAACCCCGACCTGCTCGATTCGCGCAAGGCCGTTACCGAGTTCCTGCTGATCAACCACCCGCTGGATTGCCCGATCTGCGACCAGGCCGGCGAATGCCACCTGCAGGATCTCGGCTACGAGCATGGCGTTGCTGGCAGCCGCTACCAGTTCGAGCGCCGCACGTTCGACCCGATCGACATCGGCGACACGATCAAGCTGCACATGACGCGCTGCATCCTGTGCTACCGCTGTGTGAAAGTGGCCGAGCAGATCACCGAGGGCCGCGTTCATGGCGTGATCAATCGCGGCGATGTGAGCGAGATCAGCACCTACATCAAGGAAGCCATCGACAACGATCTCAGCGGCAACGTGATCGACGTGTGCCCGGTAGGGGCTCTCACCGACCGGACCTTCCGCTTCGCCAGCCGCGTGTGGTTCACCAATCCGCTCGACGCGCACCGCGACTGCAAGAAGTGCAGCGGCAAGGTGGTGCTGTGGATGAAGGCGAACGACGTGCTGCGCGTCACCGGCCGCAAGGACCAGTGGGGCGAACTGGAGGAATTCATTTGCAACGAGTGCCGCTTCGAGAAGAAGCACGCGGACGACTGGACGATCGAAGGACCGCGCAAGATCGATCGCCACAGCGTGATCAGCCAAGGGCACTACGAACTGAAGGTCCAGCAGAAGCTCTTAGACAAAGCCGGACCTGACGCGCCGAAGATCGAACCGTTCAACATCGCCGATCGCGGATGATCGCCACCTGCATTTTCCTCGTTCTACTGCTCGTCGTTACGCTCAGCGTGGCGGCTTACGAGACGTGGGGCGAACGGAAAGTCGCGGCCTTCATGCAGGACCGCATCGGCCCGAACCGCGCAGGACCCTTCGGCCTGTTGCAGCCATTGGCGGACGGTGGAAAGATGATCATGAAGGAGGATTTCGTGCCCGCCACGGCGAACCGGCGGCTCTACTTCCTCGGCCCCGCGATCGCGATGACCACGGCATTACTCACCGGCGTGGTGATCCCGTGGGGCGGCACATTGCACATCGGCAGCTTCACCATGAACCTGCAAGGCGCTGATCCGGAGATCGGCATCCTCTACGTGTTCGCCATGGTGAGCATCGGCGTCTACGGCATCATGCTCGGCGGCTGGGCCAGCAACAACAAGTTCGCGCTCTACGGGGCGATCCGCGCGGCAAGCCAGATGGTGAGCTATGAGTTGGCGATGGGCCTCAGCCTCGTCGCGCTGATCATGACCACCGGCACGCTCAGCATGGGCGGCATCCTGAACTCACAACTCGACGGCACGTGGAACGTGCTGATCCAGCCCTTCGGCTTCCTCCTCTTCTTCGTCTGCGCTCTGGCGGAAACGAACCGCGCGCCTTTCGATCTGCCCGAGTGCGAGACCGAACTGGTCGGTGGCTACCACACCGAGTACAGCAGCATGAAGCTCGGCTTCTACCTCTTCGCCGAATACGTGAACATGTTCATCAGCAGCGCCGTGATGGCCACGCTCTATTTCGGCGGCTACGACATTCCCTTCGTTCACCAGATCGGCACGGACAGCGCGTTGATCACGCTGCTCGGCACAGGCATCATGTTCGCCAAGGTGATCTTCTTCATCTTCGTCTTCATGTGGATCCGCTGGACGCTCCCGCGTTTCCGGTACGACCAGTTGATGGACCTCGGCTGGAAGAAATTGATCCCACTGGCCATCCTGAACATCCTCATCACCGGCGGCGTCATGTACTTCCGCGGCAAACTCGCACCATGAGCTCGATGCAGCCACTGACCCAGCGCTCGCAGGTGGTGAGCAACAAGAAGATGTCGTTCCTGGAGCGCATCTACCTGCCCGCCGTGGTGAAGGGCATGAGCATCACGCTGAAGCATTTCTTCCGCCTGAAGAAGGTCACGCTTCAATACCCGGAGCAGACGAAGCCGTTCAGCCAGGTGTATCGCGGCATGCACGTGTTGAAGCGCGACGATCAAGGTCGCGAGCGCTGCACCGCCTGCGGATTGTGCGCAGTGGCCTGCCCGGCGGAAGCGATCACCATGATCAGCGCGGAACGCAAGAAGGGCGAAGAAAATCTGTACCGCGAGGAGAAGTACGCGAGCACCTACGAGATCAACATGCTGCGCTGCATTTTCTGCGGCGATTGTGAGGATGCCTGTCCGAAGGAGGCCATCTTCCTCACGGACCGTATCGTGGAGGCCGGTTATCTGCGCAAGCCCTTCGTGTTCGGCAAGGACGAGCTCGTTGAGCCGATGGACAAGAGCAAGCGCATCGATGTGAGCAAGCGACAGACGCCCGCCGTGCTGAAGTTCAAGGAGCAGCGCCAATTCGCACACAACCGCTGAGGATGCAATACCTCTTCTACTTCTTCGCGGCCGTCAGCATCATCAGTGCGCTTTTCGTCGTGGCGTCGAAGAACCCGATCAACAGTGTGATCGCGCTGATCGTCTGCTTCCTCAGCATCGCCGGGCACTACATCCTCCTCAATGCCCAGTTCCTCGCGGTGGTACACATCATCGTGTACACGGGCGCCATCATGGTGCTCTTCCTCTTCGTGATCATGCTGTTGAACTTGAACAAGAGCACCGAGCCTCAGAAGTCATTGATGACGCGCATCGCGGCGGTGACGGCCGGGGCGCTGTTCCTGTTCACGCTGCTGGGCGCCTTGCGCATGGGCGTGAACATCACGGCGGCACATGAGTTCAATGCGGGTACCGGACTGGTGAAGAGCGTGGGCAAGTCGCTGTTCGGGGAGTTCCTCTTGCCCTTCGAGGTGAGCAGTGTGCTCTTCTTGGCGGCGATGGTAGGGGCGATGATGCTTGGGCAAAAGACCTCACCCCCGCCCTCTCCCGAGGAGAGGGGGTTCACCCCATCCCGGCCTTCCCCGGTGGGGAAGGGGCCTGAAAACGCAACGATGTGATGGACGGCATCATCACCGCCATCCGTGTTGTTCCGCTGCTGGACTATGTGGTCCTGAGCTTCATTCTGTTCAGCATCGGCATGGCGGGCGTGATGTTCCGCCGCAACACGATCATCATCCTGATGTGTTTGGAGCTGATGTTCAACAGCGTGAACCTCTTGCTCGCGGCATTCAGCGCGTACCACAGCGATCCGGGCGGACAGGTTTTCGTGTTCTTCATCATGCTGGTCGCGGCGGCGGAGGTCACCGTGGGCCTGGCGATCCTCGTGATGATGAAACGCAATGTGGACAGCGTGGACATCAACCAGCTCAATCGCTTGAAGTGGTGACCACGAACCTCCTCGCCACGCTGGTTCCGGGGCTTCCGCTTTTTGGCGCGGTGGTCATCGCCGCAATGCGTCGTCAACTGAAAGGCAATGCGGCGGGCATGCTCGGCACCACCATGGTCGTCGCCTCGTTCGTATGCAGCTTGCTGCTCTTCCTCGATCATGATGTCGTGAGTGTCATGCACGAGGCAGGACTGCACCAGGAACATCCTCCTGAAGGAGCGTCACACATCGTCACGCTCTTCGATTGGATCAGCATCGGGAACATGCACATCCCGTTCGCTTTCCAGATCGATGCGCTTTCGCTCACGATGATGCTGATCGTGACCGGTATAGGCTCGTTGATCCATCTCTACTCGATCGGCTATATGCACGACGATGCACGCGTGAGCACCTTTTTCGCGCAGATCAACCTCTTCACCTTCGCCATGTTGCTGCTGGTGATGGGCGCCAACTTCGTGGTCACCTTCATCGGCTGGGAAGGCGTTGGCTTGTGCAGCTATCTGCTGATCGGTTTCTGGTACACGACACCTGCGTACAACTATGCGGCGCGCAAGGCGTTCGTGATGAACCGCATCGGCGATGTGGGCTTCGTGCTCGGTCTCGCGATGATCTTCCACCTCACCGGAACGCTCACCTACACCGAGGTCTTTGAGAAAGCCGGTTCGCTCAGCACGCCTGTGCTAACGGGGATCACTTTGCTGCTCTTCATCGGTGCCATTGGCAAGAGCGCACAGCTTCCGCTCTTCACATGGCTTCCGGATGCGATGGCCGGACCAACGCCGGTGAGCGCGCTGATCCACGCGGCGACGATGGTGACGGCGGGCATCTTCCTTATTGTGCGCAGCAGCGTGCTGTTCTCCCTCGCGCCGATCACGCAGGATGTCGTCCTGTACACGGGATTGATCACCGCGCTCCTTACCGCCAGCATCGGTGTGTTCCAGAACGACATCAAGAAAGTACTCGCATATTCGACCGTCTCGCAGCTCGGCCTGATGTTCGTCGCGCTCGGCCTTGGTGCCTACAGTTCGGCGATGTTCCATGTCACCACGCACGCCTTCTTCAAAGCGCTCTTGTTCCTAGGTGCTGGTAGTGTGATCCACGCGCTGGGCGGTGAGCAGGACATCCGCAAAATGGGTGGGTTGAAAGGCGTGACGAAGATCACCTACGTCACCTTCCTCATCGGCACATTGGCCATCGCGGGAATTCCACCGCTGAGCGGATTCTTCAGCAAGGACGCCATCATGCTGGCAGCATACGAGCGTAGCCCATTGCTCTTCGCAGCCACGATGCTCGTGAGCCTGCTCACCTGTTTCTACATGTTCCGCCTGTTGTTCCTCACCTTCTTCGGCACGTACCGAGGCAAGGCCCATGCGCATGAAAGCCCGCTGACCATGACGCTTCCGCTGATGGTGCTTGCTGTGTTGAGCGTGATCGGTGGCCTGTTGAATTTGCCACACATCGTCGGTGGCCATGAGCCGATGAAGGAATACCTCGCCACCGCTGCGGATGGCATCAACGGTGAGAACAGCGATATGTCTGCCAACACGGAATGGATGCTGATGGGCTTGACCACCGTGCTCATTCTCTCGGTGATCGTTCTCGCCTACAACCGCTTCGCCAAGAAGACCACGTTGGATCCGGAAGCGGACGACCTTCCCTTATTCTCCCGCCTTATCGCGCGCAAGTGGATGCTGGATGAACTGTATAGCGCGCTGATCGAGAAGCCCTACGGCTGGTTCAGCAATACCTTCTTCAGCGTGGGCGAACGCAAGCTGATGGTGCCGCTGATGGAGAACACCGGCCGCTGGACGCAGAAGGCGGGCAAGGCGATGCGCATGCTGCAATCCGGCAACATGAGCTTCTACCTCTTCGGGATGGTGGTGGGCATTATCGTGTTCCTCGCGATCACACTTTATGGCGGATGACATGCTGCTGATCGCCCTCCTCCTCATTCCTTTCCTGACGGCCACGTTGCTGGTCGTCGCTCGGCCGGACAAGAACGCGCGCGGCATCGCGATGATGGCTTCGGTGGCCTGCTCGGTGCTCGTGATCGCCCAGTGGGCAAAATTCCCCGGCGGCTCGCTCACTTTCGTTGAACACGACTGGGTTCCCGCGTGGGGCCTGCGTTTGCTGATGGGCTACGATGGCACCGGCCTGCTCTTCCTGCTGCTCACCGCTGTCATCTTCCCCTTCATAATCGGTGCAGGATTCAAGCAGCCCAATGATCGTCCGTCGCTGTTCAACGCGATGTTGCTGTTCACACAGGCGGCGCTCTTCGGCGTGTTCATGTCGCAGAACGCCTTCCTGTTCTACATCTTCTATGAGCTGTCTCTCGTGCCGCTGTTCTTCCTACTCTTGTTCTGGGGGTCTCCTTCGCCAGAGCGCTTCGGCGACCGAAGGGCGAACGTGCGCGCGATCACGATGCGCTTCTTCATCTACACCTTGCTCGGTGGTCTTGCGCTCCTGTTCGGCATCGCGTATTGCGTGGTGCATGAGCCGGCACACAACGCGGATTTCAATGCGCTCGCACAATTGCATCTTCCGCATGGCACACAGATCTGGTTGTTCTGGGCGCTCTTCCTGGCTTTCGCGGTGAAGCTGCCGATCTTCCCATTCCACAGTTGGCAGCCCGACACCTACACGATGGCACCGCTGCAAGGCACGATGACGCTTGCGGGCGTGCTGTTGAAGATGGGCCTGTTCGGGATCCTGCGTTTCGTGTTCCCCATTGTGCCGGATGGCGTGGAGTTCTGGCGCAGCACGGTGATCTGGCTCGCGATCATCGGTGCGCTCTATGCAGGTGTGATCGCCTTCCGCCAGCGTGACCTGAAACGATTGGTCGCCTATTCTTCGCTGAGCCACGTGGGTCTGTTGTGCGCCGGTCTCTTCGCACAGAACAGTTATGGCGTGAGCGGATCGCTGTACCAGGCGTTCGCTCATGCGATCCTGGTGGTGTGCATGCTCTATCTCGTCGGCGCGATACAGTCGCGGACCGGCACCACGGATCTCGATGCCATGGGCGGGCTGAAGTTGAAAGCGCCTCGTTTGGCCGCGTTGTTCTTCCTGGTGATGATCAATGCGGTGGCACTGCCGCTCACCCAAAGCTTCGTGGGTGAATGGCTCATGTTCAACGGCCTCTGGCAGATCGATGGATGGATGGCGTTCGCCGCTGTATTGACGATCATCCTTGGGGCGGTCTACATGCTCTTTGCCTACCAGCGTGTGATGCTCGGCCCTGACAACACGCGCTTGCAAGCCACGGATGCCGATAGCGAGGACCACTTCTTCCTGGTTCCGTTGATCGCGATCACGCTGGTGCTCGGTGTGTACCCTGCGCCGATCCTGCACCTGCTGGACGGTCCTGTTCAACAGATGCTCTCCATGCTCCACTGACATGAGCGCGCTGATCCTCACTTCCATCCTCGGCGTGGTGCTTTTATACCTCGGCCTGTTCGGCGGAAAGAAGTTGCTTGCACCGATTGGCATCCTTGGGCTGATCGGTGCCTTGATCCTCTTCTACTTGGACCAACGGATCAACCTGCCTCAGTTTGCCCACATGATCGTGTTCGACCGCACGAGCATGCTCTTCAGTTGCGGCATGATCGGGATCACCATCCTGATCTTCCTCTTCGGCATCGACTATTACGATCGCGTGGAAGAGAACGTGGCGGAACAACACGCGCTGATGATCTTCTCGCTCACCGGAGCCTTCCTGCTCACGAGCTATACGAACCTGCTGATGCTCTTTCTCGGCATCGAGATCCTGAGCATTCCGCTGTACATCCTCGCCGGCGCGAAGAAGCGCAGCTACCGCAGCAGCGAGGCCTCCTTCAAGTATTTCCTGCTCGGTTCGTTCGCCAGTGCTTTCCTGTTGATGGGCATCGCGCTCATCTACGGGATGTGCGCATCGTTCGACATGGATGTGGTGAAGGGCGTCGCGCTGAAGCAACTGGAACACCCCGATCTTCTCTTCACGCTCGGCTGCTTTTTCGTAGCGGTGGGGCTGTCGTTCAAAGTGGCCGCCGTGCCTTTCCATTTCTGGAGCCCGGACGTGTACGAAGGCGCACCCACGCTCGTCACCACCTTCATGGCCACCGTGGTGAAGATGGCCGCCTTCATCGGCTTCTATCGCTTTGTGTCGCTCACGCAAATGCCACCCACGCTGGGCAATGCTTTGCTGGTAATGACCATTTTCACGCTGCTCCTCGGCAACATCGTGGCGTTGCGTCAAAGCAACTTCAAGCGACTGATGGCCTACAGCAGCATCGCGCACAGCGGCTTCCTGCTGATGGCGATACTGAGCAACGCGCCAAATATCGCGCAGGTCCTGTTCTACTACACGTTCACGTATTCGCTCGCCACCGTCGGGCTCTTCATCGTGCTCACCATCGCCAAGCGCGCAGCGAACGGCGACGAGAACATCCGCATCTTCCGTGGCCTGTTCCGTGCGAAGCCGTGGCTCGCGATCGTTACGCTGTTGCTGCTCTTATCATTGGCAGGCATCCCGCTCACGGCAGGCTTTGTGGCGAAATACCAAGTGTTCCTCCTTGCCATCGGTGCACACCTGATCAAGACCACGCTCTTCGCCGTGGTGATGGCCTTGGTGGGCATCTACTACTATGCCGTCGTGATCCGCGAGGCCTTCACGCCTTCCGAGGAAGAGTCGACGCTTGTCGTCAGCCCGATCAACTGGCTCCTCATTTCGCTCTGCGGCGTGGCCGTGGTGGTTATGGGAGTGATGCCGGGGTGGTTGATGTGAGTTCGCACCAGTTCACATGCCCTTCTTCCAATAGGGTAGGCTCTGCCGGAAAATCCAGACCCTAGCTCGGGGAATGCTCTCTGGATCAGGTGTGCCGCGCTCTGGACAATGGCGTTCAAGCTCCAGTACTGATGGCTTGTCGCTGAAGGCAGGGCTGTAGATAGAAGTCACGGTGAAACAATCACGAACTTCACGAATTGCTTGGATCAGCTCCTTTAGGGCGAAGCGCACATTCTCCCGGTAGACAAGAATAGAATCGTTCTCCACAGGCAGTTCCCCGGTGCTGGCGTTTATTGTGTAGTAGAGGCTCTTCCCTCTCATCAAAAACAACAGTAGCTGCTGCCCCTTTCGATACGGGGCAAAGCGCATATCACACGTCCACTCCTTCCACTTGCTGACGCTGATCAAGGAGTCGCAATCGCCATACACCGTTTCTTCCACATTCACCATCACGCTATTCGCCCGAACAGCCGTGATCTTGCCAAGAACAATCACGTCGGCGTTGTGCACTATACAGGCGAACGGCCAAATATCCTTCTTGGCTTGAAGGACCAAAGGCAGGAGGCCGCAGACCAAAAGGACCGCAATGTGTCTCATCATTTCCAAAGTTCATTCAAGTGCCCAGGTCCCCTTCCCACTTGCTCACTACGCTGGTCGCGATGGCATTGCCTACCACGTTGGTAGCACTACGCCCCATATCGCAGAAGTGATCGATAGGGAGGATCAACGCGATGCCTTCGATGGGGATGTGGAACATGCCGAGCGTGGCGGCCACAACGACCAGCGATGCGCGCGGCACACCCGCGATGCCTTTGCTGGTGAGCATGAGCGTGAGGAGCATGAGCAACTGCGTGGGCAGGTCCATCCGCACATTGTAATACTGCGCCAGGAAGAGGCTGGCGAAGGTCATGTACATCATGCTGCCATCGAGGTTGAAGCTGTAGCCCAGCGGGAGTACGAAGCTCACCACCTTGGGCTTGCAGCCGAAACGCTCCAATTCCTCCATCAACTTCGGCATCACGGCCTCGCTGCTCGTGGTGCTGAAGGCGATGGTGATCGGCTGCACGATGCGACGCAACAGCTCGCGCATGCGATGGCGCAGGAAGAAGAAGCCCACCAACAGGAGTATGCTCCACAGGATCGCGAGGCCCAGATAGAACTCGCCGATGTAGCTGACGTAGGTCCGGAGCACGCCAAGGCCGCGTACCGCGATCACCGCCGAGATGGCGCCGAACACGCCGACTGGCGCGAAATTCATCACGTAGCCCACCATCTTCAGGATCACGTGGGCAACGCTTTCCAGCAGATGAACGACGGGCTTCGCATAGTCGCCAAGGCTGGCGCAGGCCACGCCGAAGAAGATGCTGAAGACCACGATCTGCAAGGTCGAATTGGTGGCCATGGCGTTGATCACGCTTTCGGGGAACACATGCTCCATGAAGGACCGCAGGGTGAACTCCTCGGTCTTCGCGAGCACATCCTTGGCATCGTCCGCATTGCCGACGAGTTCAAGACCAACGCCGGGTTGGAGAAGGTTCACGAGCAACATGCCGAGCAACAGCGACACCAGCGAGGCGGTGAAGAACCAGATCAGCGACCGTCCTCCAACGCGGCCCACCGTTTTCAGATCTCCCAGTTTCGCGATGCCCACCACCAGTGTGCTGAACACCAGCGGCGCGATGATCATCTTCACCAATCGCAGGAAGATGTCCGTGAGGATCTTCAGGTTGTCGGCCACATGCTTCCGCGCCGATTCCTCCATGCCTGTATGCATCGCGTATCCAACGCCGATGCCGATCAGCATGGCGATGAGTATCCATAGCGTAAGGCGGTTGCTCTTCGATAGCATCGCGCCAATGTAATCCTCACCTCCTGACCCCTCTCCCGGTGAGAGGGGAGATGGAAGCAGCGCGGGGCTCCTTGTGAGGAAGCCCCGCGCCAATGATCGTGGTCCGTGCTATTGCACGTCGCAATTGCCCGCAGCGATATCCTTCAACTCCTTCGTCTTCAGCATCACGTCGTTCACTTGCTTGGTAATGCTCGTGCCCGCATTGAGCGTGCTCACCTTCTGGAAGAAACACTTCGCCTTGGGGAAGTCTTTCGTATAGAGGTAGTACACGCCCATGTAGTTCAGGGCCTCTTCCAGATCGGCAACAGCCTTGGTGGTTTCCTCCGGCTTCATCTTGCGGATCACTTCCTCATAGAACGGCTTGGCCTGCCATGTCTTGGTCTTGGTGCTGTCCATCCCGTTCTGCGCGCGGGCGCGGTACAGATAGCCTTGGTAGATGTTCGGTTGCTTGATGATATACGCGGTCCAAGCGCTGTCGGCAAGTGTCCACTGCTTGGATTTGTTCGCAGCATTGCCGAGATAGTACAGGTCATTCACGTCCACCTTGTTCGTGTTCTTCCATTTTTCCCTGACGGTGGCGATGGCGTAAGTGTACATCTTGGCCTTCGTATAGGATTTCATCGCTTCCACGTAGAGGTAGTCCTTCGAGCGGTCGAGCCGCACGGCCTTCAGGCACATTTCGCAGGCGAGGGAATCATAGTTCGCCGGGATCCCTCCAGCGGTCGCATCCACCTTCGTGGCCAATCCCGCATAGATCTTGCCCATGTACTCGAAGTCCAAGGGGATGATGTTCTCTGCTCCTTGCTCGACGAAGTAATCGTTCATGGCCTCTTTCGCAGCCTCGAATTGTCCTTTCTCCGTAAGGCAATATCCTTCAACACGTTTCAACGTGGCGTCCGTTGCGCCCGATGCTTGCAGCGCTGCGATCTCCTTCAGTGCCTCATCGTATTTCTTCACCAGATACAGGAACTTGGCATAACGCACGCGTGCGCTGCGATCGCCCTTGTTCAGTTCCAGGTACTTGTTCATATCGGCGGTGGCCGCATCGTAGTTGTGCGCGAGGAAATCCGCTTCGGCGCGTCCGCGATATGCGGGCGCGAACGACGCATCGATGGTGATGGCCTTCGTGTACTCCTCCACCGATGCACTGTAGTTCTTGGCGCGGTAGTACATGAAGGCCTTGCGCGCAACAGGCTTGGCGTTGAGCGCATCGAGGTTGATGGCCGTCTTGTAATTCTCCAGCGGAGAGGAACCATCGCGTGGGTCCAGGTCGAAGAGCACGTCGCCTTTCAGCACGAAGGTCTCCGGATCCTTCGGATCCATCTCGATCGCCTTGGCAATGAGCACTTGCGCCTTCGACAGGTCCTTGCTGGTGCCTTGTGCGACGGCTTCGGCCACTTCGCGATAGGTCTTGCCCTGCAGGGGCTTCGGGAATTTGCTGGCTTTGTCCATGGCTCCAGCCACCGCTTTGTCGAATTCCGCTTGTGCTTCGGGTTTGCGGCCTTTTGACCAAAGCACCTTGCCCATGCCCGCATGGTTGAGCGGGAAGTGCGGGTTCACTTCGATACCTTTTTTGTAGCAGATCTCGGCGCTGTCCCTTCGCTCGTTCTCCCAGTAGTTCTCCCCGAGATAGAACCAGGCCTCGCCGTTCTGGGGTTCGGTGGCGAGGATCTTCCGGAATGCGCTCGTGGCCTTCTCGAACTGCTCTTTGTCCGTGAGTTTGATCGCGTCTTGCAGCGCTTGCGCGTTGGCCGGGATCGTGGCGGCGCTGATCAGTGCCAGCGTCATGAACTTCTTCATTGGGATGGTCTTCGGCTATTGGTGAACGATCTCCACTTCACGGGCGGGAACCTTCTGCGGGGCGAGCCCTTGTTTGAGGATGATGCGTTGCCCTTTATGATTCGCCACAAAGGAAACAAACCCAGTGCCAAGGCCGCTCTTCCCCTCGACCAGCACCATGAAAACCGGACGGCGTAGCGGATAACTGCCATCGGCCAAGGTGCTTTGGCTGGGGAGAACAGCTACGGAGCTGTCCGTTCGGGAGATCGGCAGCATTTTCACCTTGTCCCGAAGTTCCCTCATGTGCGGGTTGTCCAGGTCACTTATCGCAGCGAAGGGGATGAAGCCGATGATGTTGGGATCCCGGTTCACTTGCAGGATCACTTCTTCCACCGTTGCCTGAGCGGTCGCATTCAATCGTGACGGGTCCATGGACAAGGAATCGATCAGCGTTCTAGCGACCCCGCTCCCCCTGCCAGCAACGATCGTCCGCGTTGTGAAATACTCCGTCCTGTTATTGACCGTGTCCGCGATCACGCGCTGGCTCAAGTACCCTCTTATCGTTCCAAGATCGGCATGGTCACCCGGTTTTCCCTTGTTCACCACCACAGCTATCCCGTCCATGCAGATCGGGATCACATGCGGTTCGACGGTGCGCTTGGCATAGTATGCTTGTTGCTCTCCACCTGGCTGAACAGTGCCGATCCAGCAGCGCACGCTGTCGTTCATCACGGCTTTCAGGAGTTCGGCTTCCGGCAGGTAACGCACATCGATCACCGCATGGGTGTAGATGCTTTCGAAGACGTACTTCTCGGCATCCACGAGCGAACGTAGATCCTCATCGGCGAGCAAGAGCACATGGCCACTGGTGGGTGTATCGTCCGAATACGGGTTCAGTGGCTCACTGCATGAAGTGATGAAAAGCACCCCGACGATCCCGATCCCGATCAAAGATCGCTTCGGCGATGACGCCTCGCGATGACGGTCAGGAGCCTTCACTCGTCCCGGGCTTGGTCCGCGTACTTCCTCCGCCACATATAAGCACGCACTACACCATAGCCCAAGAGCAACAAGCCCAAGGGTGACCGGAAGCGCGGGATGAGTTCGACCAGCGCGTTGGTGAAGAGGAACACGCAGCCAGCCAGCACATAGAGCGCGCTCATGGCGAGTACGAAGAATTTCATCCGTTGTCCGCTGAATCGCGTTTGGTGAATGCGTGAGCGGCGAAACTACTTGGTCCGGAAGTCGATCGGCAGGACGAGGATGCACGCGACCTTCTCTCCCCTGCGGACCGCGGGCTTCCACTTGGGCATCATGCGCAGCACTTGTTCAGCCGCCACGGAGTAGGCCCTGCTGGCCTTGCCCTTGGCGCGCACATCCACCACGCTGCCGTCGGCATCCACAATGAACTCGACCCATTCTTTTTCGTGGGAACCGTCGTCGTTCGGGAAGCGGATGTTGTTCTGCACGAAGCGGTTCATGGCAGCAGGCCCTCCGATGAATTGCGGAAGCGAATCCACATCCGCCGCGCCAGTGGGGTTCTTCCGTGTGCCCAGATCACTGCCTATGAGCGCGCCACCGTTGATCGGTCCTTTGCCGGGATCCGGCTTGCCGGTGCCGCCGCCGTCCGGTGGTGCAGGGTCTTCTTTCTTCTTTGTGTCCGTCGGGTGCGGATCCTCCGGTAGCGTGTCTTTCGTGAGCATGATTACCGGCTCGCCCTTGGAGATCGGAGCGATCGGTGCGGAGACTTTCTTCGGCGCAGGAGCTGTCTCCGGTTTTGCCTTCGGTATCGCTGGTGGTATCTCGGCCAGTGTGCGGTCCACCACGATCACTCGACGCTCAGGGAACGCTTCAGTGTTGGCGCTGATGAGCGCGATCGCTTTCGGCAACATCACCGCCGCACCGCCGATCGCGAGCGCCGCGAAGAACGCGATGATGAACCGATGCTCGTATTCGCGCCGCAGCACGAAGGCGCCATAACCGCGATGTCGGCCATCGAAGACCAGTTCGTTGCGTTCCGGTTTCGTCACGTTGTCCCAAGCGCGGTCGGCGCTGAGCAGAATGCAGATCAATGTGAACAGCAGTAGCAGGGTGGCGATGAGCATGGTGGTCGGTTTTTCCGAGGAACCCCAGTGTCCCTCGCATATCCGTACAACCAATGCTCGCCTTGGTTCATTGCCGCAGGTCGCATAGTGATCAACCAACGGCGCCGCGCGTCCAACCAACGGCAAGGCCCATGAACGCGAAATGCCCGGAGGTCCGGGCATCGCACTCCTTCCCCGCCGGGGAAGAGCGGGATGGGATGATCTTATTTCAGTTTGAATACCACCGGCAGGTTGAACCGGCATTTCACCGCCTTGCCGCCCATTTTTCCGGGGTTCCATTTGGGCATGGAGTTCACCAACCGCATCGCTTCCTTGTCCAACCCGCCGCTCACGCTGCGTAGCACTTTGGCCTCTTCGATGGAGCCGTCCTTGGCTACCGTGAACTGCACGTAGACTTTGCCTTGGATGCCCGCCTCGTATTCCATGTCGGGGTACTTCTGTGTTTTGGCCATGAAGTCGTACATCTTCTCCATGCCACCGGGGAACTCCGGCTGCTCCTGCACGGCCGCGAGGTCGAAGGTCTCTTCTTCTACCGGTGGTGGTGGCGGGGCGTCGATGTTGGTGCCTTCCTGCGTGGTGGTGCTGGCGGTCACTTCCTCCACGTCATGCTGCGTAGGCGGCGGCTCCTCCACCGGTTCGTCGGCGGCTTCCACAGCTACGAACTGCACGGTCTGGATCTGTGGTTGCGGTGGCGGGATCACCTCCGGCGGCGGCGGCGGTTCTTCGGGTTGTTCCTGGAAAAGCTCCAGGTTCACGTCCACGATCTTCTTCTTCTTCTCTTCGTCCTTCGCACCACCGAGCTTGTTGATGATGAGCGGCGCGCCTATCGCCACGATCATGAAAGCCATGGCACTGACAAGCGCCAGCCCGAGGCGGCGATTGTAGTCCCGGCGCAATTGGAACGCCCCGTACTCCTTGTTGTGGTTGGCGAACACGATGTTGTTGCGCACTTGCTGCAGCACGTTCATCCAACTGTTGTCCAGGGTGAGCAGGATGCTCAGTGCAAGGAGAACGAGGACGGCGATGGCGGTTCCCATGGCGTTCAGAATTTGGCTTTCTCGATGTCGATCAGCGCCTGCTCCTGGTCCTTGATCGTGTCCTGGACCGCGTACTTGCCGATACCGCTGATGTCCATCTCGTCCACCATGTCGATCATGTTGCGGTACTTGGCATCCTTGTCGGGTTTGATGATCACATAGAGCGCTTCCTTCTGCTGCTCGGCCTTGTTCTTCAAACTGTCGAACACCTCTTCGGTGATCTTCTTCCCGTTCAATTGTTTGGCCAGCTCGTTGATCTTCTCCAGCGTGGGCTTGTTCATCTCGATCAGCATCTTCTCCACATCCTTGAAGTTGGTGGTGCTGAGCTGCGTTTCGCCGGGCTTGAACGCGTCCTTGTAATACAGGATCTGGTCTTTCTTCGTCAGGAACAAGGTGAGCGCGTTGTTCACCTTGGGCGGCTTGAAGTTCGGGTCGTCCGGTGGAACCGGGAAGGTCAACTGCAGGGTTGACGGCTTGTACATGGTGGTGGTGAGGATGAAGAACGTGAGCAAGAGGAAGGCGAGATCCACCATCGGCGTCATGTCGATGCGGGTGCTGCCTTTCTTGGCGCGCTTCTTCTGGTGCCTGCCGCCACCACCTCCTTCTCCTCCGGGTACGTCTGCCATGGCTCTTCTGGATTATCCCCGACGTGTCGAGGGTCTCCGTTGGTCGTTGTTCCCTTTCAGTTCCTGTTCGTCCGTACACGCATTGAACGCATCGGTTCAACCCGTTCTTACATCCTGCTTTGTTCCAGGTCCGTGATCATCTTGAACCGGTTGATCTTGATCGTGGGACTTTGGAAGATCTTGATCACCTTGTTGATCACCGAATAGTTCACGTTGCCATCGCCCTTCAGGGCCACCAGCGGGTTCTTGCCGCCGGATCCGCTGCTGAAGATGTTCTGGGTGGATTGGATCCAGTCCTTCAATTGGTTGTTCGTGCTGTCGATCGGGATCCCCCTGCTCTGCTGGTCCACTTCCCTGCGTTCGCTGCCACTGTTGAGTTCCAGATAGGCGGGTAATTGCTGCACCGGCATGCCTAGTACGTTCAGGTTGGTGAAGCGCGTCACCTGGTCTTCTGACAATTGCAGGTGGTAACGGCTGGCGAGATCCTTGATCACTTCGGTGCGCACCTTCTTGTCGGTGAAATCCCAGAACACGCGCCCAGCGCTGTCCACGATAATGGTCATCAGGTTGTCCGTCGGGATGGGTGACTGGCTCATGCTCTGGGGCGTATCCACGGCCACCACCTCCTCCGGGCGGAACTGCGCGGTGAGCATGAAGAAGGTTACCAGCAGAAAGGCGAGGTCCACCATCGGCGTCATGTCCAACGCTGGACTGCTCCGGGGCATTTTGATCTTCGGCATCTCGCTGGGGGATTTGACGGTCGGGGCGATGCATGCATCGCCCTTCCCTTACTTGTGGTTCGCGAGGGTCTGGCTCACGCTGAAGCCGGCCTCGTCGATGCCGTGCGTGATGCCGTCGATCTTCGTGCTGAAGTAGTTGAACATCACGATGGCGATGCACGAGCCGATGATACCGAAGGCCGTGTTGATGAGGGCCTCGGAGATACCGGTGGAGAGCGCCGTGGCATCGGGCGTGCCGGCGGTGGCCAGAGCGCTGAACGAGCGGATCATCCCGAGTACCGTGCCGATTAGACCCAACAGTGTGCTGATGCTCGCGCAAGTGGAGAGGATCACCAGGTTCTTGCTCAACATCGGGAGCTCCAAGGCTGTGGCCTCGTCCAGTTCCTGTTTCACCGCCTGTAGGCGTGTCTCCTTGTCGTGGTTGGGATCGTGCAGCACGGTCTTGTATTTCTCCAGGCCGCTGCGCATCACGTTCGCCACACTGCCTTGCTGTTGGTCGCAGGATGCGATGGCACTGTCCACATCATCGCCCGCCAGTTGATGGCGAACATCGCCGAGGAAGCTCTCGATCCGGCCCTTGCCCTTCGCTTTTGCGAGGGTGAGGAAGCGCTCGATGCTGAAGATGATCACCAGCAGGTTCACGGTGATCAGTATCGGCACGATGAAGCCGCCTTTGTGGATCAGTCCGAACGTGTGTCCGGGTTCGGCTGTTATCGGGTGTCCTTTGATCGGGTCGCCACCTTCGAAGTTCGAGGCATCGCCCAATACGAACATATAGAAGATGATGCTGACGACCAGGGCGAGGGGAATCACGATGGCCACGAACATGGCGGACATCTTCCCGTTCTTGCTTTCTGTGCTCATTGATCAGGGGTTGCTTTTCGGTATGGAAGGAGGCTGGTTCAGTTCGATGCACGGTACGTAGCGTGCAGCTATTCGGAAAGGGCTTTTTCGCGCAGGGTGGCAAACATAGCAAAGAGGCCGTTCTGCGGGTGTGAAAGGAATGTTGCCGACCAAGTGGGGTGAACAGTTGATGCCCGAGCGTGATCGACGGCTCAGGCCCACGTCCAGCGCGGTCCGCCATGATCGAACCTCCAACGGCGGACCAGTCCGCACAAGTGCATGGTGTTCGATGGCGATCAGGGAACGGCCCGTAGTGACCGAGGAACGGTGATCACCCCGACCGGCATTGAAGCACTTCAATGGAAAGCGCGGCCAGCAGCGGGATCTTTGTGTCCACTATGAAGAACACGGTTTTCTACCCTGCACGGGATCGTGGCCATGCTGAACACGGCTGGCTCGATGCCTGGCATTCCTTCAGCTTCGCCAACTGGCACGACCCGAAGAAGATGCACTTCGGTGTGCTACGCGTGCTGAACGATGACACTATCGCGCCAGGCATGGGCTTCGGCATGCATCCGCACGATAACATGGAGATCATCACCATCCCGCTGGAAGGTGCATTGCAGCACACCGACAACATGGGCAATACCGCCGTAATGCACCGTGGAGACGTGCAGGTAATGAGCGCCGGTACCGGTGTGTTGCACAGCGAGTTCAACCCGGACCACCACCAACGTACCAAGCTGTTGCAGATCTGGTTGTTCCCCAACAAGCGCGACGTAACGCCACGTTATGATCAGATCTCGCTCGATGTGAAGGATCGCGCGAACATGTTCCAACAGGTCATTTCGCCCGATCCGAGCGACGCAGGAACGTGGATACATCAGGACGCATGGTTCCACATTGGCAAGTTCGATGCGGGCCGCACGGAACGTTATGCGGTGAAGAAGAAGGGTAATGGCGTCTATGTCTTCGTGCTCGAGGGCGAGGTCACCATCGAAGGACAGAAGCTCGGTGAACGCGATGCGATCGGTATGGAGGGTGCGAACGACGTGTCGATCGCGATCGGGACCGATGGCGCGGAGATCCTGCTGATGGAGGTGCCAATGAACTGATCATCGCCGACGTTCTTGAACTGCTTCAATGGAGAACGCTGGTTGTCGGGGAACATTTGTACCAACGAAACCGGGAACATGAACACAGCAACCAGCATAGCCAGCGCCGCCGACACAACAAGCGGCACACTTACCAAGTGGACCATCGATCCCGCGCACAGCGAGATCCAGTTCAAAGTGAAGCACCTGATGATCACCACGATCACCGGCAGTTTCCAGAAATTCGGTGCCGACATCGAAGTGGCAGGCGATGACCTGAGCAAAGGCAAAGTGGAATTCTGGGCCGATGCCGGAAGTATCACCACCGGCGACGAGAAACGCGATGGGCACATCAAGAGCCCCGAATTCTTCGACATCGCCAACCATCCGAAGATCACCTTCAAGAGCACCCGCTCGGAGAACGTGGACCATGATGGTAGCTGGACGCTTCATGGCGACCTAACGATCAACGGCGTCACCAATCCCATCAAGCTTGATGTGGAATGGGGTGGCGTGCAGAAGGATCCCTGGGGAAACACGAAAGCGGGCGTCACCATCAATGGCAAGCTCGATCGGTCCAAATGGAAACTGGTGTGGAACGCCGCCCTCGAAAGCGGTGGTGTTCTCGTGAGCGATGAGGTCCGCATCGCGTGCGAAGTACAATTGGTGAAGCAGGGCTGAGCGATCGGTCCTGCGGGTGGTGAAGAAGGTCCGGCTTTGCTGGGCCTTCTTTCTTTTCGGATCGCCCGCCCGCTCGGCCGTCGTCAGCCGTTGAATACTTCGAGCGCTGACATCACGCCACCGAGCGCTTTTCCGAAGACATAGCCCGGCGTGGCCATCTTCGGGTGGTAACGCCGCCAATGGTCGCGGTTCTCGCGCATGAAGTTGTGCCAGTTGGCGTGGTTGAGCACCGCGCGCCCGTAGGTGATGCACTCGCCGTGGATCTTCGTGGCGTGCCACCACCGCGTGGGGAAGTAGATCGTCTCCCCTTGGTACAACGTGGTCACGATGGGCTTGGCCTTGGCGAAGAGCGGGAACTTTTTCAGGTCCGGCGCGAACATGTTCCCGATCTCCGACGTGCGATGGCTGTCCTTCTGCGGGTAAAGGAATTCAGTTTGCTCGGGAGGGAAGAAGTAGAATTCCTTGTCGCCATAGATCTGCGTGAGCTGCGTGCTCAGGCCCAGCATGTCGTAGTGCAGGTAAGGGAACACAGCACCCCTGCCGCCGAAGAGCAGTTCATGCAGCACGGTACCGCCCAACATGGCTTTGGGAAGTAGCGGATGCATGGTGCGGTCCGATGGCCCCCACTTTACCGCTGGTCGGACATCCGCGAGCAGCTCGGGGAAGTTGTTGAATCCGAGCTGGCAGGGATACGGCGCGGGGTTCTCCGGTGTGGAAGCCTTCATGCGGTCGATCTGCTCGGCCAGGGTGATGTCCGGTCCGCTGCCGCCTTCCTTGAAGGTGATGTGGCCGTAGTTCTTCTTGAAGAAATCGGGTGTCCACTTGCCCATCGCTGGCCAATCCTTCACCGCATCGGTGAGGATCACCGGCCGGGCGGGATCGATGTATTCGTTGATGAGCTCCTTCTGGGTGAGGCCCGTGCGCCGGTCCACACCAAGTTCGTTCGATGCGTACTTCTTGTCCGGTGGTGCCTTCGGTGCGGCAGTGGTCACTTGGCTCATGGACGCAAATCAAATGCGTCCGGCCCTTGTGTCGAACCGGATCGGTGATCAACGCACAACCGACCCTTGTGAAGAACGTTCCCGATCGCTCAGCGCGCAAGGCTCTCCATCGAGCGCACCTCGCCGGATCCATCCACGTTCTTGTTCACCTTGGCAGGATGACCTTTGTATGTCACGTCACCGCTTCCGGCGATCGAGGCTGCGAGACTTTCGCTCACGTTCACCGTGATGTCGCCGCTGCCTTCGCTGGAAACGTCGGCATTTGCGCACACGAGGTCCTTCGCGCTGATGTCACCACTACCTTCCACGTGGGCCTTCAACGTGGCGCTTGTCCCGCTCAGCTTCATATCACCCGAGCCCTGGATGACGGCTTTGATGGACTTCGTAGTGAAGGCGAGCGACATATCGCCGCTGCCTTCGATGTCCAGCACCACATTGTCCGCGCTGAAGTTCCCGACCCCTTTCACATCGCCTGATCCTTGGATGCTCACCACATCGATGCTCGGCACGCTGATGTGGACCGTGAACGCCTTGTCCGTGCTGTAGCCCTTGTCACCCGTGCTGATGGTCCAGATGCCATCCTTCACTTCGGTCTTCACGAGATCGATCAGGTTGGCCTGCGCCTCGATCTCCACTGACTGCGTGGTGGCTTGTGTCAGCACCACGTCAATAGAACCTTCCACATCGATCCCGTGGAAGGCTTGGACGGCAATGGTCTTCTTCACCACATCGCCTGTGCCCTTCACGTGCTCACAAGGGTTGGCGAAGCCGATCGTGCCGAGAAGAAATGCGGGAAGGAGAAGGAGGGTGCGCATGGTCGTAGGTGTTTGGTCCGTGTTGATCACGAACGTAGGACGACTAGGCTACGAACGATGTTATACCATTTAGACATTCAAGATCGTCCAAAGGGCATTCGTGGGCTTGAAGTGGTCGAAGTCGCAGATGGACCTGACCTCGGAGCAGGATAGGGACTGGACCTGCAGTGCGAGGAAGTCGCTGAGGTGGTCGAGTGTTTC
>JANMKC010000189.1:0-4409 GCA_031371785.1 Flavobacteriales bacterium | reverse complement strand
AACAACTCTCACGTTCACCTTGATGTCCTTGTCGCCGCCCACGCGTGTGATGCGACCTTCCTGCAACGCGCGCAGCACTTTCGCTTGCGCGGAAGAGCTCATGTCGCCGATCTCATCCAGAAAAAGCGTACCGCCATCAGCGAGTTCGAACTTGCCTTTGCGTTGTGCTATGGCTGAAGTGAACGATCCCTTCTCGTGACCGAACAGTTCGCTCTCGATCAGCTCGCTCGGGATCGCCGCGCAGTTCACTTCGATGAAAGGTCCGGCTGCACGCGGGCTTTTATCGTGGATCATCCTTGCCACACCTTCTTTGCCAGCGCCATTGCCTCCCGTGATCAACACACGGGCATCGCTCGGTGCCACCTTCTCGATCATCGCACGGATCGCTTCGAGCGCCTTGCTCTCGCCCACCATCTTGTTGCCGCCGGTTTTCTCTTTCTGCACTTTCTGCCGCAGCGTCTTCGTCTCTTGAACGAGACTTCCACGGTCCAACGCGTTGCGCACGGCCACGAGGATGCGGCTGATGTTCGGCGGTTTCTCGATGAAGTCGAAGGCGCCCTTCTTCAGCGCGTCCACCGCCGTGTCGATGGTGCCGTGGCCACTGATCATGATCACGGGGATCTCGTCGTTGTGGGCCATCAGTTTCTGCAGGAACTCGAGCCCATCCAGTTTGGGCATCTTGATGTCGCAGAGCACCACGTCGAAGCTGCCCTTCTTGGCCTTCTCCAATCCGGCCGCGCCGTCCTCGGCTTCGTCCACCACGTGCTTCTCGTGTTCAAGTATTTCGCGCAGCGCGTTGCGGATGGACTTCTCGTCGTCTATCAGGAGGATCTTGGCCATATTGTGTGCGCCGTAGCCCGGCGTAGGCGTGGGCGCAAAGATGCTGCGCAGCGGGGAGAGCGCGGCAACCTTGGCGATCCGGGCCGTCTGAGGAACAAGCTCTCCACCTCATGCGCCATTCTTTCCTCTCGTTCTTCTTCGGCATCGGCTTATCCTTTTGCGTTTCCGCCCAGCAACGCCCTGTTGATCCGGCGCAAGTGGCGGTCGCTGCGCTCACGGCGAAAGGCATCAGCGCCAAGGACCTCGCCGAACTGCGCATCGCTGACAGCTATGTGGACACGCGCACCGGCATCCGCCATACATGGTTGCGCCAGCAATGGCAAGGCATCGACATCTTCAACAGTGAGGTGGCCATTCATCAGAGAACGAACGGGGAGGTCGTCGCGCTCACGCATCAAGTGGTGGAACATCTTGCCGCGAAAGCGAACACGGCCCAGCCCGGCATTTCGCCAACGGATGCGTTGCGCATAGTATTGGGGCGTGATGGACTGCGACTGCCAACGCCATCGATCGCGCGGCAAGAGGCAGGGAAGCACACATGGTACTTCGCGGGCGATCTGTTCAGGGATGAACAACCCTTCGTTCAATTGGTCTGGGTGAGTTCAGGCGATGCATTACTGCTCGCATGGAATGTGAACTACTTGCACCCGGATGGATCGCACCGGTGGAACGTTCGCATCGATGCCGCGACCGGTCGCGAACTGGATCGCAACGATTGGGCGATCTCATGCGGTGCTAATGACCCAGGGATCATTGCGCTTGCCCCTGTCCCTGCGCCTGCTCTTGCTCCTGCTCTTGTCCCTGTCCCTGTCCCTGTCCCTGCCCCTGCCCCTGCCCCTGTCCTTGTCCCTGCGCCTGCTCTTGCTCCTGCGCCTGCTCTTGCCCCTGCTCCTGCTCTTGCGCCACCACCCGCTGCACCCAACGACTACCGTATCTACCCCACACCCGTGGAAAGCCCGAACCACGGCGCGCGCGCCATCCGCAATGCGCCGTGGACCTCGGCACCGGTCGCTTCGCCTTATGGATGGCACGATACCAATGGCTCTCCGGGCGCGGAATACACGATCACACGTGGCAACAACATCTGGGCACAAGAGGATGTGAACGCCAATGACGGCATCGGCTACAGCCCGAACAGCGCTACGCTGGACTTCGACTTCGCGATCAACCTCGCCAACGCGCCGAGCACCTATCAGGACGCATCGATCACGAACCTCTTCTACTGGACGAACACCGTACACGATGTGCTCTACCACTATGGTTTTGATGAGGTGAGCGGCAACTTCCAGAGCAACAACTATGGTCGCGGCGGCTTGGAGAGCGACTGGATCCAAGCCGATGCGCAGGACGGATCCATGACCAACAACTCCAGGTTCATCATCGCGCCTGATGGCGTCAACGGGCGCATGCAGATGAACCTGTGGACCTACACCACACCCGCACGCGACGCGGATCTCGACAATGGCATCATCGTGCATGAATTCGCTCATGGCGTGAGCAGCCGCTTGGTAGGTGGGCCGAGCAATGTGGATTGTCTCCACAACGCCGAGCAGATGGGAGAGGGCTGGAGCGACTACCTCGCGCTCTTGTTCACCATGGAACCCGGCGATCAAGGCACGGACGGCCGTGGCTTCGCAACGTACGTGAGAGGCCAACCGATCACCGGTGTTGGGATCCGTCCTGCGCGCTACAGCACTGACTTCGCCGTGAACAACTTCACCTATGCGAGCACCAACAATAGTACGCTCACGCCGGACGAGCATGGTATCGGCTTCGTGTGGTGTACCATGATCTGGGACATGACCTGGGCGCTGATCGGTCAATATGGGTTCAGCACCGATCTCTACAATGGCACCGCCGGGAACAACCGGGCGTTGCAACTGGTGATCGACGGCATGAAGTACGCGCCGTGCAACCCCGGTTTCGTGGATGCGCGCGACGCTATCCTGCAAGCGGACCAGATCGACTACGGTGGTGCGGACCTCAACCTAATCTGGGCCGCTTTCGCCGCGCGCGGTCTGGGTTTCAGCGCGAGCCAGGGCAACCGGTACTTCCGCAACGACCAGGTGGAAGCCTTCGATGTGCCGACCAACAACAACGTGGGCGTACACGCTTCGCTGGCCCCCGCGCCGGGTGCTTTCTACGATTGCGAGAACGGTGTTCCCGTCACACTCCGCCTGCGGAACAACGGCATTCTTCCGCAAGGCAACTTCAATGTGAACTATCGCCTCGACGGCGGACCGGTGGTCACACAGGCATTCGTTGGCCCGATCGCTTCCGGCTACACGGCCCCGGTCACGTTCAGCGTGCCGCTCACGTTGCCTTCACTCGGTGCGCACACGATCAAGGCATGGACAGCGCTGGTCACCGATCAGTACCACACGGACGACACGCTCACCTTCTCGGTGAATTGGGGATCGCCTGTGACGCTTCCCTTCTCCGCCAATGCGGAAGATGGTCTCTCGACACCTTCCGGATGGACGGTCCAGAACCCGGACAACATCTACACATGGAGCAATGTGAACCTCGCGATGGGCGCGACATGCTCGGCCACCAAGGCCTTCCACATAAACTATTACAACTACTTCGCGCAAGGGGAGGAGGATCGCCTGATCACACCGCTGATCAACCTCGCGGGTACGGCAGGAACGCATTTGCAGTTCCATCATGCCTATGCACCGCGTGGCGGTGGTTACGACGATGGATTGCGCGTGGAGATCACCAGTGATTGTGGAAGCAATTGGACCACGTTGTATTCGGCGTTCGGCGCAGGCTTGGCTACAGCTCCCCAGGCCGCTGGCAATTGGGTGCCTACCGCTTGCAGCCAGTGGCAGTTGCACGATATCGACCTCGGCGCCTACGATGGCAAGACCGTGCTGCTGCGCTTCACGGGCATCTGCGATTTCGGCAACGAGTTCTACCTCGACAACATCGCGCTGGTGAACAACGGTGTCAAACTTTCGCTGAAGGTCCTGCTCGATGGGCCTTATGATACCAACACTTTGCTCATGAAGGATGATCTGCGTGCTGCGGGTCTGGTGCCAGTAACGGAACCGTACACTTCATTGGGCTACGTGCAAGCGAGCGATGGAGGCGGAGAGCTGCTGCAGACCGGCGTGACCTCCGCCACCGGCAACAACGCCATCGTGGATTGGGTGCAAGTGGAATTACGCAACGCCGTTACTCCGACAACGATCGTCGCCACCCGACCAGCACTTGTGCAACGCGATGGTGATGTGGTGGACGTGGATGGTGCATCCCCCATCGCATTGCTCGCGTCAACGGGCAACTACCAGGTGGCCGTGCGGCATCGTGATCATCTCGGCGTGATGACCTCCGCACCGGTCGCGCTTACAACAGCCGTTTCGAGCATCGACTTCACGAACCCGGCAACGCTCACGTACGGCACCGCCGCACTGAAACAGGTTGGAACGAAGATGCTGATGTGGGCCGGCGACGTCACGGGCGAAGGCCAGTTGAAATACACCGGCGCGAACAACGATCGCGACCCTATTTTGGTGGCCGTGGGCGGTAATACGCCGAACAACACGGTAAGCAATGTGTACGAC
>JANMKC010000164.1:0-9813 GCA_031371785.1 Flavobacteriales bacterium | reverse complement strand
CGCGATCGACCTGTTCGGCCGCCAGCAGCGTGGTGTCGCCGCCGTCGGTGAACTCGACCTTCTGCAGCATCTGGCGAACGATCACCTCGAAGTGCTTGTCGTTGATCTTCACACCCTGCATGCGGTACACCTCCTGTACTTCATCCACCAGATACTCCTGCACCTTGGTCGGTCCTTGGATGTCGAGGATGTCGCCCGGCGAAACAGAGCCATCGCTCAATTGCTGGCCAGCCTTGATGAAGTCGTTCTCTTGCACGAGGATGTGCTTGCTCAGCGGCACGAGGTAGTACTTGTGCTCACCTGTGCGGCTCTCCACGATGATCTCGCGGTTACCACGCTTGATCTTGCCATAGCTCACGATACCGTCGATCTCGCTCACCACAGCAGGGTTGCTGGGGTTGCGCGCTTCGAACAGTTCGGTTACACGCGGCAGACCACCGGTGATGTCACCGCCCTTGCCGGAGCTGCGGGGGATCTTCACCAGGATATCGCCGGCCTCGATCTTCTGGCCTTCGTTCACGATGATGTGCGCACCTACCGGCAGTGAGTAGCTCTTCGCTTCCTCCCGGGTCTTCGGATCGATGATCTTGATCATCGGGTTCTTGCGCTTGTCGCGGCTTTCCACGATCACCTTCTCGGTGAAGCCCGTCTGCTCGTCGATCTGCTCGCGGAACGTAACGCTCTCTTCGATGCTCTCGAAGGCGAGCGTACCGGACAGTTCGGAGATGATCACGGCATTGTAGGCGTCCCAGTTGCAGATCACTTCGCCCTTCTTCACGTTCTTCCCGCTCTTGAAATAGAGGAAAGCGCCGTAAGGAATGTTGCTTGTGGTAAGGACAATGCCGGTGTTGTTGTCGGTGATGCGCATCTCGGTGCTGCGGCTGATGACCACTTCGGCTTCTTCGCCCTTGCGGTCCTTCTTCTTCACGGTGCGCAGCTCGTCGATCTCCAGCTTGCCGTCGTACTTCGCGGCGATCTGGCTGTCCTCGGTGATCTTGCCGGCCACACCACCCACGTGGAACGTACGCAGGGTAAGCTGTGTGCCGGGTTCACCGATCGATTGCGCGGCGATCACACCGACCGCTTCGCCCATCTGGACCATGCGGCCCGTTGCGAGGTTGCGGCCGTAGCATTTGGCGCACACGCCTTGGCGCTGTTCGCAGGTAAGCACACTGCGGATCTCCACTTCCTCAATGGGGCTGGCTGCGATCTGCGTAGCGATCTTCTCATTGATGTTCTCACCGCTCGACACCAGCAGGTCACCGGTCTGTGGGTGGTAAACATCATGCACTGCCGTGCGGCCGAGCACGCGATCATAGAGCGACTCCACGATCTCCTCGTTCTTCTTCAGGGCCGTGGCGATAAGCCCGCGCAAGGTGCCGCAGTCATCCAGGTTGATCACTACGTCCTGCGCCACGTCAACGAGGCGGCGCGTGAGGTAACCGGCATCGGCGGTCTTCAGCGCGGTATCGGCAAGACCTTTCCGCGCACCGTGCGTGCTGATGAAATACTCAAGGATGGAAAGACCCTCTTTGAAGTTCGAGAGGATCGGGTTCTCGATAATGTCCTGGCCACCGCCTGCACCGCTCTTTTGCGGCTTGGCCATCAGGCCGCGCATACCGCTCAACTGGCGGATCTGTTCTTTGGAACCGCGGGCACCGGAGTCCATCATCATGTAGATGGAGTTGAAGCCCTGGTTATCCTTCTTCAGCCGCTCCATCAATGTGAAGGTGAGCTTGCTGTTGGTGTGTGTCCAGATGTCGATGGTCTGGTTGTAGCGCTCGTTATTGGTGATGAGGCCCATGTTGTAGTTGCCGAGCACCTCGTCCACTTCCGTTTGCGCGGCCTTCACGAGCTTTTCTTTCTCGTCGGGCACTACCACATCCAGCAGATTGAAGGACAAGCCACCACGGAAGGCGCTCATGAAGCCGAGCTCCTTGATGTCGTCGAGGAACTTCGCGGCCTTGGCCGTTCCGCACTCCTTCATCACGCGGCCGATGATGTCGCGCAACGACTTCTTGGTGAGCAGTTCGTTGATGTAGCCCACCTCGTGCGGTACCGCCGCATTGAAGAGGACGCGACCCACGGTGGTCTCGATCAGTTCGGTCTTGCCGTCCGGGCCTTCCCAACGCACTTTGATCCACGCGTGCAGATCGACCTTGCCCTCGTTATGGGCGATGTTCACTTCCTCAGCACTGTAGAAGATCCGGCCTTCGCCGCGCATCAAATGGCCTTTCTCGCTCTTGCGGCCCTTGGTCATGTAGTAAAGACCGAGCACCATGTCCTGGCTGGGCACCGCGATGGGCGCACCGTTGGCCGGGTTCAGGATGTTGTGGCTGGCGAGCATCAGCAGTTGCGCTTCGAGGATCGCGGCATGTCCCAAAGGCACGTGAACCGCCATCTGGTCACCGTCGAAGTCAGCGTTGAACGCCGTACAGACGAGCGGGTGCAATTGGATCGCTTTTCCTTCGATCAGTTTGGGTTGGAACGCTTGGATACCGAGGCGGTGCAGTGTTGGGGCGCGATTGAGGAGCACAGGGTGGCTCTTCAGCACGTTCTCCAGGATGTCCCACACCACGGGTTCCTTCTTGTCCACGATCTTCTTGGCGCTCTTCACCGTTTTCACGATGCCACGCTCGATGAGCTTGCGGATGATGAAGGGCTTGAACAGCTCGGCGGCCATGTCCTTGGGAAGGCCGCACTCATGCAACTTCAGATCGGGTCCGACAACGATCACGGAACGCGCACTGTAGTCCACGCGCTTTCCGAGCAGGTTCTGGCGGAAGCGGCCCTGCTTGCCCTTGAGCGAATCGCTCAATGACTTCAGCGGGCGGTTGCTCTCGCTCTTCACCGCACTGCTCTTGCGGCTGTTGTCGAAGAGGCTGTCGACAGCTTCTTGCAACATCCGTTTCTCATTGCGCAGGATCACCTCCGGCGCCTTGATCTCCATCAATCGCTTCAAGCGGTTGTTGCGGATGATAACACGACGGTAGAGGTCGTTCAGATCGGAGGTGGCGAAACGGCCACCATCCAAGGGAACGAGCGGGCGCAGTTCAGGCGGGATCACCGGAACCACTTTGATGATCATCCACTCGGGCTTGTTCTCGCGGCGCAGGTTGGCATCGCGGAACGCCTCCACCACGTTCAGGCGCTTGAGCGCTTCGTTCTTGCGCTGCTGGCTGGTCTCGGTGTTGGCTTTGTGGCGCAGGTCGTAGCTCACGGCGTCCAGGTCCAGTCGGCGCAGCAGGTCGTACAAGGATTCAGCGCCCATTTTGGCGATGAACTTGTTGGGGTCGGCGTCGTCGAGGTACTGGTTGTCCTTGCCAACCTGTTCGAGGGTGTCGAGATATTCTTCTTCCGTCAGGAAGTCGAGATATTGCAGGGGAACGGCTTCCTTGTTCTTCGCCGTTCCGGGATTGATCACCACGTAACGCTCGTAGTAGATGATCTGGTCGAGCTTCTTCGTAGGCAGGCCGAGCAGGTAGCCGATCTTGTTCGGCAGCGAACGGAAATACCAGATGTGGGCCACCGGCACGGTGAGCTGGATATGGCCCATGCGCTCGCGGCGCACTTTCTTCTCGGTCACTTCCACGCCGCAGCGATCGCACACGATGCCTTTGTAGCGGATGCGCTTGTACTTGCCGCAGTGGCACTCGAAGTCCTTCACGGGACCGAAAATGCGCTCGCAGAACAGGCCGTCGCGTTCGGGCTTGTAGGTGCGGTAGTTGATCGTTTCCGGTTTGATCACCTCGCCGTGGCTGCGCTCCAGGATCTGTTCCGGGCTGGCCAAGCTGATAACGATCCTGTCGAACTGGCTCGTCAGCTTAACCTCTTTCTTCATCATGGTCATTGTGCGGAGGGGTTGAGGTTAGACGGTCTCGGTTTCTGACTCCAGACTGATGTTCAGTGCCAAGCCACGCAGTTCGTGGAGGAGCACGTTGAACGATTCGGGGATGCCCGGTGCTGGCAAGGGTTCACCCTTCACGATGGCTTCGTAGGCCTTTGCGCGGCCTATCACGTCATCGCTCTTCACGGTAAGGATCTCTTGCAGGATGTTGGCCGCGCCGAAGGCTTCGAGCGCCCACACTTCCATTTCACCGAAACGCTGGCCACCGAACTGGGCCTTACCGCCGAGCGGTTGCTGGGTGATCAGGCTGTAGGGTCCGATGGAACGCGCGTGCATCTTGTCGTCCACCATGTGCGCCAGCTTGAGCATGTAGATCACGCCTACGGTGGCCGGTTGGTGGAAGCGCTCGCCCGTGCCGCCATCGAACAAGTAGGTCTTTCCGAAACGCGGGAGACCTGCTTCGTCGGTTTCCTTGTTGATCTCATCGATGGTGGCACCATCGAAGATCGGTGTGGCGTACTTGCGGCCCAGCGTGAGTCCGGCCCAGCCGAGAACGGTCTCGTAGATCTGGCCCAGGTTCATCCGGCTCGGTACGCCGAGCGGGTTCAGTACGATGTCCACAGGTGAACCGTCCTCAAGGTAGGGCATGTCGGCATCGCGAACGATCTTGGCTACGATGCCTTTGTTGCCGTGTCGGCCAGCCATCTTGTCGCCCACGGTGAGCTTGCGCTTCGCCGCGATGTAGACCTTGGCCAGCTTCACGATACCGGCGGGCAGTTCGTCGCCGATGCTCACTTGGAATTTCTTCCGCTTGTAGGTACCACTGATGTCGCCGAAGCGGATCGTGTAGTTGTGGATGAGCTGGCGCACCAGTTCGTTGCTCTTTTTCTCACTGGTCCACTCGGTGGGATCCACGGTGATGAAGTCAACGCCTTGGAGCACCTTGGGGCTGAACTTCACGCCCTTCTTGATCTGCTCTTCCTTGTATTTGTTGAAGACGCCATTGCTGTTCACCCCGCCGATCAGCTTCATCAGCTTCTCGACCAGCAGTTCCTTCAGGTCGCCGAGCTCCTTGTCCTGCTCCTTGTCGATCTGGTCCAGCACGGCCTTCTCGTTGCCCTTGCTCTTCTTGTCCTTGATGGCACGGCTGAAGAGCTTCTTGTCGATCACCACTCCTCTTACGCTGGGAGGTGCCTTCATCGAAGCATCCTTCACGTCACCGGCCTTGTCGCCGAAGATGGCACGCAGCAGTTTTTCTTCCGGTGAAGGATCCGTTTCCCCTTTCGGGGTGATCTTGCCGATCAGGATGTCACCTTCCTTGATCTCCGCACCGATGCGGATCAGGCCGTTCTCGTCGAGGTCTTTGGTGGCTTCTTCGGAAACGTTCGGGATGTCAGCGGTGAGTTCTTCGAGACCGCGCTTGGTGTCGCGCACCTCCATGTTGTACTCATCGATGTGGATCGAGGTGAACATGTCCTCGCGTGCCACGCGCTCACTGATCACGATCGCGTCCTCGAAGTTGTAGCCCTTCCATGGCATGAACGCCACCACGAGGTTGCGCCCGATGGCCAACTCGCCATCCTGTGTGCTGTAGCCCTCCACCAGTGTTTGGCCCTTGGTCACTTTCTCGCCCTTGCGCACCAATGGGCGCAGGTTCATGCACGTGCTCTGGTTGGTCTTCATGAACTTGGTGAGCTTGTACTCCTTCTCGTCACCATCGAAGCTCACGGTGCGTTCATCCTCCGTGCGTTTGTAGTCGATGATGATGCGATCGGCATCCACGCTCTTCACGGTACCATCGCCTTCAGCGGTAGCAAGCACCCGGCTATCGCGGGCAACAAGTTCTTCCAGGCCGGTACCCACCACAGGCGCTTCCGGGCGCATGAGCGGCACGGCTTGGCGCATCATGTTCGAGCCCATCAGGGCACGGTTGGCGTCGTTGTGTTCGAGGAAGGGGATCAGCGAAGCCGCGATCGAAGCGATCTGGTTCGGTGCCACGTCCATCAGCTGCAGTTCCTTCGGTTCCACCACCGGGAAGTCGCCCATCTGCCGGGCCTTCACGCGCTTGGTGTCGAAACTGCCGTCATCCTTCAGGTGCGCGTTCGCTTGCGCGATCACCTTGTTGTCCTCCTCTTCGGCGCTCAAATAGATCACCTCGCCCTTGGTGTCCACCTTGCCGCCTTCCACCGTGCGGTAGGGCGTTTCGATGAAGCCGAGGCTGTTGATCTTGCTGTACACGCAAAGGCTGCTGATCAGGCCGATGTTCGGTCCTTCAGGGGTCTCGATGGTGCATAGGCGGCCGTAGTGGGTGTAGTGTACGTCGCGGACTTCGAAGCCAGCACGTTCGCGGCTGAGACCTCCGGGTCCAAGTGCCGAGAGGCGGCGCTTGTGGGTGATCTCGGCCAGCGGATTGGTCTGGTCCATGAACTGGCTCAACTGGTTCGTTCCGAAGAACGAATTGATCACCGAGCTCAGGGTCTTGGCATTGATCAGGTCCGTAGGCGTGAACACTTCATTGTCGCGCACGTTCATGCGCTCGCGGATGGTGCGGGCCATACGGGCGAGGCCTACGCCGAACTGGCTGTAGAGCTGCTCACCCACGGTGCGCACACGGCGATTGCTCAAGTGATCGATATCGTCCACATCGGCCTTGGAGTTCACCAGCTCGATGAGGTACTTGATGATGCAGATGATGTCCTCCTTGGTGAGCACGCGCACGCTGAGCTCGCTTTCGAGGCCCAGCTTCTTGTTTATGCGGTAGCGGCCCACTTCGCCGAGGTCGTATCGCTGTTCGCTGAAGAACAGCTTGTCGATCACACCACGGGCCGTTTCCAGATCGGGTGGCTCGGCGTTGCGCAACTGGCGGTAGATCACCTCCACGGCCTCCTTCTCGGAGTTCGAGGTATCCTTTTGGAGCGTGTTGTAGATCAGCGCGTAATCGGCGGCGTTGATGCCGGCCTTGTGCAGGATCACGGTCTTCGCTCCGCTCTCGGCGATCTGGTCCACATGGTGCTCTTCGATGACCGTCTCACGATCGATCAGCACTTCGTTCCGTTCGATGGACACCACTTCACCGGTATCCTCGTCCACGAAATCCTCCACCCAGCTCTTCAGCACGCGGGCGGCGAGCTTTCGGCCAACGGCCTCCTTCAGGTTGGCCTTGGTCACCTTGATCTCGTCGGCCAGGCCGAAGATCTCCAGGATCTGCTTGTCACTTTCGAAACCGATGGCACGCAGCAGCGTGGTCACCGGCAATTTTTTCTTGCGATCGATGTACGCGTACATCACCCCGTTGATGTCCGTCGCGAATTCGATCCACGAACCCTTGAAGGGGATGACACGGGCACTGTACAGTTTGGTACCGTTGGCGTGGCGGCTCTGGCCGAAGAACACGCCGGGGCTGCGGTGCAGTTGGCTCACGATCACGCGCTCGGCACCGTTCACCACGAACGAGCCTTTCGGTGTCATGTAGGGGATCTGCCCCAGATAGACGTCCTGCACGATGGTCTCGAAATCCTCGTGTTCGGGATCGGTGCAGTAGAGTTTCAATTTGGCCTTCAGCGGAACGCTGTAGGTGAGGCCACGCTCGACGCATTCGTCGATGCTGTAGCGCGGGGGGTCCACGAAATAGTCGAGGAACTCCAGCACGAACTGGTTGCGCGTGTCCGTGATGGGGAAGTTCTCCATGAACACCTTGTAGAGGCCCTCATGCCCCCGGTTCTCGGGAAGGGTCTCGATCTGGAAGAACTCCTCGAAGCTCTTCAGTTGGATGTCAAGGAAATCCGGGTATTGCGCCGGAAGATGGAGGGAACCGAAATCGATGCGCTTGCTTTTGCGCGAGAGGGTCTTCGCCTGGGCCATGGGTGCTGCTGGGGGAACTAGGGGAATGAACGAACGAACGACCTGCTACTTTCTTTCATCAGAAGGCCCCTGATGAGCGGGCTGCGATGGGACGCCTGCAACGGCGCGATCCACCCGGTGCCCCCGATGTCCCGACAAGTCGGGGCATCGGGGACCGGGTGGTCAATGCGCTGTGAGGGAATTACTTGACCTCAACTTCGGCACCTGCTTCCGTCAATTGCTGTTTCAGGCTCTCGGCGTCCTCCTTGGACACGCCTTCCTTGATCGGCTTGGGAGCGCCATCCACGAGATCTTTCGCCTCCTTGAGTCCGAGACCGGTGAGCTCTTTCACGAGCTTCACCACGGCCAGTTTGTTCTGGCCACCGAACTTCAGGATCACGTCGAAGCTGGTTTGTGCGGCAGCGGCTTCGCCACCACCAGCGGCGCCACCAGCCACCATGGCCACAGCGGCTGCGGCGGGTTCGATCTTGTACTCGTCTTTCAGGTAAGTGGCGAGCTCGCTCACCTCCTTCACGGTGAGGCTCACGAGTTGGTCGCCAAGGGATTTGATGTCTGCCATCTTTCGGGGGTTGTTGGGAATTGTGATAGGGAAGCTATCGTGTGCGTAACGCGTTTGTCGGGGCGATGCATGTATCGCCCTCGTATCTCTTATCCGTTGGCTCTGGTTTCAAGCGCCTTCACCAATCCGGCGATCTTGTGACCACTGCCGCCTTGCAGCGCACCGATCACGTTCTTTATCGGGCTTTGCAGCAGGGCGATGATGTCGCCGATGAGTTCCTCCCTGCCTTTGAGTTTCGCGAGCACCGCTATCTGGTCATCACCAATGAACACGGCCTCATCGATCCAAGCGCTCTTCAGCAAGGGCCTCTTGTGCTTCTTGCGGAAGTCCTGGATCACCTTGCCGGGGGCGTTGCCCTTTTCGGCGAACATGATCGCGGTCTGTCCGGCGAGCGTGGGGAACAGGGCGCTGTAGTCCTTGTCCTCGATGCGCTCCATTGCTTTCTGGAGCAGTGTGTTCTTCACCACCTTCATGCGGATACCGCCTGCATTGCAGGCGCGGCGAAGGGTGCTCGTAGCTTCAGCGTTCATGGCGCTGGCATCGGTGAGGTAGAGCACGTTGGTAGCCTTGATCTCACCGATCAGTTCGGTGATGGCCTGGTCTTTCTCTGCGCGGGTTGCCATTGTTCTCTTCGTTATGAGGTTACACGGTCACCACGCGGGTGTCCACTTTTACGCCAGGGCTCATGGTACTGCTCATGGTGATGCTCTTGATGTAAGCACCCTTGGCCGTGCTGGGCTTCAGCTTCACCAAGGTCTGTAGCAGTTCGTTCGCGTTCTCGCTCAGTTTCACGGCATCGAAGCTGGCCTTGCCGATCACCGCATGGATGATACCGGCCTTGTCCACCTTGAAGTCGATCTTGCCGGCCTTCACCTCTTTCACGGCCTTGGCCACGTCCATGGTCACGGTACCGGTCTTGGGGTTGGGCATCAAGCCACGGGGACCGAGCACGCGGCCCAGCGCACCTACCTTGGCCATAACAGCGGGCGTGCAGATGATCACGTCAACGGCGGTCCATCCGGCTTTGATCTTCTCCACGTACTCATCGAGGCCGGCCATGTCCGCACCTGCGGCCATCGCCTCCTCGCACTTGGCGGGATCGGCCAGCACGAGCACCTTCACGGTACGACCGGTACCGTGAGGAAGACTGACCGTACCGCGCACCATCTCCGTGCTTTTCTTCGGATCGACACCGAGGCGGACAGCGATGTCCACGGTGGCGTCGAATTTCGTTGTGCTCACCTGCTTCACGATCTGGGTCGCTTCCTGCAGATTGTACAATTTGTCTCCATCGAACTTGGCGACGGAGGCCTTACGCTTCTTGGTCAGGTTTGCCATGTTCGCGGTTATTTCTTGAGTGGACTTTCGCCTTGCACCGTGATGCCCATGCTGCGGGCCGTACCGGCCACCATGCTCATGGCGCTATCGATGGTGAAGCAGTTCAGATCGGGCATCTTGTCCGTGGCGATGGCTTTCACCTGATCCCACGTTACAGTGCCGACTTTCTTGGTCTGCGGCACGCCGCTACCACCTTTCACCTTGGCCG
>JANMKC010000130.1:0-9637 GCA_031371785.1 Flavobacteriales bacterium | reverse complement strand
CCTGATTCTCCTGCACTAAGTCCTTGCCTATGATGTATGGCTTGACTACTGGGGGGAGCTTCTTGGCATCGAGCCCAAAGCGAGCTAGTTCGTCCGAATCAAGTTTGAAACCCTCACCTGCGGGGACAACACCTTGAAAGCACGTTGATTCATTCGCCTTCAATGGGATGTACCCGCCGCTCAATGAGGCACTGAGGGAACTGTCAATGCGGTCAACCGAAATCTCATGGACTTTCACATGATCGTCCCCATCGACCTCAGAAACTACGCTGCCGATTTGCGGCTTCCCAACCAACTGCTTCTTGTTCACCCCAACAGTCATCGCGATACGAACGGCGGCCCCATCATTCGATTCAACCCATGGATGATCAGCGATGGCATAACGCAATGCAACGGCTGCCTTGCCGGACAGATGCTTGTCGATCAGCTTTCGAGAATACGCTTGAGTTATGCTGTTCGTAGTAATCAGGCCGAAGGCTTTCGTCTTTGACTTTGCAACTAGGCCAGCGGCATGGTTCCACCAATACAGAACGAAGTCGCAAGTGCTTGGAACTTCCTTGTAAGCTGCACGCAACGCTTCGACATACGAATCGCTCAGTGCAGTTCGAATAGTCCTTGCACCAATGAACGGCGGGTTCCCCACGATGTAATCGGCGGCGGGCCACTTGGCGGGCTTGGGGTTGGTGTAGCTGTACACCGGCACGCGGGCTTCGGGGTCGGGCACTTCCTCACCGGTCACAGCGTGCGTCTTGGTGGTGTGTCCATCCCAACGCGTTACCACTTCGCCGTTGGCATCGCGCTGTTCGGTCTTGCTGTCATAGTCCAACACGGCATCGCGGCATTCGATGTTGTGGAGGTTCTTGATGATGGGTTCGGGCAGGTGGTGCAAATTGCCGTGCGCGCGCAGGTGCCATTGCAGGAAGCCGATCCACAGCACCAGCTCGGCGATGGCGGCAGCGCGCGGGTTCAGCTCGATGCCGAGCAGGTTGGCGGGCGTCACCATCACGCCTTCCAATTCCAATTGGTGCTGGTCTTCGCCCAGGTCGCGCAGGGTGTTCAGCACTTCGCCCTCCAGGCGTTTCAGGAATTCGAGGATCACGTACAGGAAGTTGCCCGTGCCGCACGCGGGATCCAGTATGCGAATACTCGCCAAGCGATGCAGGAAGTCGCGCACCACCTTCACGGCCTTCTTCGTGTCGCCATCGGTGTGGAGCTTCAGCGCGGCCACCTGCACGCTGGCCCATTCCGCGCGCAAGGGTTCCATCACCGTGGGATTCACCAATCGTTCCACGTAGGCGCGCGGCGTGTAATTCGCGCCCAGCTTGTGGCGTTCGTGCGGGTCCAGCGCGCGCTCCAGCAGGGTGCCGAAGATGGAAGGCTCCACGTCCTTCCAGTTGGCGGTGCTGGCCTCAATGAGCAATTGGATCTGGTCGGCGTTCAAGGCGATGGCATCCGCGTGGGCAAATAATCCACCATTGAAGCGCGGCAGTTTCTTGCGCAGTATCGGTGAGAGGCCACCGGTGTTCATGGTGCCCCAGAGGTTCTCCAGCATCGGCGCGAACGAGGAAGGATCGCTCTTCAGTTCACCGAGCAACTTGGTGAAGCTGCCGTGCGGCAACAGGTCCACATCTTCAGCGAACATGGTGAAGAGGCAGCGCATAAGGAAGTTCGCGACGTGCTCAGGTGGGTGCTTGCCCTCCAGTGAACGAGCGAGTTTCGCCAAGCGGTCGGCGATGTCGCGCGTGACCTTCGCACTGCGCCGACCGGGATCAAGCGAGAGCGGATCTGTCCACACCGCGCGCAGCAGCTCGCGCACTTCGGTGCGCACGAGGTCCTTCAGCGCAATGCGATACGTAGCCGGATCGGGGTAGGGGATGTACTCGCCGCCCATGCGGCTCCAGTCCGTGTAGAGCGCAATGCTGTGGCCGACATCCACCACGATAATGAAGGGCGGGCGGCCCTCCAGTATTTCCTCCTTCGGCAAGGAGCGCGCATAGCGTTGCGCTTGCTCGCGGGCGCGGAGCATGGCGGTGTCCCAGCCCTTGGTGCCGCGAATGCCGTGGCCGGTCTTTCTGTTCTTCTTCGCCAGTTCGTGCAATGCGCTGAGCGGATCGGTCGCATCCTTGTCAGCCCCCTGCTTGGTCTCCAGCACGAAGGAGCCACGCTTGTAACAATCGATGTAGTTGGCGCTGTCCGTAGCGCTGGGTATGGTCTTGTTGAAGACGTAGGCGTTGCCGGGTTCGTCGCCGGTCTTTGGCTGCGGTGGCTCCACCTCCAGTACCGCGCACAACTCATTGACGAAGGTGTGCGCGTTGGCCAATTCGCTCGCAGCTGACAGCTCCCACTTGGAGATGAAGGCGAGGATGTGGTCGGGGCGGGTGGGCATGCGGTGTCGACCAGAGAGGCTTCGGCGTCCGGGGAAATGTAGTCGGTTGGAGTTACAGATCCTTGCCGGCGGATCAGCGCGATAGGAAGGAACGCCATCGCTTTCGGTGGGAGCACGATCGCCTCGGACAGTGACACGATAGCAATTGAGCCCGCAGCGATGGCAGCAGAGTCCGATGCGGTCGCGACAGGAACTTACGCGATGGCATACGCTCAATGCGCGAACGCTCCGGATATCAAAGCGATGGCCTACGTACAAAATGCGATCGCGTGGATACGGAAAGCGATCGATCGCCAGTTCCGCGCGATGGCCGATGGGTCAAGTGCGAATGCCTTCCGCTAACGCGCAACGGCCTCTGCTGAGAAGGCCATGGAGGCGATAGGTAAGTCCATCGCAACACCACCGCGAGCGATCGCTTCGCATGGGAACGCAACCGTAGCGGCCCTGCTTCCGTTCAAGCCATGCGAACACAAGCCCAGCCACCGTTCAATAAACAATAGACCCAACACCATGCGCCTTGTAAAGACAGACCTGAGAGGAATTTCCGCTGATGACCTGTTGGTGCGGGCGAGGGTGGTGAAGGATCGCATGTCCAACAATCCGCTTTTCCCGTTGCCCGCGCCCAGCATGGCCGAATTCGGGATGGCGATCGATGAGTTGAACGACGCGAATGTCGCTGCGCTGGACCGCGGGCGTATGGCGGTACACAAGAAGAGAACCTCCTATAAGGAAGTAGCCACGATGTTGAAGCGGCTGGCGGGATATGTCGCCTCAGTGTCCGGGGGCGACATTGACATCGTGATGAGCGGCGGTTTCGAACTGCGCAAGCGTTCCACGCGGATCGCCGAACTATCATCACCCCAGCACATCCTATTTCGCAATACCGCCGTGCATGGCCAGACGAAGCTGCGTTGGAAACCGGTGCATGGTGCGCGGATGTACAACATACGTATCAAACCCGTATCCGGTGCGGTGGTGCAACTGACAACCTCCTCCTCCCGCCATACATTCAATGGCCTCATCACCGGCGAGTGGTACAGTATCGAGATCGAAGCGGTAGGCGCATCAGGAAAAGGCCCGAAGAGCGGGATGACGATGTTCATGGCCGCATAGTGGAATACCCTTGTCTTCTCTGGCATCCCACACTAACTTTCAAGGACCGCGAAACACACCCCCCGCCTACGCAATGACGCTTCCGCAGGCAAAGCAAGACCCCATGAACCACAACGAGCATCCCCGCAAGTGGTACCAGTTCACCCGCCCGCAAGCGGAGGACCACACAAACGCTAACGACCAGCCCACCCCGCAAGCGGTGGCCGGGCCCAACCAGAAGCCGCTACCACCGGAAAGCCGCCTCTTCGTGCGCGACCAGATGAGCGATTATGAGCGCGTGCTCTTGCTCACCGCTTATGTGAAGCAATTGAAGCACGACCTCACCGAAGCGCGCATCATGCACGGTGCCAAGGTGGTGGACTGGAAGAGCATCGCCAAGGATGTGAGCAAGTATGTGGACAACAGCGATGCCGCCACACGCGCCACTACCGCGGATCAACTGGTGCATGCCTTGCACCAAGCACTGAAGCGCAACCACAAGACCTTCGTGAAACTGTACCAGCGGATCGAGCTGCTGGAGCGCGAATTGACGCATCGCGGTGTGGATCCGAAACTGATCGAGGACGACCGGCCGGAGCGCAGGCACGAGGAGAAGGCGGCGTAGAACAACCTGCACTGAATAGACAACCCCGGCCACGCGGAGCTTATTCCGGGGGCCGGGGATTCTTGTTTCAATAGGGTAGGAGAGCGACATACGCCCCCCGGCTCCGTCGCTGGCGGCAGTTCCTTCATGTCACCCGTCCCGGTCCGCGAACCGGGATCGCCCTTGGCGATCTTCCTCTTGCCCTTGGCCACCTTGATGGCCACGTCGGTCTTCTCCTTGTTCACGCCCGATAGCCCCGGAGCCTCGTCCGGGGTTGTCGCCTTCCTCCACATGCTGGTTGATGATCTCCTCGGCCCTGAGCGGGATAGAACAGGTATTTCTACGAGGCGGATGGCATGAAGAAATTCACAGCTTCGCGACAGTTTGTTTTGGCGGTCCGGTCGTGTTCCGGTCCGCCCATTCAAGATATCTTCCGCCACCCTTCCCCACACCCGATGAGATCCACGATGACCGTTCGTCGCACCGCAGCGAAGTGCGCGCTGCTTTTCGCCCTCTTGGGCACCAGCACCCTGGTGTCCGCCCAGACCTTCCAAGCCGCCTCCCAGGATCCCTGTGGTTTCGACCACGCGCACCAACGGCTGATGCGCACCAACCCGGAATACCGGCAACGCGTGCTGGACTTCAATGAAGCGGCCCGGCATGCCGCCCCCGGTGAGGACCGCGATATCAACACCTTCAAGGTGCCGATCGTGGTACACGTCATGGACATCGGCACGGCGGCGACGGCCGTTACCGACGATCAGATCCGCGCGGGCATCAAGTCCTTGAACGAGTATTGGCGCAAGGTGGCAGGCACGCCGGGTGCGGGCACCGGTGTGGACATGGGCATCGAGTTCGTATTGGCCGTGCGGGATCCCAGCGGCAATTGCACCTCGGGCATCACCCGCAGGAACATGACCGGTATCCCGGACTACGTGAACTACGGCGTGGCGCATGATGGGGCCTTGGGTATGACCGATGCGGCCATCAAGGCCTACGAGGTGTGGGACCAGACCAAGTATTACAACATCTGGCTGGTGTCGGAGATCGACAATGGTGGCCCCGTGGCGGGTTACGCTTTTTTCGCCGGCAGCCATGGCTCCCCTGAAGACGGTACGATCATGCTGGCTACCACTATCGGCGGCACGGTGCTCCCCCACGAGCTTGGCCACGCGTTCAATCTCTACCACACGTTCGAAGGTGACGTGAACGGTACAACCTGCCCGCCGAATGCCAACTGTGGCACGGATGGAGACCAGGTCTGCGACATCCCCCCGCACATCCGTCCGGGCGCTTGCAACCCCACCGGCACGAATTCCTGCGACGGTGGTTCCCTCAACAGCCTGCACATCTTCAACTACATGAACTACGCGTCGTGCGCTGCGAACATGTTCACCGCCGGCCAGCGCACGCGCGCACAGCTTGCCATGACGAGCCAACGCGCCTCCTTCTTGGCGGCGAATGGCAATATGTCCTTGGTGCCACCGGGTGCCCCGCAGCTCGACTTCCGCACCTCTGTAGCAGTGCTGTGCGGCACCGGTCAGACGGTCACGCTGGAAGACCTGTCGCTCTGTTTGCCCAATACGTATTTGGACGATGCCGCATTTCCCGGCATCACCTTCGGCTGGTCCATCACGAACGGGATCATAACGCTCAACTCCGCCGTCCGCAGGCCCACGTTCACCCTGACCAGTCCGGGTACCTATAACGCCACGCTCACGGTTACCACTACACTGGGCACCTACGTGCGCACCGAACAGGGTGTGGTGGTGGTGGCCTCCGCGCCCGTGGCGGCATGTACGCCCACCTCCAGCAACGCATGCAATTGCGCCCAAACGGTGAATAGTGTGGTATTCAACACGATCTCCAACTCGACCAGTACAGGCACCAACGTCGCATACACGGACTTCGCGTGTACGGGCAATACCATACTCGCCGCCGGTGGCACCTACCCGCTTTCCGTCTCCATCCGCGCGGGTGGGAGCGGGGCGGAGTCGCTGAACGGTTACATCGATTGGAACAACAACGGCACCTTCGAGGATCCCAGCGAGCGCGTCATACAAGGGACCACACCGGCGAGCACGAGCGCCACGATCAACGCCAGTGTCATCGTACCTGGAGGTGCGGTCGCCAATACGCTCTTACGCATGCGGCTTTATGGAGAAACCGGTACCCTTACCGCCAACCAGCGCAATTGCTTGGCCTCGTTCTTCATCGGTGATGTGGAGGATTATGGTGTCTATGTGTCGGGCAATGTCGCACGCGTTACCATCGCGGCCTCGCCCAGCAGCACCATCACCTACGGCACCAACGTCACGTTCACGCCCACACCCGTGAACGGCGGTGCATCACCTGTGTACTCCTGGTACAGGAACGGTGCGCCCGTGGGAACCGGGGCCACCTACCAGAGCAACAACCTGATGCCCGGAACCACGGTGTACTGCGAGATGGCCTCGAACCTCGCGGGTGTGATCTCCTCTCCGGCGCTCTCGAACACGGTGACGATGATCGTGACCGGTCCGCCGCTCTCGGAGTTCAGCGGCACTCCGGTGACCCTGTGCACGGGTGGCACGGTCACTTACACGGATGCGTCCCTGCTTTCACCTACGAGCTGGTCGTGGTCGTTCCCCGGTGGTACGCCCTTGACATCCACGGCGCAGAACCCGGTGATCACCTATTCCACGGCGGGCACTTACAACGTTACGCTCACGGCGTCCAATGCGAACGGCACGGGCACTGTGATGACGAAGACGGGCTACATCACGGTGTTCGCCGTTCCTGCGGCGGGGTGTACGCACACGCGCACCGCTGCAACGGGCTCGGGTATCGGCATCACCAACGTGACGTTGAACACCATCAACAACACCACGGCTTACGATGGTGCGGTGATGAACAACTACACCTGTTCGGCGGCTACGGGGTTGCAGATCAATACCAACTATCCGATCTCGGTGATGGGGGGCACCTTCAACACCCAGTGGACCCGCGTGTACATCGATTACAACAACAACGGCGTCTTCACCGACGGGGGTGAACTGGTCTTCTCGCCGGCCAATGGCTCAGGCACGGTCTCCGGCAACTTCACCACACCATCATCGCCCACGCTGAGCACCCTGCTGCGCATGCGAGTGATCAGTGATTTCACCAATACGACCCCCGGCCCTTGCACGAACGTTCAGTACGGCCAATCGGAGGATTATGGCGTGTACTTCATCAACCCGGGCTGCACCCCGCCCACCGCCACCGCTACGCCCACCTGCGCCAATGTCTCGCAGTACAACGTGAGCGTGAACCTCACCAGCATGGGCAGCGCCACCAGCATCGCCATCCAAGTGGACAATGATGCGGGAGGCCCCAATGGGTACACTACCGTTCAGACCGTGACCGGTACCGGGAACTATGGGCCATTCGGACCCTACGCGTCTGGCTCCGCTGTGAACGTGCGCCTGGTACACAACGTGAACACGATATGCAGCCTCAACTTCAACGGCGTGGTATCCACCTGCACTGGACCGGGCGGCCTGTGTGCCTATTCGAGCACTACCACCACGACCATCGTGGACAATACCACGGTGACCAACACCATCACCGTACCGGCGCTGGGCGGGCAGACGATCACCGACCTCAACGTATTCGTGAACCTCACGCACACCTACATCGAGGACGTGCGTCTCACACTCCAGAGCCCTACTGGAACGAGCATCGCGCTGATCAATGCGGGCCTGTGCGGATCCAACGACAACATGACCGTGGAATTCGACCAGCAGGCCGCAACCGCTATCGGTGTGGTCTGCCCGATGACCAACATCTTCGCCATCCCCGCAGCGTCGCTGGCAGGCTTCAACGGCCAAATGATGCAGGGCACATGGACATTGAGCGTGCAGGACGTGGCCACGGGTGACGCAGGAACGATCAATAGCTGGTGCCTGATCCCAACGCTCAGCTCACCCAACGTGCAGGTATCGCCCAAGGTGTTCCTGGAAGGGCCCTACAACGCGACCACCGGCCTGATGAGCGATGCGCTGCGCAGCGCATCCGTTATCCCGAACACGCAGCCCTACACCGCGCTGGGCTACGCCTTCACGGGTACGCCTGGTGCGGGCGGTACGGTCGCAGCGAGCGTATTCACCACCACCGGCAGCAACGCCATCGTTGATTGGGTGATCGTGGAACTGCGCAGCCCGGCAACCCCCGCCACGGTGGTGGCGAGCTGCGCGGCGCTTGTGCAATGCGATGGTGACGTGGTGGCCTTGGACGGCACTTCACCGGTGAGCATCACGGTGGCAGCAGGCACGTATCATGTGGCGATGCGGCACCGTAACCACACCGGGGTGATGACCTTGGCAGGGGTCGCCCTGAGCGGTTCAGCCGCAACGGTGGACTTCCGGTCCGCGACCACCAACACCTACGGGACAAGCGCCCGCAAGAGCGTGACAGGAACGTTCCCCACCGAGGCGCTCTGGGCGGGTGATGTGACCTTCAACCGCGAGATCAAGTACACCGGCAGCGATAACGACCGCGATCCGATCCTCACCACCGTGGGCAGTACCACGCCGAACAATGCGGTAAGCAATTCCTACAGCACGCGCGACGTGAACTTGGACGGCTCGGTGAAGTACACGGGCAGCGGCAACGACCGCGATCCCATTCTGGTGAATGTGGGGAGCACTACACCGAACAATGTGAGGGTGGAGCAGTTGCCGTGAAGGCCACGGCACAACTCCCTAGCAAGAAGCCCCGGCTCATCACCGGGGCTTCGCATTTCCGAATAGGGGGGAAGCCAACGTCCCCGGCTCGCTCGCCGGTGGCAACTCCTATATATCACCCGATACGGGATCGCCTTTGGCGGTCTTCTTCTTGCCCTTGGTCGCTTGAAACAAATACAACGGTTTTTCCTTGTCACCTTCCTCGATGCCGGAGCATGGCCTTCTCGGCAAGGCATGGATCAATGCGCGGTGCATGTTTTCCACAAAAGACTGCCCGCGACAGCGATGTACATATATTGCCGCATCCAGCAGCAGTAGGGGCGAGAGAGGGCCGCGTTCAGCGCGTTGGCCATCAGGTCACTTCCCATCCGCTGCACCCTAGACGCGAAACACTGACAATCATGCGACTGATCTTCCGGACCGTACTGCACAACCTGCACATTCCCGCTCTCACCCTTCTGGCCCTGTTAACCTCCACAGGCACGAACGCCAACAACATCCAGATCGCCAACACCACGCTGATCAACAATGCCGGCAACGCCAAGGTGCAGTTCGACCTGAGCTGGGAGAACAGTTGGCGCGGTGGCGGTGTGATCAATTGGGATGCCGCCTGGGTCTTCGTGAAATACAGGCTGCCCAACGGACAATGGCAGCACGCATACGTGAACAGCACGGGCCACATCGTACCGGCCGCTGGCCAGGTGGACCTGGGCTTGCTTACACCCGGCAGTGCGCCAAACGCCGCAAGCAACCCGGTGGTCGGTGTGTTCATCCGGCGCAGTGCGGCAGGCACCGGCACCTTTTCCCTCACGGGCATCCAGCTCGACTGGAACCTGAGCGACCAAGGGG
>JANMKC010000129.1:0-7204 GCA_031371785.1 Flavobacteriales bacterium | reverse complement strand
GGATCCGGGCTGTTGCCGAGGCTCTTGCTCATCTTCCGGCCGAGCTTGTCGCGCACGATGCCGGTGAGGTACACGTTCTTGAACGGCACTTCATCGCGGTACTCCAGGCCGGCCATGATCATGCGCGCCACCCAGAAGAAGAGGATCTCCGGCGCAGTAACGAGGTCGTCGGTGGGGTAGTAGTACTTGATGTCCGCGTTGTCCGGGTTCTCGAAGCCATCGAACACGCTGATAGGCCAGAGCCAGCTGCTGAACCAGGTGTCAACCACATCTTCATCCTGCTTGATGCCGTTCACACTTTGGCCGGCGGCTTTGAATTGCGCGATGGCTTCGGCTTCCGTGCGGCACACGGCGGCATCGCCCGCATCGTTGTACCACGCGGGCACTTGCTGGCCCCACCACAATTGGCGACTGATGCACCAATCGCGCACGTTCTCCATCCAGTAGGTGTAGGTGTTGGCGAACTTCTGCGGGTGCAGTTTCACACGACCGTCCTTCACCACTTCCAGCGCGGGCTTGGCCAGCTCGCTCATCTTCACGAACCACTGCAGGCTCAAGCGCGGCTCGATCACCGCATCCGTGCGCTCGCTGTAGCCCACCTTGTTCTTGATGTCCTCGATCTTCACCAAGTGGCCTTTCTCTTCGAGGTCCTTCACGATCTTCTTGCGCGCTGCGAAGCGGTCCTCGCCGATGTAGAGCTGTGCGGCGGCGCTCAGCGTGCCGTTCGGTTCCAGGATGTCGATGGTCTCCAGCTTGTGCTTCTTGCCGAGCTCGTAGTCGTTCACGTCATGCGCGGGTGTGACTTTCAGCGCGCCGGTGCCGAATTCACGCTCCACGTACTCATCGAAAATGATGGGGATGCTGCGGCCGATCAGCGGCACGAATGCGCGCTTGCCTTGCAGGTGCGCGTAGCGCTCGTCTTCCGGGTGAACGGCGATCGCGCTATCTCCGAGGATGGTCTCCGGCCGAGTCGTTGCTATCGTGATCCACTGATCATTCATGCCATCGATGGCATAGCGCACATGGAAGAGGCGCGAGTTCACCTCCTTGTGTATGACTTCCTCATCGCTCACCGCCGTGAGGGCGACGGGATCCCAGTTCACCATGCGCTGGCCACGGTAAACGAGTCCCTTCTTGTGCAGGTCGATGAACACGTCCAGCACGGCCTCGTTCAGTTTCGGCTCCATGGTGAAACGCGTGCGTTCCCAGTCGCACGATGCGCCGAGCTTCTTGAGCTGATCGAGGATCACGCCGCCGTACTTCTCCTTCCACGCGTGCGCGTGCTCCAGGAATTTTTCGCGGCCTATCGCGCTCTTCTTGATGCCTTGTTCCGCCAGCAGCCGCACCACCTTGGCTTCCGTGGCGATGCTCGCATGGTCCGTTCCGGGCACCCAGCAGGCGTTCTTGCCCTGCATACGCGCGCGGCGCACGAGCACGTCCTGGATCGTGTTGTTCAGCATGTGCCCCATGTGCAGCACGCCCGTCACGTTCGGTGGCGGAATAACGACGGTGTACGGCTCACGGCCATCGGGCACGCTACGGAAGTAACCGTTGTCGAGCCAGTACTGGTACCATTTGTCTTCGGTCTGCTGCGGGTCGTATCGCTTGGGGAGTTCCATGGGTGCGCGAAAATACCGGAGCCAACGCTTCCGGATGGATCTTCTCCGGCTCATATCCTGCGCAGCCGCTTTCTTGTTAACGACCTGTGAAGGGCCTGTTCAACGAGGATGGCCCCTCTACTTTCACCTCCGCAAACACGCAACACACCCACATGAAACACATTTTCCTCTGTCTTGCGCTCAGCGCAATGACTTTTGGCGCTTGCGCGCAGGACGGTAAGGCCGTCACCGGATCGGGTCCCGCGATCGCCCTCGACAAGGATGATGTCGACTACGGCACCATCAAGCAAGGTGCTGACGGCAACCGCCAGTTCACCGTGAAGAACACCGGTGACCAGCCCCTGATCATTTCGCAATGCCAGGGCTCCTGTGGTTGCACCGTTCCCAAGTGCGACACCGCGCCCATCGCGCCCGGCCAGACCTCCGTCGTGAACGTACACTATGACACGAACCGCGTTGGACCTTTCACCAAGACGGTGACGGTGACGAGCAACGCGACCAACACGCCAAGCAAGGTGGTGAGCATCCACGGCACCGTGGAGGCCGGCGAAACGGCACCCGCTGCGCCCGTGAAGGAGGTCGCACCTGCTCCGGTAACCCCGAAGTAGCGCGATAGGCGATCAACGCCAGGATCGAACGACCGCCGCGTATCCATGGGATGCGCGGCGGTCCTGTTTCAGGTCATCACGCGCACGAGCAATTCGCGGAGCAGTTCGCCATCCGCCGCGCTCGCATTACCGACCCCTTTGCTGTTCAGGTCCGCTTCGCGCAGCAGGTGCTGGATGCGTTTTATCTTTTCCAGTGGATAGAAGCGCGCCGCGTTCGCATAGTCGCGCACGAAGAAGGGCGGCACTTTCAATGCTGCGGCGAGGTCGTTCTGTTGCAGGCCGCTGCTCGCATGCACGATAGCCAGCTTGCTGAAGTAGCTGCTCAACATGCCCACGCTCAGGAAGAGCTTGTGCTCCTTGTCCGACGAGAGGAAGTGGGCGATGGTTTGCGCCTTCAAGTGGTCGCGCGCGCCGATGGCGTTCTGTAGTTCGAAGATGTTGTAGTCCTTGCTGATCCCTACGTTGCGTTCGATGAGCGCTGATGTGATCGTGCCGTTCTCCTCGGTCACGATGCAGAGCTTTTCCACCTCGTTGGTGAGCTTGCCGAGGTCGGTGCCGAGATGATCGGCCAGCAGTTTCGCTTCCACAGGCCCGATGCGCCGCTGGTGGAACGCCACGTATTTCTGGATCCAGTCCGGCAGCTTGTCCTCCTTCAATTTGTCGCTCACGAAAACCACGTTCTTCTTCCCGAGGTCCTTCAGCCAGGTCTTGCGGCCGTCGGCCTTCTTGTGCTTGTAGAGGATCACCAGTATCGTGGTGGGCGTGGGGTTCTTGAAATAGGCCTCCAGCTTGTCGAACGCATCGATGCGCCACGTTTGCGCTTCCCGGAGGATCACCACTTGCCGATCGGCCATCATGGGATAGCGCAGGCAGGTGTCCTTCAGTTGGTCCGGATCGCAATCGCGACCATATAGTATGGTGAGGTTGAAGTCGCGTTCGTGCTCCTCCAACGCCGCCTTCTCTATCTCTTCGGCGATGCGGTCGATGAAGTAGGCCTCTTCGCCATGCAGGAAGTACACGGGCTTGAACGCTCTCGCACGAACGTCCTTGACGATCTTCTTGAAGTCGTCCGTGGTGCTCATGGGTTGGGCGTGGGGTTCATCTGACTTGCGCTTGGCTCCCTATCGGTTCGGACCAGCGGATGAATTCCGAACGCAGAGGCGCAGAGCCGCAGGGCTACGCAGAGGTGAACGCCGCGAGCGGCGGGGAACGCGGAGGAATGCCAAGCACACGGAGTGCGCATCACGTTCATGGCTACTCGAAGCGCAAGTGCTTCACGCTGCGGCCGTGGTTGATGATGTCGCGCAGGCTTTCCACGCCGATGCGCACATGCCGCTCCACGAACGTGCCGGTGACCTTCGCATCGCTGGCCCCGGTCTTCACGCCCCACGGCATCATCGGCTGGTCGCTCACGAGCAGCAGCGCGCCGGTGGGGATCTCGTTCGCGAAGCCGGTCATGAAGATCGTCGCCGTCTCCATGTCGATGGCCATGCACCGCATGCGCTGCAATTTCTTCTTGAATTCCTCATCATGTTCCCACACCCGGCGATTGGTGGTGTACACCGTGCCGCTCCAGTAGTCCATCTCCATGTCGCGGATCACGCCGCTCACCGCGCGGTGGATCATGAAGGATGGAAGCGCCGGCACCTCCTTCGGGAAGTAGTCCTCGCTGGTCCCTTCACCGCGGATCGCGGCGATGGGCAGGATCAGGTCGCCCAGCTCGTTCTTCTTTTTCAGCCCCCCGCATTTGCCCAACAACAACACGGCCTGCGGACGGATCGCGCTCAACAGGTCCATAACCGTGGCCGCGTTGGCGCTGCCCATCCCGAAGTTGATCATGCACATGTCCTCCGCGATCGCCACCTGCATCGCCTTGTCCTTGCCGAAGACCTTCGCATCGGTCTGTTGCACGAACAGGTCCAGGTAGTTGCTGAAGTTGGTGAGCAGCACGTGCGGCTTGAAGTCTTCCAGCGCCACCCCTGTATAGCGGGGTAGCCAGTTCTCGACGATCTCTTGTTTGCTGTTCATCGGCAGAGGCTAAACGCGGAGGCGCAGAGGAGGGGTCGGAGTTGCGCGGAGGAATGTGGCTTCGGAAAACCGGGAACGTACCGGTGCGCGCAGCAAGCATCCAGCTCTGCGTTCCTTTGCGCCCCCAGCGTCTCGGCGTTGCGTATTCCCTCGTGCGATCCCTCAACCTTCCTGACCATGGCGTCAAACTTAGGCACGACGCCGATGGTGATCGCGTGTGGGATCCCTTGCGCAGGAAATGGCTCGCGCTCACGCCGGAGGAATGGGTACGCCAGCATGTGTTGAACCACTTGGTCCATGATCTGGGTTGCCCGGCTTCGTTGATCTCCTTGGAACACACCATCGCGTTGAACGGGCTCAGCAAGCGTGCCGACATCGTCGTGCATGATCGCGCTGCGAAACCCCTGCTTCTCGTGGAATGCAAAGCGCCGAACATGAAGGTGGACCAAGCCGTGTTCGAGCAAGCCGCCCGTTACAACCTTGTGTTCCGCGTGCGTTTCCTGATGGTGACCAATGGGCTCACGCACTACTGTTGTTCGGTCGATCACCTCACCGGCGCTGTTGATTTCTTGCCGAAAGTCCCCGACTTCGCCGTGATGAGCGGGGGATAGCCCGCCTAATTTTGGGTCCGGCCTCCGCCTGAAGCCATGGCCAACAAAGCATGATGAACCGATTCGCCCACGCCCTCTGCGCCGCGCTGATATGTGCTGCTTCCATGGCACAGCACCGCACATTGATCGGCTTCCAACTGCGACATTTCCTGCAGACCGCTGATCCCGCCACACAGGTGGATCTCTTTCTTCAAGGCGATGCCGCTGCCGTCACGCGCGTGGTGCTCGCCCATGGCGGCACTGTGAAAATGGCTGCCCGCAACTGGACCAGCGTGCGCATGCCCGCCGGGCGCATCGCCGAACTCGATGCGGAGAAGGACGTGAGCGCCATCGATTTCACGTTGAGCAAAGGGCGCACGATGAACGACAGCATGCGCGTGAAAACGCACATCGACTGGATCCATCAAGGACTCGCCCCACTGCCACAAGCGTATGATGGGGAAGGTGTGCTCATGGGCATCATCGATACGGGCATCGACTTCAACCATCCGGATTTCAAGGATGAACAAGGCCAGACGCGCGTGCTCGACTATTGGGACCAGAACTATCCCTTCAGTGGACAGTTCACGCCAATGCCATACGGCTATGGTGAGCATTGGACGAAGGCGCAGATCGACGCGGGCAGTTGCCCCGCCACGGACGCGGATGGCGGCGGGCACGGCACTACTGTGGCAGGAACCGCTGTGGGCAATGGTGGTCTCACCGGTCACTATGTCGGTGCAGCACCGAAGAGCGACCTGATCATCGTGAGCACCGACTTCGAACATCCCGATTGGCCGAACACCGTGGCCGATGCCGTGAAGTACATTTTCGATATGGCCGATGCGTTGGGCAGGCCCGCGGTGATCAACATCAGTTTGGGCGATGTCTTCGGCAGCCACGATGGCCTGGATCCCGCAGCGCTCATGATCGACAGCATGCTGATGGCCGCACCGGGCCGTATGGTCGTGTGCGCTGCTGGCAACAGCGGTTGCTGGGCGCCCTTGCAACTGCACATGAACGTGATACCTGACACATCGTTCTCCTGGTTCCAGACCAATCCGAATTCGTTCATCGGTTTGCCTGCGGCGTACCTTGATTTCTGGGCTGATACCGCAGCATTGAACAACGTACAGTACAGCATCGGGGCGGACCGTGTCACGGGTGGCTGGGCGTACCGCGGGCGCATCCCGTTCCGCAATGTCCAAGGCTCGATCAACACCTTCGTGGACGATACGCTGTACAGCTTGGACCATAACATGCTGGCGATCTGCACCACCTACGCCTCGGTGCGCGGTGGACAATACCACTTGGAATTCGCGATCATCGATCCGGATTCCGCGAGCATGAACTGGCGTATTACGATGACAGGAACCGGTGTATGCGACGCCTGGAGCGTACTCGAATTCGGTACATCTCTTCTGCCCACCCTCGGCCTTCCCACGGTGGCACAATACCCGCCGATGGCCAAGTACGTGCTGCCTACATTGGACAAGGTAGTGGTGGATTCGTGGGCATGCTCCCCGCATGTGCTCACCGTGGGCAACTACTTCAACGAGCAGGTCTATGTGGCCGCGAACGGCACTACACAGAACCTCGGCGGCACCGAAGGAGCGATCGCCTATTGCAGTTCGCACGGGCCTACGCGCACAGGGCTGCTGAAGCCGGATCTCACGGCGCCCGGCGATATCACCTTCACCGCCGCGCCCCTCGGCATCCTCTCCGCGTTCCTCGGTGGTGCTGGGATATTCAAGGTGGCTCCGGACAGCATGCACATCCGCGCGGGTGGTACCAGCATCGCTTCACCTGCTGCGGCGGGAGCGGCAGCGCTCTACTTGCAGAAGTGCCCGCATGCTTCCCATACGGAGATCATCAACGCGCTGAACGGCCATGCCTTCGCCGATAGCTTCACCGGCACTGTGCCCAATACAACATGGGGCCACGGGAAACTGGATGCGTTCGCGGCGCTCACGTCCACCGATTTCAGCATCACCACATCCGGTGGTGGAGCGATGTGCGCAGGCGACAGCCTTCCGGCGAACGGCCCGCCATCCTATCCGAGCTATGTATGGAGCGATGGAACAGCGACCATGAACGCGTGGTCGCAAGGCGAAGACCTTTCGCTTGTTGTCGGCAATGCGTCCGGGTGCAGTTCGTACAGTAGTGACACATTGCATTACACGGTGTTGCCAGCACCCGCAATTCCCATCATCACAGCTGCGGGTCAATTGCTATCAAGCACGCCAGCACTTATGTACCAGTGGTACTACAACGGCGCGGCGATCAGCGGGGCCAATGGCCAGCAATACACCGCGACGCAGACCGGGGACTACAAGGTGATGGTCACTGATGCGAACGG
>JANMKC010000098.1:0-1678 GCA_031371785.1 Flavobacteriales bacterium | reverse complement strand
GGGCCACATGTGTCGACATGATCCTCCTGAACGAACCGCGTCGTAACCCGTTAGAACGTCCCAGACCCTCAAGGCAATCATGAGTACCGAGACCAAACCCAAAGCCCTTCAAGGCGGCGAATTCCTGATCCGCGAAAGCGCGCCGCAGGACATCTTCATTCCCGAGGAGTTCAACGAGGAGCAGCGCATGATCGCACAGACCTGCACGGAGTTCCTCCAGCAGAACGTGTGGCCGAACGTCGAGAAGATCGACCACCAGGAAGAGGGTTTGATGGTGAGCCTGCTGGAGAAAGCGGGCGAACTGGGCCTGCTAGGCATCAGCGTGCCGGAGGATCTCGGCGGCTTCGGCAAGGACTTCGTGACGACGATGCTGGCCACCGAGCGCACCGGCGCGGGCTATAGCTTCAGCGTGGCGATCGCGGCGCACACCGGCATCGGCACATTGCCGATCCTGTACTACGGCAACGAGGAACAACGCAAGAAGTACATCCCCAAGCTGGCCAGCGGCGAGTGGAAAGCCTGCTACTGCCTCACCGAACCCGGCAGCGGCAGCGATGCGAACAGCGGCAAGACCAAGGCGGTGCTCACGCCCGATGGCAAGCACTACCTGATCAACGGCCAGAAGATGTGGATCACCAACGGTGGCTTCGCCGATGTGTTCACCGTCTTCGCCAAGATCGACGACGACAAGAATCTCAGCGCGTTCATTGTCGAGAAGGACTTCGGCGGCATCACGCTGAACCCGGAGGAGAAGAAGATGGGCATCAAGGGCAGCAGCACACGCCAGGTCTTCTTCAACGATTGCAAAGTGCCGGTGGAAAACCTGTTGAGCACGCGTGAGAACGGCTTCAAGATCGCGGTGAACATCCTGAACATCGGTCGGATAAAACTGGCGGGCGCTGCACTTGGTGGTTCAAAGCAGACACTGGACCTCGCGATCAACTACGCGAACGAGCGCCAGCAGTTCGGCAAGTCGATCAGCACGTTCGGCGCGATCCAGCAGAAGCTGGCGGACATGGCGATCTATTGCTACGTGGTGGAGAGCGCGACCTATCGTTGCAGCTACGACATGGAGCAGGCGATCGAAGCGTTGGAAGCCGGTGGCGCCGATCATTCCACCGCGTTGCTGAAAGGCGTGGAGCAGTACGCCGCTGAAGCGGCGATTTTGAAAGTTGCAGGCAGCGAATGCCTGGACTATGTGGTGGACGAAGCCGTGCAGATCTATGGCGGCATGGGCTACAGCGCCGAAAGTCCCGTGGAGCGCGCCTACCGCGACAGCCGCATCAACCGGATCTTCGAAGGCACCAACGAGATCAACCGCCTGCTCACGGTGGACATGCTGCTGAAGCGCGCCATGAAAGGCCAGCTCGACCTGATGGGCCCGGCGATGCAAGTGGCGCAGGAACTGATGGGCATCCCTGATTTCCCAGAACCGGATGATTCACTGCTCGGCGAGGAGAAGCGCATGGTGGCGAACTTCAAGAAGGCCGTGCTGATGGCCGCCGGTGGCGCCGCGCAGAAACTCGGCCTCGCGCTCGGCGATGAGCAGGAGATCGTGATGCGCATCAGCGACATGGTGATCGATACCTACCTCGCGGAGAGTGTGCTGTTGCGGACATTGAAGATCGAACAGATGCGCGCCAACGGATCCCTTCCGGCAGGGTCCTCGTCCGCAGGG
>JANMKC010000095.1:0-9900 GCA_031371785.1 Flavobacteriales bacterium | reverse complement strand
CCAGTTGTGGATCCATGCGCCGGGCGCGAACGTGAGTTTGCTGTCAGGACCCAAGCGCACGGTGATCTTCTCCGGCGAAGTCGCGCCGTCATGTTCGCGAATGTCCATCGCGTAATGGATCACGAGTTCCGCGTGCGGGCGTATGTCCACCGTGCATCCGGATCGCAACGCGATGATGCCGTGGCCGTTATGTCCGTAGTGCAAGGTTGTGCCTTCCGCCACTTCCAGCGCGCTTCCCTGTTGGAACAGGAAGCAGGAGCGCTCACCTTCGAAATCCAGATGCCCAGCCTCATGCACATAGCGCTGTCCAGCGCCCCAGATCAATTCCACGATCTGCCATGACAAGCAGAGCTCGGCACCTTGGTTCACAACAGTGAGCGGATGACGCACCGAGTCACTGCCGAGCACAAGTGCGCCACGCAGTTGGGTGAACGGCTGGAACATGAAACCCGTGCCGAAGCCAAGCTCAAGGGTCGTCGGTGTTTGCACTGGAACATTCGGCACTGGGCCGATGTCGAGGTAGCTCACGTGCAACGGATCCGGATATGTGGTGTCGGTGTGGAGCACCAAGTGATCCACGTTCCAGTCGTTCAGTGCATAGTACGCCGGGCCGGCTTGGTAGGTCATAAGTGTTACCGAGTCCAAGCGCACCAAGGAGCCTTCGGCCCAACGATCATGCGTCTCCACGCTGTACAGATCGATGTATTGGCCGGGGTTCAAGGATCCCGGAGTGAACTTCAGGATGAATTCGCGCAGCGCGTTGACGGCGAATTTTTCCGTGGGGATGCAGATATGCAGCGGCGGGGCGAAGCCGGAAGTGTTGTACGAGCCACGATACCATCGCCACGCGCTGCCCGTCCCCGCGCTATCAGGCACGCGCACCGCCGCTATCAGTCCATTGCAAACGCCATCAACGCACGTACCCGCGCTGTCCAGTATCGTACCCGGCCCGAGGTACGCGTCCACGATGACGGAGTAGATGTTGTTGTCCGACAGCGCGATCGCCGATGCTGAATCGAGTTGATAGCGGACGAAGACCGGCCGCGTGCGATCGATCTGGTCGAAGGAGATGCGGCCGTGGATATTGAAGCCAGTGCCGTACGCGAGTTGGATGCAGTCCGTGGTGTCACGTGGCCCGTTCCATGTGTTGTCCTGCGTCTGGTATCCTTCCCAATGTGCGAACGAGAAAAGCGTTTGCGCCGAGTCGTTCACGCAAGGCACGCCCACCGTGTCCAAGTAGTTGAAACTTTGAAGATCCAGTTGGGCGAAAGCGGAAATTGGAAGGACCAAGAGAAATGCGGAAAGTTGTTTCATGCGCGCGCGGTTTGGTGATCGGAAGACAACGGCGAACGAACTTACGCTGCCCGGTCAACAGGCGGGATCTTCAACACCGATCCTTATGCCGCGCCACCACCATCCAATTCCACGGCAGCGGGTCTTGCATCCATTCCGGCGCTTCAGGGAACACCGCGCTCCATGGGTATTCGATCTTCAGGATCTCCTCCAGGTGCATCCCTTCGACACGAAGCACATCTTCCAGTTCTTCTTTCAAGTAGTGCTTGGTCGGCACGCCATCGATCATCACGATGCCCATGTCCAACCGGCTGGCATCACGCGAGGATCGTTGCTGCGCCGAAGATGGCGACATGCCCTTCTCGATGTTCCATTGAACTAGGCGGTGCGAGGCATAGAGCGCACTTTCCAAGGAAGGTGTCGTGAGCAATAGATGTCCGTCCGGCTTGATGCAGCCGCATGCGTTCGACAACATCGCTTGGCGCTTTGAAAGCGAAGCGGTAAGCAGCACGTTGATGCAAATTGCGAGATCGACCGGCGCGAGACTTTCCAAGGAACCGGAGAGGTCCGCGTGCTGATAGTGGATGTTCCGGATCTGCTCGTTCTTGCGTTCCGCCACCGCGAGACATTCACTGGAGATGTCCATCGCATGCACTTCACCGAAGCATTCCGCGAGCAACGGCAACATGCGACCGATGCCACAACCAATATCCGCTGCCGAGCGATCCTTCGCACCGAACCGCCGTACGCGGTCAGCGATCAGCCCCAGCCGATCGTTCGCGGGCACACTGAAGATGTCCTCCTCGAATGTTGCGGCCACTTCATCCCAATCGCGTTCGTTCACGCAGGGAAGGTAGGCCGGGTTATGCCTGGCTCAACTTCAGCATATTGCTCATGCCCTTCTCGGCGATGGGCATGCTGGCGAGGTTGATCACCAGGTCGCCCTTGGCCACTTGGCCGCGTTTGCGCAGCAAGTGCTTGATGTCGGCGATGGTGTGGTCGGTGCTCACGGTCTTGTCGTAGTAGTGCGCACGCACACCCCAGACCAGATTGAGCATGCAGAGGATCGCGGGATTGCTGGTGAACGCATGGATGTTCGCGCGCGGCCGCATACTGCTGATCTTGAAGGCCGTGTAGCCACTGTGCGTCATCGTCACGATCGCTTTCACCGGCATCACATCCGTAAGGCCCACGGCAGCGTCGCATATCGCGTCCGTTACAGAGCGGTCGTTGTGGCCCAGCGGCACTTTCGGAACGTCGTACATGCCGTCGGCCGTTTCCATTTCGGCGAGGATGCGGTTCATCACGCGCACCACTTCCACCGGATATTTTCCAACACTGGTCTCCGCGCTGAGCATCACCGCATCCGCATGATCCAGCACGGCGTTGGCCACATCGTTCACCTCGGCACGTGTGGGCGTGCTGCTGGTGATCATGCTCTCCATCATCTGCGTGGCCACGATGCACGGGCGATGTTGCTTGAGGCAGCGGCGGATGATGTCCTTCTGGATCAGCGGCACGCGTTCCATCGGCACTTCGACACCGAGATCGCCTCGCGCCACCATCAGCGCATCGCTTTCGCGGATGATGTCGTCGATCTCCGCTAGCGCTTCGGGCTTTTCGATCTTGGCGACCACACGCGCGTGCTTGTCCTGCGCGTGGATGATGTGCTTGAGCTCGATGATGTCGCGGGCGCTGCGCACGAAGCTCAGGCCGACCCAATCCACGTTCTGCGAAAGCGCGAAATCAAGGTCCTTCTTGTCCTTCTCGGTGAGGCAAGGCAACGAGACTTTCGTGTTCGGTAGGTTGATGCCTTTCTTGTCGGTGAGCTTTCCGCCGCTGAGCACTTTCAATTTCACCTCCGACCGGCCATCGGTGCTCATTACTTGCATTCGCAACTTGCCATCATCGAGCAGCACGTATTCACCCGGCCTCACGTCCTGCGGGAACTGTTTGTATACCGTGCTGACCATTCCGGGGCGGCCGAGCATCGGCTCGGTGGTGATGATGAGCTCGCTGCCTTCGGGCACATCGATGGCGCCATTCTCCATTTCGCCCACGCGCAGCTTCGGGCCTTGCAGGTCGGCGAGGATGGCCGTGCTGATGCCGAGTTCCGCATTGAGTTCGCGTATGTTGGCGATCACCTCGGCATAGAACTCGTAGTTGCCGTGGCTGAAGTTGAGGCGTGCCACGTCCATGCCGGCCTGCATCAGTTCGCGCAGCACGGCAAGGGATGAACTGGCTGGGCCGATAGTGGCCACGATCTTGGTCTTCGGGTCGATGGTCATTGGAGCAATTTGTGCGCGCCGCGCAATTCGCGCGCATCGAGCGTGAAGGCCATGAGCACGAACTCGGCCGCACGCACGCGTGCAAGCAGTTCTTCAGGCGGCACTGGCGCCGCCTCGTCCACCAACAGGAAGAAGTCCGCTTGTTTCTGTTCCTTCAAAAGAACACCATCACCGCTGTGATTGTTCACGAGCGTATAGCCGGCCTGCGTGTCGTCGTCCATGTGGTCGAATGCCGCATAGTTGGCCATCTGTTCGGGTCCTTGATCGGTGATGTCCTTGTCACGCCGGGTGAGGTTGATGCCGAGCGTGCGGTTCAGCGCCCAGCAGAGGCGGTAGTCGTTCACATGGCAGCTGATGCCGATGAGCGTGACCTCCGGATCGGGTTCCATATCGAGCTTGTGCTTGGCCACTTTCCTGTGCGAAGGCGGTAAATGTAGACCGGCACCTTGGCGGAAGGCCCGCCGATCAATCGTTGATCGGAGGCGCGTTCGGAACATCATCACCCTCGTGTGGCGGTAGCGCCGCGCGAGGCTGTGGCTTCTCTATCCGTGGCAATGAACGCCGGTCCTTGTCACGCGGTCCTCGTCGGTGGTCCCTTCGCGGATGATCACTTCGTTCCTCGCGATCGCCATGCGGGCGCTCTCCACGACCACCGTGCGGGCGCAAGCTGCGGAAGGCCGCGTTCGCCGCGTCCTGTTCCGCCTTTTTCTTGCTGTTGCCTTTTCCTGTACCGCGCGTTTCGCCGTCAATGCACGCCTCGGCGATGTAGAGTTTGCCCCGGCCGCTCCGCGAAGCTTCCTCAGTGATGCGGAACTCCACTTTCTTCTTCTTCTTCTGGCCCCATTCGAGCAGGCGGCTCTTGTTGTCCCGATCCTCCTGCTCCACGGTCTTCAGGTCGAAGTGCGCCTGGATCATGGTAAGAACCGCCTTGTTGGTCTTGTCGAAGCCCTTGTCGAGGAAGATCGCGCCGATCAAGGCTTCCAGCGCATTGCCGGGTACGCTCGTTTCATGGCTGCGACCGATGTTGCTCTCCACCACCTTCTCTATCTCCACATGTTTCGCGAGGATGTTCAGCTGGTGGCGGCTCACGAGCTTGCTGCGCATGCGGGTGAGGAATCCTTCCCCCTGGTCCGGGTATTTGTTGAAGAGGAATTGGCCAACGATCGCGTCCAGGATCGCATCTCCGAGGAATTCAAGGCGTTCGTTGTTGGGAAGGTCGGGCCGATCCTCGGGTACCGCACTGCTGTGGCGCAACGCCTGCCGGTAGAGCGCCAGGTCCCCGGGGGAGATGCCCAATTTCAGGCGGCACCAAGCGCGGATCTTCCGCTCTTCGGGATTTTTTGGCCGGCTGAAAAGTGAGGCGAACAAGACCTATCTGTACTTGCGGAAGATGACCGCGGTGTTGTGGCCGCCGAACCCGAAGGTGTTGCTCATCGCGGCATTCACGATGCGCTTCTGGGCGGTATTGAACGTGAAGTTCAACTTGGGGTCGATCTCGGGATCGTCGGTGAAGTGATTGATCGTGGGCGGTACGATATCCGTATGGACCGCCATGATCGCTGCCACGCCTTCCACTGCACCTGCGCCACCGAGCAAGTGCCCCGTCATGCTCTTGGTACTGCTGATGTTCAGTTTGTACGCGTGCTCGCCGAAGAGGCGCTGGATCGCCTTCACCTCTTGCGGGTCGCCGATCGGCGTGCTTGTGCCGTGCGTGTTGATGTAGTCGATCTCGCTCGGCTGCAGGCCGGAATCCTTCATCGCGTGCTTCATGCACAGTTCGGCACCGAGGCCTTCCGGATGCGGCGCGGTAATGTGGTAGGCATCGCTGCTCATGCCGCCTGCGAGCACTTCGCAGTAGATCTTCGCACCGCGCGCTTTGGCGTGTTCGAGATCTTCGAGGATCACCGCCGCGCCGCCCTCACCCAGCACGAACCCATCGCGGTCCTTGTCATAAGGACGTGACGCCGTTGCGGGGTCATCGTTGCGCGTGCTCATGGCGTGCAGAGCATTGAAGCCGCCGACACCCGCCTCGTAGATCGCCGCTTCGCTGCCACCCGCCACCACGGCGGTGCATGTGCCCAAACGGATATAGTTGAAGGCATCGATCAGTGCGTTGTTGCCACTGGCACAGGCGCTCACCGTCACATAGCTCGGGCCACGCAATACATGCCGCATACTGATCAGCCCTGCAGCGCTGTCGGCGATCATCTTCGGGATGAAGAACGGATTGAAGCGCGGCGTTCCATCGCCCTTGCCGTAGCCGATACACTCGTCCTGGAAGGTTTTCAATCCGCCGATGCCGCTGCCCCAGATCACGCCGATGCGATCGCGGTCGGTGCTTTCGGTCAGCAGGCCGCTGTCTTTCACCGCTTCATCGCTGCACACCAACGCGAACTGCGCAAAGGGATCCATCTTCCGGGCCTCTTTGCGATCGAAGAAGTCCTCCGGGTTGAATCCCTTCACCTCGCAGGCGAAACGGGTCTTGAACTTGCTGGCGTCGAAACGCGTGATGGGCGCGGCTCCGCTACGGCCGCCCACGAGGCCCTCCCAATAATCCGTCAGGTTGTTACCGAGGGGAGTGAGCGCGCCCAGACCGGTGACGACCACACGTCTGAGCTGCATCCGCAGTGCGGTTTACTTGGCGTTCTTCTCCACGTAGTCCACGGCCTGGCCCACGGTCTGGATCTTCTCGGCCTGATCGTCGGGGATGGCGATGTTGAATTCCTTCTCGAACTCCATGATGAGCTCGACGGTGTCGAGGCTGTCCGCGCCAAGGTCGTTGGTGAAGCTCGCTTCCGTGGTCACCTCGCCCTGGTCAACCCCGAGCTTGTCCACGATGATCGCGATGACCCTTGACTTGATATCCGACATGTCCGTTCGTTTTAGTGAGGGTGCAAAGGAAGCACAATTTCCAAAGGCGCAAGGGGGGGCGAAAAGCGGGCTTTTTCGTATCGCACGCCAAGGCACCCATAGCGGCAGTAAGCGGCCGAAGCCCCAACTTCGGCGCTGTGAAGAACATCGCCATACTCGCCTCCGGTTCGGGCACGAACGCACAACGGCTGGTAGAGCATTTCAGCGGAAGCGAGCGGGCCAGGATCGCGCTGCTAGGTAGCGACAACCCCAATGCCGGTGTGATCCAACGGGCATGGGACCTCAGCGTGCCGAGCTACTTGTTCAGTAGTACACAACTCAAGGACGGCAACGTGTTGCGCGAACTGAAGGGCCAGTGCATCGACCTGGTCGTGCTGGCGGGTTTCCTCCGCTTGGTCCCCGTGGAAATGGTGCGGGCCTTCCCGAAGCGCATCGTGAACATCCACCCGGCATTGCTGCCCAAGTATGGGGGCAAGGGGATGTACGGACAACGGGTGCATGAAGCGGTGATCGCTGCGGGTGAGAAGGAAAGCGGCATCACCATCCATTTTGTGAACGAGCGGTACGACGAAGGCGAACACCTGCACCAAGTGAAATGCCCCGTGCTGCCGGACGACACGCCGGGCTCGCTCGCGGAACGGATCCATGCGCTGGAGCATCTCCACTATTCCCAAGTGATCGAGTCGTTGATAGCCGCGAGCCTATAGCCACGAGCTTCGAGCTTGTTCCGGTTGAAAGCTCATCGCCCTTTAATCGCCGTTCGCCACTCGCCCCTCCCAACTTCGCACCCGATGTTCTCCCTCCCCCAGATCGGCAAAGCCTTCCTTATCCTCTTCGCGGTGATCGACGTGATCGGGGGCATACCGATGATCCTGCAAGTGCGCCAGAAGGCCGGGCGGATCTACCCGCTGCGCGCCACGCTCGTGAGCCTCGGCATCATGGTGGTCTTCCTCTTTCTCGGCGAGCAGATCCTGAACGTTGTGGGCGTGGATGTGCGTTCTTTCGCCGTCGCGGGTTCGCTCGTGCTGTTCTTCATCGCGATCGAGATGACGCTCGGCGTGCGCTTGTTCAAGGAAGACACCTCCGCGCCCGGTCTTCCCAGCGATGATCCGAAGATCTACAGCATCGTACCGCTCGCTTTTCCGGTGATCGCCGGCGCGGGCACCATCACCACCATCCTCTCGCTGCGCGCGGAGTTCGAGGCCGTCAACATCCTCATCGCCATCCTGCTGAACATGATCCCGGTGATCCTCGTGCTGATGCTCACGGGCCGCATCGAGCGATTGCTGGGACGCGTTGGGTTGATCGTATTGCGCAAGGCGTTCGGCATCATCCTTCTCGCGGTCAGCATCAAGCTCTTCGCGGGGAATATCACGTATCTCTTCCCGCACATCGCACCATGAAGGTGATCGCCTACACAGACGGCGCATCGAGCGGCAACCCCGGACCGGGCGGCTACGGCGTTGTGCTGGAAGCGGGCAAACACCGCCGCGAGTTGTGGGGCGGATTCCGGCGCACTACGAACAACCGCATGGAGCTGCTGGCTGCCATCGCCGCACTGGAATCGCTGAAGAAACGGGGAATGGAAGTCACCATCGTGAGCGACAGCAAGTACGTGGTGGATCCGGTTGAAAAGGGCTGGCTCTTCGAGTGGGAGAAGAAGAATTTCGCCAAGAAAAAGAACCCCGATCTATGGAAGCGCTTCCTCGCGATATATCGCCAGCACAGCGTGAAGTTCCAGTGGATCCGCGGACATAACGGACATCCGCAGAACGAACTCTGTGACCAGCTCGCGGTAGCTGCTCGCGAGCAACCGGATCTGCCGGCGGATGAGGCTTATGAGCAATTGGGCGAAAGCGAGGGGCTATTTTAGGCGACCGCTTTCCAACGGTTGTCACTTCGAGCGCAGTCGAGAAGCTACCCGCCCCCCCTGCAAAATGGCCAAGCTCTACGCAACGATCAATGCTGGCAAAGAACCGCTCGTGCTTGAACGCGCTACACCGAACGCGCCGTGGTCGTTACCGAAGAGCGGTGCCGCCGATCTGGTGAAGACAGGCCCTGGCCAATACAGCCTGGTGCTCAATGGCCGCAGTCATCGCGTGCTGGTGCTGAAGGAGGACAAGGAGACCAAGACCGTTCGCCTGCGCATCGGCGCACACACGTACACGGTACAGTTGGAGGATGAGCAAGCGCACTTGATGCACGAACTCGGTCTCGACAAGTCACAAGGCATTGCGGTGAAGGAGATCAAAGCGCCCATGCCCGGCCTGGTATTGAAGGTGTTGGTGAAAGAAGGCGACGCGGTGAAGAAGAACGACGCCATCATCATCCTCGAAGCGATGAAGATGGAGAACGTGATCAAGAGCCCAAGCGATGCGGTGGTGAAGAAGATACACGCGCAGGAGAAGACCGCAGTCGAGAAGGGACAGCTACTGGTGAGCTTCTGAGGTCTTCTCCACAGATGACGCAGATGTCACAGATGGGCGTACAGCAGCGCGACAGCACCTTGCTCTATCTGCGTCATCTGTGCCATCTGCGGATAAACGAGCGCCCTGCGTTCACTCCTCCACCAGCTCGATATCGAAATCCACCAGATCGATGAACTGTTTGATGCGGTGATCGATGTCCTCGCGGTGGATCTCCAATAGGCGCTGTATGCCGAAGCGTTCGCAGCAGAACGAGGCGAGCGATGAGCCGACGATGATGGCGCGCTTCAGGTTGTCGAAGCTGTGGTCCTTGGTGTGCGCGAGGTAGCCGATGAAGCCACCGGCGAAGGTGTCGCCAGCGCCGGTGGGATCGATGATGTCTTCCAGTGGCAGCGCGGGTGCGAAGAAGACACGGTCTTCGCTGAAGAGCAACGCGCCATGCTCCCCCTTCTTCACCACCAGGTACTTCGGCCCCATGGTGAGGATCTTGTTCGCGGCCTTTACCAAGGAATGTTCTCCGCTCAGTTGGCGCGCCTCCGCATCGTTGATGGTGAGGATGTCCACGCGGGCGATCACCTTCTTCAGCTCATCCATGGCGCTGTCCATCCAGAAGTTCATGGTATCCATCACCACGAGGGCGGGATCTTTCACTTGGTCCAGCACTTTGCCCTGCACCTTGGGGTCGAGGTTACCGAGCATGAGGTACTTGGCCTCTTGGTAACCCGGGCTGAGCTTCGGGTCCAGGTCAAGCAGCACGTTCAGGCGCGTTTCCAACGTGTCGCGCGTGTTCATGTCGTAGTGGTAGCGCCCGGCCCAGAAGAAGCTCTCCTTGCCTTTGAGGATCTCCAGCCCGGAGAGATCGATCCCTTTGCCGCGCATCGTGGCCATCACCTCCGGCGGGAAATCATCGCCCACTACGCTGACCAGGCCCAGCTTGTCCGTGTAGAAGCATGCGGCCAGCGAGATGTAGGTGGCGGCACCACCAACGACTTTATCGGCCTTGCCGAACGGGGTTTCGATCC
>JANMKC010000091.1:0-1921 GCA_031371785.1 Flavobacteriales bacterium | reverse complement strand
CCGTTGTCCAGCGCGTGCATCACCACATGGTTGCGCAGGATGTGGCGCTGAAGTGATTTCAGGAATGCGGGTCCGCTGCTCTCCAGTCGCTTGAACAGGCCGGTGCGCGCAAAACCCATCATGCGTTTGCCCGCGCGGCTCAGGTCGTCGATGATGCGCAGCTCGGATTCAGTAGCCCCCGCGTTGTCATCCACATACAAGCGCAGGCCATAGCGCGCCAAATGCAATTGCGCGATCACGGTCGTCACATGCGTGCTGTAGAGCTTGGCGTATTGATCGTTCGGGTCCTTCGGGTCGAAGCCATAGAGGAAGGCTTTCGGTATGCGTTCAGGGAAATACGAGCGCGTGCCATCTTGGAACTCGAGGTACTTGCGGCCGTTCTCCGGATCGAGGATGGCGAAGTGCTCGATGATGAACGAACGCGTGCGGCGCACCATGAAGAGCTTCATCAGGTCGCGCCAATCATCGGCGAAAGGGCTGCGCTCGAAGGCAGCAAGCGTTTGGGGTGGTACTTGGTAGCGAGCGCTGAATTCCGGCAACCCGCCGATGGTAGCAAGCAGACGTTCCGGACTCAGGCCGATGTCAGCCTCAAGGTCAAGGAAGAGGCCCAGTTGTGCGCTGAGGTCCAGATAGGTCTTGTTGTAGGGGGTGGCTGTGAGCAGCACCACCTTGCTCGCATTGAAGCGGATGTACTCGTGCAGGGCTCGGTATCGCTTGCCTTCCGGGTTGCGCAGGTTGTGGCTCTCATCCACCACGATCAGCTTGTAGCGCTTCAAGTCCTCCAGCTTCTTCGTGTCCAGTTCGCCGATGGAAAGCACTTCGGCCTTCAGGTCGAACTCCTCCTTGTAGCGGTTCCACATGCGCACCAACTTCGGCGGGCATACGATCAGCGTCTTCAGGTAATCGTTCTCTTCAACCAGCTTGATCAGCGCAGCGGCGGTGTAAGTCTTACCAAGGCCGACAACATCGCCGATCAGCACGCCACCACGCTTGTTCAGCACGTTGGCTGCCATGCGCACTGCTTCCTGCTGGAATTTCAACAGCTTGCCTTGGAAGATGTGTGGGATGTCATAAGAAGCAAGCCCAAGGCGGGCCTCGTTGCTCAGGTGGTACACCACCTTCATGTATACATGGTAGGGCAGATGCTGTTCTTCGCCCGCCCAACTCTCGTCGATGATCTTGATCAGATCTTCGGTGATGTCCATCGCCCAACGATCCTCCCAACGATCCTCGAACCACTTTGCCAGTTTCTGTCCGGCGTCCTTGTCCAGCACATCCACGTTCAGTTCTCCATTGCGCTGCAAACCCGCCAATGTGAGGTTGCTGCTGCCCACATAGCCCATGATCGGATTGATCCTATCCTCACGGAAAGCCAGGTAGAGCTTCGCATGCAACGGATAGCGCAAGAACAACTTCACCACCACCTTGCCCGCACGCAGTTGCTCACCGAACTGCCGCAAGCCCTTCTCATCGCGATCGGTCGGCAGGCCATAGGCCAATTGTTCGCGCAACTCTTTGGCAAGTCGGTCTTTCAAACGCAGCACCTTGGCCTGGTCCACCGGCACCTGACTTCCGGAGACGTAAGCCTCCATCACATCCTCCTCCGGTCTGCGCTGCATCCCCACCAACAGGCGGCACCGTTTGCCATCAACGCCCTCGAACTTCTCGATCTCCGGTGCGATATCCCGCCACCCGCGCAGGTTCAAATACCCCGAGCAGAAGTCGCCGCGATAGCTCATCCGGAGGCTTTCCTTCAAGCCTTCGAGGAGCTTCTGCTCAATGTTGTCGTAGATGGTGGGCATCGTGGCGGAAAATACCAGCTAGGTGGTCAGTTGCCTAGCGGACTCGATGCGGGAGCGCAGGCGGCCTGCAGCGGTCCAGAGCTTCTTGTCGAGCTCGTTGAGAAATTGCTGTTCGGTGG
>JANMKC010000012.1:0-10117 GCA_031371785.1 Flavobacteriales bacterium | reverse complement strand
ATTTACCGTGATGTCCGTTGTGCATGTGCTGGTGCAACCATTGCCGTCCGTGTAGCTGTATGTGATCGTGTGTGTGCCGCCGCCCGCGATAGTGGGATCGAAACTGTTCGCGTTCACGCCCGCGCCGCTCCATGTTCCGCCAGCGGGAATACCACCCAGATTGATCGGCGCGGCGTCGACACAGAAGGGTCCGTAGATGCCACAGTTCAGGACCGGCAGCGGGTTCACCGTGATGTCCGTGGTGCAGGTGCTCGAACAACCATTGACGTTGGTGTAGGAATATGTCAGCGTGTGCGTGCCCGCGCCAGCAACCGCCGGATCGAAGGTGTTGGCGTTCACCCCCGCACCGCTCCATGTTCCACCGGCCGGAACACCGCCAAGGTTGATCGCTGCGGCATCAATGCACAGCGGTCCATAGTTGCCGCAATTCAATACGGGCAATGGGTTCACCGTCACGTTGGTCGTGCAGGTATTGGTGCAACCGTTGCCATCCGTATAGGAATAGGTGAGCGTATGCGCACCGGCGCCAGCGGTCGCCGGATCGAACGTGTTCGCGTTCACACCTGTGCCGCTCCATGTTCCGCCGACAGGCGCACCGCCGAGGTTGATCGCCGGTGCATCGATGCAGACCGGGCCGTAGCTGCCGCAGTTCAACACCGGCAGAGGGTTCACCGTGATACCCGTGGTGCAGGTATTGGTGCAGCCGCTGGCGTTGGTATATGAATACGTGAGTGTGTGTGGGCCGACACCGGCCGTTGCCGGGTTGAAGGTGTTCGCGATCACGCCTGCACCGCTCCATGTTCCGCCTGCTGGAATTCCACCGAGGTTTATCGTAGCACCATCGACACAAACGGGACCGTAATTGCCGCAGTTCACCACGGGCAAAGGGTTCACGGTGATGATCGTAGCGCAGGTGTTCGTGCAGCCGTTCACGTTGGTGTAGGACTAGATCAACCCGTGCGGACCTACCCCAGCGCTGGCCGGGTTGAACATGTTCGCGTTTACACCGGCACCGCTCCATGTGCCGCCTGCGGGTATTCCACCGAGATTGATCGGTGCGGCGCTCACGCAGAACGGACCGTAGTTGCCACAGTTCACTGCTGGCAAGGGTGTCACCAGGATGCTGGTGGTACATGAATTCGAGCAGCCGTTCGCATCTGTGAAGGAGTAGGTGATGTTGTGGTTCCCCAGACCGGCCAGCACCGGATCGAAGATGGTCCCGCTCGTTCCTGCGCCGCTCCACGTACCGCCGACCGGTGTGCCGTTCAAGGGGAAGGCTGCCCCATTGATGCAGCGCGTGCCATAGGGCCCACCGCAGTTCATCACCGGTAGCGGGTTCACGAACACGTGTACAGTGTCGCGCAAAATGATGGTGCCGGCCACACTGATATCATCGATCCCGAAATCGTCACCAACGCCATCGCCCGACATCACTTGCAGGCAGAGCGTAGCGCTGGTCTGCCCAGGTGCCGTGGTCCAGTTCTGGGTGATGGTCTGCCAACCTGCGTTGAAGGCGGGCAGGTTGATCTGTGGCCCGGTGCCCACGCCGTCAACGAACCATTCCAAACGGGCCGGTGTGGCATTGGACAGCGTGCGGGCGCGGTAGCTCAGGGTGTAGGTCTGGTTGGGGCACACGGTCACGGGCTGGCACCAGCAATCCAACTGGCCGGCCTGGTTGCTGCCCCAACCGGCGTTCACGATGAGGAAATTGCCGTTGCCTGTGCCGCTGAACTGCGGGTGGTAGAGGTTCGGGTCGGTGCCCACGGTGTAGGTTCCTTCCCCTTGAAGGTTCACGTTGTTGTAGGTGAACTGCGTGCTGAAGCCCGTGTTGCCCGCCGTGAAATTGCCGTTGGTCACCAGCGTGCCGCTCGGATAGCTCACCTGGCACCAGTAGTCGCCAGCAGCGCCCACCGTGATGTTCTGTGTGAGCGCGCCCGTGTTCCACAAGTAGTTCGAATAGCCGGGCGGGCCTTGCAATTGCACCGTCTGTAGTTGGCAGAGGGTGTGATCCGGGCCGATGTTGATGGAACAGGCAGGTTGCGCGAAACCCACGCGCGCAAGGAGCAAGCACGAGGCTATGAGGAAGGAACGGGTCCGCGAACAGGCCAAAGGGGAAGGGTCAGCGCCGAACGTCAAATTTCGGACCTGCGAGGCACACACGGCAACAGGTTCCGGTGGATCCTGTTCACAGGGCGATGAACACCCGGTTGATCTCTTCGTAGCACATCTCCTGCACATCCTTGAAGTGCAGACGCAATTCGTGGCCCAGACGTGCGCTGCGCGCCGAGGAAGACGCATTGTAAGCCACGGTATTGATCAGGACGATGCCTGTTCGGGAGCGGATCCTTCGCAGATCGTTGACAAATGCCGCGGACTCCACACCCTCGGCGAAGTCCAGGTCATTGAAGAGGTCCACCACGACCAGATCGAATGTCCGGTCAATTTGGCGGGCGAAGGTGAACGCGTCCGCAGCATGTAGCGTCAAGTTCCCGATCCGGTCCGCTTGGAAATGAGTACGCGCCAGCTCGAGCATCGCGCTGTCATTGTCTACACCAGTGATGGGAAGATCAAGCCCCACCTCACCCCGTAGGATGTGGGCCACACTCCCCGCCCCGAAGCCGAGGACCAGCGCGTTCATGGGTCTTCGCTTGGCAACATCCGCCTCGCGGAGCGCGCGCTGCCAAACGCGGTGCAAACTGCCGAAGGCCTGGTTCGCACGGGCCGAATTCACCACCAGACGTCCCTGTTCCCACACCAGTTCCAGTGGGCCATGCGCGCCATGACCTTTCCAGATCCTTATGGGCCAGAACCAGCTCAGTGCGCGGAGGAGGAAAGACATCATCGTTCAAAGATGCTGACAGTGATCCCAGCCCTTCACATGGCTTACGATCTTCGACATCAGCGAGCGCAACGCCGAAAGCGCAGTGTGCATTCCTCTACTTTGGTCCCGATGCTCGCAGCGCGTCCTTTCCTCGCACTCTTCTCCGGAGCATTCGCTTTTTCGAGCGTTGCCCAGACCGTTGTTCCCTACACCACTTCGGCGGATCGATTCGGTGTATTCCAGAATGGGCGCTTCGAAGAGTTGGAGCCGCGCAAGCCGCGCACAGTGTTCCCCAACGGCGATCGTTTGGCGTACATCAGCTCGGAAGGAGAACTGCGCGCGTTCATCGATGGTCACGCGCTCGCGATGCAACGCGGTGAACGTGTGGAGGTGAAGACCTCGCATGGCATGCTGGCGTGGAAGCAGGGTGAACAATTGCGGGTTGCCACTTCTGACGGTGCGGTGACCGTGTGCCACCAGATCGGTGAGTTCAGTGTGCAGGACAGCCTTGTCGCCTTCCACAACCTGATCGATCGCACGCTGAACGTCTACTGGCGTGGCCGCTCATTTCCCGTGGCCGACGTGTTGCTGGCCACTGAAGCACCGCAATGGAAGGCCGGAACGAACACGCTCTGCTTCTTCGATCACAATGCGCGCAAAGTCTACCTCTTCTATCGCGGCAGCACCGAAGTGCTCTGCAATGGAGTGGACTATGGCCGTGTTTCCACCGGCGGCGATGTGGTGGCCTACATGGATGACAGCGACGACACGTTCCGGGTGTTCGATCGCGGTGAGCGTATCGATCTGGAGCCGTTCGCGCCGGTGAGCTTTTCGGCGGGCCTCGGCATCGTTGGCTATGTGAGCGCGACGGGTGCGTTACGCTGCTATGCGGACCACAAGGTGATCTCGCTCGCGGACTTCGCACCCACCAGTTACTCGGTGCAGGACAGCGTGATATTGTGGGTGGAGAATGGCATGCTGAAAACGCTCACCGCTGGCAAGGTGGACGTGATCGAACGCTATGTGCCGGAAAGCTGGAGCGTGAACGGAGCGATGATCGCTTACCAGGACCTCAATCGCCAACTGCGCATCTACCATCTCGGGGAACGCATCATCGTGACGAAAGAGGCTGGCGTGAAACAATTCGAACTTGTGGGCGATGCGCTCACCTGGCGCAGCAACAGCGGTACCACCAAGGTGTGGTGGAGAGGGAAGGTGTACGAGCATTACTGAGGAAGTCCGTAGTTGCTAGTAGGCAGTGGCAGTCGCCAGTCGGCACTACTGCCTGCTGCCTACTGCCACTGCCAACTGTTACTGCACCTGCGCCTCCGGCGCTACCGTGTACAATTGGATCGTTCGGCGCTTGCCCTTCAAGGTCACTTCGCCCACGGAGCGAACGGACCATTTCGACGGTGAAAGCACGAGCACATCGAGCAGGTCCTTGCTGATCAGGTTGTCCACACCGCGTTCGTTGCATGCCGCTTGGATGTGCGCAGCGGTGTTCACGGCATCGCCACTGAAGATGGTCTGCTTCTTCACCAGGCCGATCTCGCCGGTGGTCACTTGTCCATAGTGGAAGCCTGCCTTGAAAACAGGCGCGATGCCATAACGCTGGCGGTAGTGTTCGGTGCGCGTCCGGAGCTTCTCCTGAATGTCGAAGAAGCAACGCAAGCAACGCTGGCCTTTCACGCCCCTGTGCAGTTGCCAGCTCACGCTTATCTCGTCGCCCACATACTGGTAGATGTCGCCTTCGCTGTAGATCACCGGATCGGTGATATCGGCATACACTTCATTGAGCAATTGGAAATAACGTGTGTCACCGATCTCTTCGGCGATAGCGGTGCTCGAACGCATGTCCAGGAACATGAAGATGCGCAGTTCCTGTCGCGGCTTCAGGTAGCGGCCGAGAAGGAAGCCCGCAGCACCGCTGCCGAACTGGTCGTTCAAGCGTACCATGAGCATGGTAGCGCCCATGAGGATGTCCCAGAAGAGGAAGTCGCCGAGGCAACTCCAGGAGAAGAGCAGTTGTGCGAATGGCAAGCTGTCCGCAGTGAGCGCGGGGAGGAGGACGTGCGGAACCGCTACGGCGATGGCGACCATCGTGCTCATGATACCGAAGGCCGGGAGGAAGGCCAGCCTGCGGAGCCGATCGCGCAGGAGGAAGATGTAGACGCCCCCGCCGACGAGGCCCGCGAAGAGCGAGCGCCAGAAATGGTTGTTCAGGACATCTCCAAGCACAGGCTGCAGCCCGTGTCGTTACATCACGTTGCTCTCCCACACAGCGGTGATCACGCCAACGATCACCCATGCCAACGTGATGCGCAAGGTGCGTTGTGCGCGGCGTTGGAGTTTGGAGAGCGGGGTGGCCATGGATGGAGCGTCGAAACTATCCCGAAGCGTGGCGCGCGGTGTTAATCCGTAGGATCCGCACTAGTGGGAGCGTCGTCCGGTCGCCCCATGCGGGGCAGGATCACCAGGTAGTACCACGCCACACAAAGCAGCCCCGCGATAAAGAAGGGCAGGGCGAACCCACGGATGCGGTCCTCGAACCAGAACTCACCGATCATCCACACCGAATTCGCGCAGATCCAGAGCACCACGGCGAGGCTGTGCAGGAGCTCGCCGATCTCTTTGCGGCAACGCCAAGCGATCCACCCGGCCATGCCCACGGTGGGCGCTATCATCAGCAATCCCAGTGGTTTCCAGAGCATCACCCAGCACAGGTCCTTCATCAGCCAGAGTACGATGTGGAAGTTCTCGGTGGAGCGGATGGAGCGGAAAATGTTCATGACGCGGTTCGTATCGGTGGGTGTTCGTGCTGGACACGAAGATGCGATCCGGTACTTTCACGGCATCGGAGTTGCCCGGCAGCCTACTCCCGACCCGACCATATGAGAACCTTGATCCTCCTGTCCACGCTGATCGCGTTGGCGATCAGCAACCCCGCTCGCTCGCAGCGTTTCTATGTGAAGCTCAGCGGCAAGGTCACCGAGCACTTTACCGGCGATCCGGTGAGAGGTGTCCTGGTAAGGTTGCTGAAAGCGGGGAAGCAGGAGGCCGAAGCCACCACGCGGGCGGACGGTAGCTACCAGTTCACCCTGGACCGTGGCTGGCGTTATGCGGTCTGGTTCAGCAAGCAGAACCTGGTGAGCAAACATGTGAACATCGACACCGAGGAAGTGCCGCCTTACCCCGATGTGCCGTTCTATGAAATGGATGTGCAGATGACGATGTTCGAGTGGATCCCGGACTTCGACTTCAGCACCTTCGATCAGCCATTGGGCGAGGCCGCGTTCAAGGAGAGCCTGCACAACATCAGTTGGGATATCGAATACACGGAGCGCATGCGCCCCACGCTGGCGCGTATGATGGACGAATACGAGAAGACCTGGAAGGGCTATTACAAGCGCAAGAAAGGAGCGAAGCCGGAAGCCCCGAAGCAGTGGCCCCCGAAGCCGCCAGCGAACTCTACGGGGACCGGTGATCTGGAGAAGAAGTGAGGAACCCCTTTCTCTCGCTCACGGTCTCCACGTTGGTGGATCCGTGAGGTGGAACCCTGGGTCAACGTTCAAAAGCGGCCACCAGCTTCACGCTCTCCACCGCCTCCATCACATCATGCACGCGCAGGATCGATGCTCCGTTTAACAGCGCGATCGTGTTCAGCGCGGTGGTGCCGTTCAGCGCATCAGCTGGTTCTGTTCCGAGCACCTCATTGATCATCCGCTTGCGTGAGAGGCCCGCGAGCACGGGAGTGCCGAGCGCGGCGATCCGGGATAGTTCACGAAGCAAGGTATAGTTGTGCGCGGTGGTTTTACCGAAGCCGAAACCGGGATCGAGGATCACATCCGAGATGCCTGCCGCGTGCGCCGCATGAAGCCGCTCGCTCAGGAACAAGGTGACTTCCGCAGCTACATCCGAGTACAGCGGATCGCGTTGCATCGTCTTCGGGGTTCCCTGCATGTGCATCGCGATGTACGGCACATGCAGCTTCGCCACCATGGGGAGCATGGCTTCATCGGACAAGCCAGCACCGATGTCGTTCACCAGGGAAGCGCCTGCGTATACGGCTTCTTCCGCCACGCGTGAACGCCATGTGTCGATGCTGATCCACGCTTCCGGAAAGCGCCGATGGATCGCGTCGATCACCGGAACTGCCCTTTTCACTTCTACACTCTCTACACTTTCTTCACTTCCCGGTCGCGAGCTCATTCCTCCCACATCCAGTATAGCGGCACCTTCCCTCAGCATCCGTTCCGCCAACCGCAGCGCATCATCGATCGCGCTCGCCCTGCTTGGAGCGAAGAACGAATCCGGTGTGGCGTTGATGATGCCCATCACCAGCGGGAAACGCGACGTGAAGAGGCGGTCCTTCAAGCGCCAGGTGATGGATCCGGTGGCCTCCAACATGTGCGCAAGTTGGGCATCGGCCTGGATCACCGGCAGCGAGTGGAATTTTCCTTCGCAGAAGGCACCTCTTATCTTTTCCACGGCGCGCGGATAATGGGCCAGCCTGTCGGGCAAGCGTTCACAGCCGATGCGATGTACTCGCCATGACACAGCTCCGCTTCTTCATCACCGCCTGCTGTCTTGTTCCCACCGCTACGATCCAGTGCGCCACTTGGAATGTGGACAGCCTGCTGGCCTTGTTGGGAACGGCCAAGGAGGACACGAACAAGGTGATGATCCTGGCGCGGCTGGGCGATCGTTTCCACGATGCGGACCCCGATGCCTCGTTGCACTATGCGACCCAAGCGCTCCTTCTCGCCAAGAAGCTCCAGTGGACCGCATCGTACGGCAAGATGGAAGAACTGGTCGGCTACGCGGAGAAGGAACTTGCCAATTATCCGGCAGCGCTGGAGCACCTGAACAAGAGCATCGCGTACCATCTGGCGGACGGTGACAGCTTGAGGGCAGCGGGCATTCGATGGTACATAAGCGAACTGTACCAGGAGATCGGCGACTCCGCCCATGCCATCTCGAACAGCCGGCAATACCTGGAGTTCGTCAGTGTACACGGGAATACGAGCGCCATCGCCGAAGCGACCAGGGGGCTGGGGTATGCGTATGGATCCGCCGGTGAGCGTGCCAAGGCGATGTCGCTCTACGAACGCGCTTACGATCTGGCGCATGCCGCTCGCGATAGTTCAGAGCTCGCCTTGGCGTTGGAAGACATAGGCAAGCTGTCACTGGAACAAGGCGATGAAGCCCGCGCGGAGAACTGCTTCGTGAGAAGTCTCGCGATCGCCCGTGCCGAAAACGATCTCTGGAAGGAACGTTTCTCATGGATCGACCTGAGCCAGCTGCGGAGGGCCCAAGGCCGGATTAGGGAAGCCGTGCAATGCCGTTATCGGGCGCTCGCTCTCAACCAGGCACTTGATGATCAGGTCCAGATGGCCCGGGACCACCATGCCTTGGGAAGTTTGCTGCGGTCCTGCGATTCGATACGCGCGGCATTGGATCATTTCCGGATCGCCCTCAGCCTCTCCGGCGCTTCCGGGGTGCTGAAGCTGCGAACGGACGTATTGGAAAGCATGATGCGCTCTTACCAGACCGTTGGCCGCGCCGATTCCGCGTTGGTCTATATGGACCGGTACCTTCAAAGCAAGGACTCCCTCGATCGACGTGAACGCCACGCCGTTGTCGCAGGGATGACCGTTCGGATGGAGTTGCGCGGAACGGAAGTAGCGGACAGTCTTTCGCATGTGAACGAAGTGGTGCGGCTGGAGAACGAGCGGACCATCGAAAAGCTCCATGGCCGCAACCGCGCATGGGGGATCGGCGGCGGTGCTGGCATATTGCTGATCGGCGGATCCATCGTGTTCATCAGCGATCGCAGGCGGCGGAAAGCGCGGTTCGAAAAGGAGGCTGCGACGCTGGAAACACAGGCCTTGCGCAGCCAAATGAACCCGCACTTCATCTTCAACGCGTTGAATTCCATCAGTTCGTTCGTGCAGAAGAACGAGCCTGACCGGGCCGTGTCGTTCCTCGCCCGCTTCGCGCGATTGATGCGGCTGGTGCTGGAGAATTCGCGCCAGAGCGAAGTGCCATTGAAGGATGACATCGAAGCGCTCGACGCATACCTGCACCTCGAGCGCGCACGCAGTGGTGAGAAATTCGACTACACCATCACCGTGGATCCGTCGATCGATCAGGAAGAGACGATGGTGCCACCGCTCGTGGTACAACCCTTCGTGGAGAACGCGATCTGGCATGGCATGGCCGGAAAGGAAGGGAAAGGCCACATCAGTTTGAGCGTCTCCAAGCATGGCGATCGGTTGGTCATGGCCATCGAGGATGATGGCGTGGGACGGAATGCCCCGAAGGCGGCCGTGGATCCCGCGATCCCGAAAAAGAGCTCGCTGGCCACGGTGATCACGCGGGCGCGATTGGACCTGGTGGAAAAGCAGAAAGGGAGACCCGCAGGTTTCACCTACATCGATCTTCCGCAAGGCACGCGCGTGGAATTGAGCCTGCCCCTGTGATCGGAAGGGCGCGCATCTCTTTTGCACCCCTTTCACTCTCTTCACTCTCTTCACCCTCTTCACTTCCTCCCCATCTTCGCGGCCCGCGATGGAACGCACGCTCCAGCAATACGACGCCATCATCGCCGAGTGCGTCGATCTGTTCACCAAGAAGGCGCACGACTACGGCACGGCGTGGCGCATACTGCGCGTTAGTTCGCTCACCGACCAGGTCTTCATCAAGGCCCAGCGCATCCGCACGCTGCAGGAAGTGAAGGAGAGCAAAGTGGGCGAGGGTATACGGCCCGAACTGATCGGCATCGTGAACTATGCCGGCATGGCGTTGGTGCAGATACGGCTCGGCGTAGTGGACGTGCCGGATATTTCCGCGGAAGAAGCGAGGGCCAAGTTGGCGCACGAACTGCACGAAGCGCGCGCGCTGATGCAGCGCAAGAACCATGACTACGGCGAAGCGTGGCGCAGCATGCGCGTTTCATCGCTCGTGGACCTTATCCTGATGAAACTCTTGCGCATCAAGAGCATCGAGGACAATCAGGGCCGCACGCTGGTAAGCGAAGGCATCGACGCCAACTGGGCCGACATCGTGAACTACGCGGTGTTCGGGTTGATCCGCATGGAAGAAGGTGGCTGACCGGGACCTCGAAACGTCGAAGCGGACAAGTTCACTTCACGGTGAATGAGGCGAACATGGCATCGGCCACGTAGAGCATCTCATCGTAACGAACGGGCAGGGCGGTGAAGGTGATCACCCATAGTTGCCCGTCCTTGAGCCACGATTCCTGTTTCACTTGCACGGGGTGTCCGTTGAGTTCCC
>JANMKC010000139.1:0-3088 GCA_031371785.1 Flavobacteriales bacterium | reverse complement strand
CCACCAGTTGCTCCCATAGAGCCCCATCTCCTCGCCACTGAAGGCGATGAAGAGGTAGTTGTTGTTGTGCGTTTCGGGCATCTCGGCAAGGTCGCGCGCCAATTGCATCATCACGGCGACACCACTGGCGTTGTCATCGGCACCGTTGTGGATCGCGGGTGCGCCGCGCCAGAGGGAACCTTCGATGCCGTAACCGAGATGGTCATAGTGCGCGCCGCTCACCACCGTGTTCGGCTGGCCATTGTCCAGCAGGCCCACCACATTGTGCCCGACCTTCTGTTCGCGCGTTATCTCCACGTTCACGACGACCGGGTTGCCATCGAGCCCGAGCTTGTCATATCCCGATCGTGTGAGGAACACCACCGGCACGGGGCACGGCTGGATCTTTTTGCTCAACGTCGTGTCCGGATCCTCAGCGGTAGCATCGTCGTTGTACAACAGGATCGCCTTCGCGCCGAGCTTGACCGCATCGTCAATGCGGATGCGGATGTCGTTGTGCGCGATCCACTTCGAATGCGGAGTGATCCCGTCCGGTGAACTGATGCAGAACGCGGCGGCGTGGTCCTTCACGTTCACTCCGTCGAAGTCATTGCGACCCAGTTCTGAAGCAATGATGCCGTAGCGGCATTTCGCCAACCGAGTGAACACGTTGCCGGAAGCGGAATAGCTGACCGGATAGAAGTCAGTACCGGGTTTCAGCACGTTGCGACCTACCTGCACGATGTTCTTCGGGCCTTTCACCGGCGGCGCGGCGAACGTGAACGCTTGCAGGTAGGTGGCACTGTCACCATAAGGCATCAGTCCGACGTTGCCGAATTTCCCGATGATGTAGTCCGCAGCGAGCTTCTCTCCCGGGGTCGCGGTCTCGCGTCCTTCCAACCGATCGCTCGCGAGGTATTGGATGTCGAACTTCATCTGGTCCTTCGCCTCCTGGTCGCTCATCAATTGCTGGGCGGTACCGGAAAAGCATGAAAGGATAAGCGCTGGTGAAAGCAGCAATTGCTTGAGCAGGGAAGCGGTCATGGCGAGGGCGTCGAAGATAGCTGGAGGGACAGGTGTAGTTTGGCGACACATCAGCCAAGCAGTCCATGTGTCGATCAGCCAACCCATCCTTGTGGATCAACGCCATCACGCCAGTGATCGCACTGCTCGCGACCTGCTCTCCCGGGGACCGAACAACCAGCAACCAGCAACCAACCACCACCGCATGGCTCACCGACCGTGCATGGGCCGTGATCGACGCGCAGGATCATCGCGACACAAAGGCGCTGATCGATCTGCTCAACGACACTTCCGCGGGAATCCGTGCGAAAGCAGCGCTCGCCTTCGCGTCAGTGGGTGACAGTGCTGCGGCACCATCGCTATTGCACGCGTTGAGCGATACCGATGCAATGGTGCGCGCCAATGCAGCCTTCGCCTTCGGTTTCTGCGGAGACAGTGCGAACGTGCATCAGTTCATCGAGCGGTTCTCCCCGGAAGAGAACGCAGCCGTGCGTGGAAGGATCGCGGAAGCCGCCGGGCGTTGCGGTGGTCGCGATGGCGCGGATCTTCTGCGGCGGCGGGTGCTTTCCACCAAAGCGGATTCGCTCGGCGTTCTGCGCGGGCTCTTCTTCGCCGCAGCGGGCGGACATGTGGACACGAGCCACATTGCTTTTGCCTTGTCGCTCTTCACCGGGCATGATGCGGAATTGGATGAGGCGGCAGCGCAGGTCTGCGCGCGATCAACGGCTGATCTGTTGAAGTCGTTCAGCAAGCCGTTGTTGCGGCTCGCCCGGTCCACCCGGTCCAACGAAACGCGCCTGGCACTGTTGAGCGCCCTCGGGAAAGCCGGTAGCGAAGAAGCCGCTAGCTACTTGATCGAACAAGCCGTGAAAGATCCCGAGCCGCGCGTTCGCACACGCGCGCTCATGGCCTTGGGCCGCTTCGACCAGAAGTACAACGAGAAAACAGTTTGGGCCGCATTGCAGGACAGCATTGCGATGGTGCGCGACGAAGCGGTCGAACTGATGCTCGCTTGGAAAGAACCCATCGATGGCCAAACGGCATGGACCACCGCGCAAGAGCACAGCGACTATGCGGTGAAGATCCCGCTGTATGGGTTGGCGATGAAGTACGGCGATGACAACACCCGGCGGACGTGCGAAATGTTGATGAAGAGCATGGCACACCAAGACCTTGGGCCATATCTCAATGCCGCATTGACGAAAGCATTGTGGACAGACAGTGACACGGCACGCGCGATCATGCTGGGCAATTCCCCCGCTGTTGTGCGTCAAGCCGCGATGGATGCGTGGTTGAGATACTTCGGTGAGGTGCTGAAGCGCGCGGAGATCACCAAGTCCATGCGCGATCGCACGCACGAGGTCTTCATGCGCGCCGCGCTCACCTCGGGAGATGCAGGCCTTATCGCTTCCGCCTGCGAGAAGATCATGGAAGAGGACCAAGGTTATCTGAAGGAATTGCTCGACGTGAAGACGATCGCGTTGGTGCGCGCCACACTTCATCCGATCCGCGATCTGGAAGCACTTCAAGATCTCGATATCGCCATCGCGAAGCGTGACGGCAAACCCGCGCCGAAGCACACCGCGCCACCTTTCAACCATCCCATCCGGGCCGCCGGGCTCCAGCCCGGCCAGCAGTATCGTATCCGCACCAACAAGGGCGACATCACGCTCGCCATAGAACCCGATGCCGCGCCCGGCAGTTGTGTCGCGTTCGATTCGCTCGTTACCGCTGGCTACTACAACGGCAAATACTTCCACCGCTTGGTGCCGGACTTCGTCGCACAAGGCGGCTGCCCGCGCGGCGATGGCTATGGCGCGATGGACTGGACGTTGCGCACAGAAGTCGGGCTCGAAGGATTCACCACCGGCGCCGTCGGTCTCGCTTCAGCGGGCAAGGACACCGAGAGCTGCCAGTTCTTCATCATGCTCGCCGATGCGCCGCATCTCGACGGTCGTTACACGCGCTTCGCGCATGTGGTAAGCGGGATGGAGGTGGCGTGGCGGCTGCGTGTTGGGGATCGGATGACGACGGTGGAGCGCCTCCCTTGACCGGCATCGCGAGCGAGTCTTCGAGCGAAGCGATC
>JANMKC010000048.1:0-28597 GCA_031371785.1 Flavobacteriales bacterium | reverse complement strand
GCCATATCGGGATCAGTGCTGTAAGCAGCGTACAACCTGAATTGGCCGGTCGTATCGATATCCAATGTATACCAGCGGTGCCCGACACCATTCTCTATCTCTCCTGCTGCGAGAAGATGATCCGGGCTCGCGCTCATTCCTCCTGGCCACCACGCTGCCGATCCCGGGTTACTACCATACACCACGTGTGATATCCAAGCGAGCGATCCATCGTTCCGCAGACGACCCATTTCAAGTTGAGCAAGGTTTCCGGTGTCATCCGAAACAAAGTAGCAACCACCAATGCCGTCCGGGGCCAAGTGGTGTGGACGGGGCGAGTATGCGTTCTGCATCAATGGGGCACCGAACCAGCTTCCCCAGTCGACCGCGCCGTTCTCATCGACGCACAGAATGAACGAATTGTATGGACCCGGTCCTCCTGTGCCAGTGACCAGGCCGCTGACGAAGATCCGTCCGGCCGGGTCTGTCTTGAGCGCTTCGAGATCATGTCCTGGCGGCCCGTCGAACGGTTGTGGGCTCTTGAGCCGGAAGAGCTTCGCCCATGCGAGCGATCCTGAACCAGCGACGCGAACAAGAATGAGGTCGTTGTAGGTCGAATCCGAGCCCCACCAATCTCCGCCTGTCAGATCCAACGTACCGCCATCGATAAGGCCAATGACGCCGCCGTCCGGCATCCGGTCGTAAGAGAGAAAGGAGAGCGGAGAATGCCGCGACCATAACGTATCGCCTTGCGCGTCTATCTTTAGCAAGTTGGTGCCAGGACTACCTGTTACGCGCAGCACGGCGCCACCATCATTGGTCCTCACCGTATAGGTGAAATGCGGATCGACATTCCCGCTGGAAGCGGTCGCACGTTGGTAGGTGGGCTGTGCGATGAAGATCGTTGTCTTGCACACGCAAGCCATGATCATCGCGTATCGTGAAAGCGGCGTGATTGTCATCCGAGCGGAGAAGTGTTTCATGCGATGACCTTTGAAGGCCGTCGAAGGTACAGGCCCGCAGTAGCCGCGCATCACCCGAAAGCATGAGAACCTTGCGCGAGCGGATCGCGCTGAAGAGCCGAAGCGGATCGCTCCCCTACATTCGGCGCATCCATCTTCTGATCGCCCGATCATCCGATCCACATTTCCATGTCCGACTTCAAACGCTCGCTCTCCCTCTTCGATGCCGTGATGCTCGTCGCGGGCTCCATGATCGGCAGTGGCATTTTCATCGTGAGCGCGGGCATGTTGCGCGAGCTCGGCTCACCTGCATGGATGCTCACGGCTTGGGTGGTGGCCGGTGTCCTCACTGTGCTCGCAGCATTGAGCTATGGCGAGCTCGCGGGCATGATGCCCAAGGCGGGCGGACAGTACGTGTACATCCAGCGTGCCTTTGGCAAGCTGCCCAGCTTCATGTACGGGTGGACGGTCTTCACCGTGATCAACTCCGGCATCGTGGCCGCAGTAGCCGTGGCCTTCGCGAAGTACTCGGCCGTATTCTTCCCCGCGCTGTCGCCGGACAACATCCTGCTCGATCTCGGCTTAGTGAAGGTAAGCGCCGCGCAGATCTACGCCGTGGCCACCATCGTGCTGCTCACCTGGTTCAACACGCAGGGCGTGAAGAATTCCAAAACGCTCACCACGGTGTTCACGCTCGCGAAAGTGGTTGCCGTGCTCGCCCTCATCATCGTTGGTCTTTCCGTTGGCCTCGGCACGGATATGCTCTCGAAGAACTTCAGCGTTGGTTGGAACGCGGTGAAGCTGGGTGATGATGGCTCGCTCACCCCGCTGATGGGCATGGCCCTGCTCAGCGCGCTCGGCGTGGCGATGGTGGGTTCGCTCTTCAGCAGCGATGGTTGGAACAGCATCACCTTTATCGCCGGTGAAGTGAAGGAACCGCAGCGCAACATCCCGCTCAGCTTGGCCATCGGAACGTTCATCGTCACGCTGCTCTATGTGCTGGCGAACATCACGTACCTCTCGTTGTTGCCAACCGATGGCATCCAGCACGCCGTGGCCGATCGCGTGGGCACCGCCGCTGCGCAAGTGATCATGGGCGACAAGGCGGTCTGGGTGATGGCGGGACTGATCATGGTGAGCACCTTCGGCTGCATCAATGGCTATGTGCTCGTTGGGCCGCGCCTGTGCTATGCGATGGCGAAGGATGGCTTCTTCTTCAAGAAGGCCGGGGAATTGAGCAGCAAGGGCGTGCCCGCGTGGGCGCTCTGGCTGCAATGCCTTTGGGCGTGTTTGCTCTGCTTCAGCGGCAAGTACAACGACCTGCTCAACTACACCACCTTCGCCTCGCTGCTGTTCTACATCGTCACCATCGCGGGCATCTTCGTGCTGCGCAAACGCGAACCGGACACCGAGCGGCCTTATCGGGCTTTCGGCTATCCGGTGATCCCCGCGTTGTATATCGTTTGTGCGCTGGCCTTCTGTGTCAACCTGCTGTACCAGGAGCCGCTGTACACCGGCATCGGCCTGGGCATCGTGGCGCTTGGTGCGGTGGTGTACTACATGACGGGCATGCATCGCACGACTTCCACAGCGAACAACTGATCACGCACATGTCCCTCAACATCACCTTCCACGGCGCGGCCGGCATGGTCACCGGCAGCAAGCATCTGCTCGACATCGATGGCAAGAAGCTCTTGCTCGACTGCGGTATGTTCCAGGGCGAAGGCCGTGATAGTGACGCGAAGAACCGCAGCTTCGGTTTCGACGCGAAGAGCATTGATGTGCTCGTGCTCTCGCATGCGCACATCGATCACAGCGGACTGATCCCGCGTTTGGTGGCCGAAGGGTTCAGGGGACCCATCTATGCGACGCCCGCCACGCGCGATCTCTGCGCGATCATGTTGGAGGACAGCGCGCGCATCCAGGAGAACGACTTCGTGTATGATGCGAAACGCGCGAAGCAACAAGGTCGGCCGATGGAGCAGTACGATCCGCTCTACACGGTGGAGGATGTTCCGGCGGCCCTGGCGCTTTTCCGGACAGTGGAATACAACCAGCCTTTCGAAGTGATGAAAGGGGTGATGCTCACCTATACCGACGCCGGGCATATCCTCGGAAGCGCGTGTGTTCACCTGGCGGTCACCACCGCGGAAGGCACGAAGCACATCACCTTCAGCGGCGATGTAGGTCGTTATGTCGATCGCCTGCTGCCGGATCCCGCTCCCTTTCCGCAAGCGGATGTGATCATCTGCGAAAGCACTTACGGCGATCGCGATCACCCATCGATCCACGAAGTGCGCGATGAACTGCTCGCGCATGTGTTGCGCGTATGCGTGAAGCAACAAGGAAAGCTCGTGATCCCCGCGTTCAGCATCGGCAAAACGCAGGAACTGCTGCATACGCTCAACGGTCTCTTCAACCGGGGCCTGCTGCCGCGCGTGCCCGTGTTCGTTGACAGCCCGCTCTCGATCAGCGCCACGGCCATCTATCGCGACCATGCCGATCTCCTGCAGGACGATGTGCGCGCGGAACTCGCGAACGATCCGGACCTCTTCAGTTTCCCCGGTGTGGAGTTCGTGCGCGCCCCGGAGCGCAGCAAGCAGTTGAACGATCGCAAGGAACCCTGCATCATCATCGCCGCCAGCGGCATGATGGACGCCGGCCGCATCCGCCATCACCTGCGCCACTCCTTGCCGGATCCACGCAACGCGATCCTTATCGTAGGCTTCTGCGCGCCGGGTACGCTCGGTGCGGAACTGATGGAAGTGCCGAACGAGGTGCGCATTTTCGGTGATCGCGTCGCGGTGCGCGCCCATATCCTGCGCATGGAGAGCTATAGCGCGCATGCGGATCGCACTGAGCTGGTGCGTTGGATGGGTTGCCAGGATCCCACGAAAGTGCAGCGCACCTTCCTGGTGCATGGCGTGCAACAATCGCTCATCGCGTTGCGGGAGCTTTATACGAGCAAGGGCTTCACGAACATCGCCATACCGAGGCAGGGGGAGAAGTTCGAGGTGTGAGGGATCGATGCAACGTCGCACCGGCGGCCCGCCGGTTCCCGCAGCACGAGCGGGCCGCGTGTGCGACAGCGCTGATCCCTGTGCTCGCCATTCCAACAGGTTCGGAAAGTCAAGCATCGGATCGCGAGCAGCACTGTCCGGATCGAAGGTCTGATCCAGTTCATTCCTCGACCGTTCGCTTATGCTCGTGATCGCCGTTGGATCTTTGGTCCGGTACACTGCCGGTGGATCGGGCAGCCTCGTATTCTTGTATCAGCGGACCGGTAAGATCCCCCGGTCCCTTCCCTCGATCAACCAAAAAGCAGAACCATGAAGCAGGTTTTTCTCGCGTTCCTCATTTGTTGCTCGTTCGGCAGCGCATCCGCGCAGCAGAACAATGAGACCGGTGTGATCCTCCCCACCGGCTTCAGCATCACGCGCCCCTTGCGTGACATCTTCGCGGAGAACCCCGTGGATGAGAACAAGGTCTATGACCAGCATGAATCGGAGGATCGCATGAACCGCGATCCGCAGAAGTTCCCGTTCACCGTCGCGGACGGGCCGCAGTACGGCAACGATGCCCGCACGATCCAGGACCGGATGGGCGATGTGCGCGGCGCACAGACCCGTGCCAACTGGGCCGGGCAGACCGCCAGTGGTTTCCGTCCCTTCGATCCCTCAGGCGCGGTGGGCCCGAACCACTACGTGCAGATGATCAACTCCACCACCTTCAAGGTGTACAACAAGACCGGCACGGTGCTGCTCACCGGTACGCTGGGCAATCTCTGGAGCCCGGCCACGGCCAACAATGGCGACCCGATCGTGATGTACGACAAGGCGGCCGACCGTTGGTTCCTCGCGCAGTTCGGATCCAGCAGCGATAACAAGATCTTCATCGCTGTTTCCACCAGCCCGGACCCGACCGGTTCATACTATACCTACACCTACGTATCGCCGCAGTTCCCTGATTACTTGAAGTTCAGCGTGTGGCAGGACGGTTACTACATGACCTCCAACCAGACGACCCAGAAAGTGTTCGCGTTCGAGCGCACCGCCATGATCGCAGGCACGCCCGGCGCACGCTCGCTCTACGTGAGCTACTCGCCGCCGAAGTCGGGCTTCTTCGTTCCCCTCGCCGGTGATGCCGCCGATGGTACGTTGCCTCCCGCCGGAACACCCTGCCCGATCTACTCCTACTCGGATAACGGTTGGGGTTCGGGCTATTTCGATCGCGTGAATATCTACAACATGGCCGTGAACTGGGTGCCTTCTACCCCCACGGCCACCATCACGCTCGCATCGAACATTACCACGGCGGCTTTCGACGCCTCGTACAACTCGAACTGGGACGATGTATCGCAACCCGGCACCACCCAGAAGCTGGACGGCATCGGCGGCGTGTGCATGTACCGCGCGCAGTGGAGGACGTGGAGCGGCTACAACAGTGTGGTGCTCAACTGGGCGGTGAAGATCAGCACCACCCAGCGCAGCATCAAATGGTGCGAGCTCCGGCAGGACCAAGGCACCGGTGCGTGGTCGATGTACCAGGAAGGCATCTATGCCCCTGATGCGAACACTCGCTGGATGGGCTCCATGGCGATGGACAACAATGGATCCATCGGGATCACCTACATGAAATCGAATTCGTCCTCGATCTATCCGGGCATCTACTATACCGGCAGAAGGACCTGCGACCCGCTGGGCACGCTGCCTGTTACCGAAGTGCTCGGCGTGGCCGGCACCGGATCGCAGACCGGCCTTAACCGCGACGGTGATTACGCGCAAACGACACTTGATCCCGATGGTATCACGTTCTGGAGCACCAGCGAATACATGGGCGGAAGCACCGGGGGTAGCGCTTCGCGCACACGGGTGCTGTCCTATCAGATCACGCCTTGCGGCCTCGCAGCCGGTGTGGCGATCGCCGTAACGGGTGGATCCAATCCCTCCTGCGCCGGTTCAGCGATCACCTTCACCGCCACACCAACGAACGGCGGCACCACGCCCGCCTACCAATGGAAAGTGAATGGCGCGAACGTGGGCAGCAACTCCACCACCTACAGCAGTTCTTCGTTCGTGAACAGTGATGTGGTCAGCTGCGTGATGACCTCGAACCTCTCCGGTGTGACCGGGAATCCTGCTACCTCGAACGCCGTCACGATCACGATCACCGCTGCGGCCACTCCTGCGGTATCCATCGCACAGACCACCGGCAGCAACCCGACATGCGCGGGTGCATCAGTGACCTTCACGGCCACACCGACCAATGGTGGTTCCACGCCTGCTTACCAATGGAAAGTGGATGGCGTGAACGCGGGCACCAACAGCGCAACCTATAGCACCACCACGCTCACAAACGGACAAGTGGTTTCCTGTGTGCTCACGTCGAACCTGGCTTGCGCCACCATCAGCACCGCTACGAGCAACAGCATCACCATGGGCGTGAACTCGTCCGTTGCTCCTTCCGTTTCCATCGCGATCACCGCGGGTACGAATCCGAGCGCGTCCGGTGCTTCCGTGACTTTCACGGCGACACCGACCAACGGGGGTACAACGCCTTCCTACCAATGGAAAGTGAACGGAACGAACGCGGGCACCAACAGCGCCACCTTCACCACCACCACGCTCACCAATGGTCAGGTCGTTACCTGTGTGATGACATCGAACGCCACCTGTGCCGTTCCGGCAACGGCCACCAGCAATGGCATCACGATGACCATTACCGGCACCATCACCTACTGCACGGGCGCTACCACGTACACGACCTACGAGCGCATCACCAACGTGACGATGGGCAGCATCAACAACACTTCCGGCGCATCGTCCTACTCGAACTACAGCGCGATATCCACCAACGTGATCGTGGGCGTACCTGCGTCCATCACTGTTACGGTCGGCAACCTGTATACCTCCGACAAGGTCTTCATCTGGTGCGATTGGAACAGGAACGGGACCCTCACCGACGCGGGTGAAGCGGTATACGCCTCGGTCGCAGGCGGGCCTTTCAGTACGAGCATAACGCCGCCCTCCGGCACGTCAGCCGGTGCCGTGCGCATGCGCATCCGCCTCACCGATTCGAGCTACGGCCCGAACACCACGCCATGCGGCACTTCCTCCTATGGTGAATTGGAGGACTACACCTTGAACGTCTCCGGTTCGGGAATGCCGCAACCAGTGGATGCGGGCAATGGGACCATCGCTGGCACGCGCGCCGTGGAAGTGGAAGGGCCCGCGTTGAAATCCGAGATGCTGAACATCTACCCGAACCCCACGCGTGGCACCTGCACCATCACCGCCACGAGCCCCGGTACCTATTACATCATGAACGAGATCGGTGTGCTGGTGCGCTCCATCACGCTGAACGCGGAGAACGAGAACACCATCCACCTCGAGGATCTGCCAACGGGCACCTACGTGATCTCCGGCCAGAGCAAGAGCGGCATCGTTAAGCAGAAGCTCATCGTGAACCATTGAGGGGACGAACGAACTGACAGGAGAAGGGCCTTCCACCGGAAGGCCCTTCTCTTTTGTCGCACCGGCGGCTCGCCGGTGCCAAAGCACAAGCGAGCCGCTTGTGCGACGATGAACCTGACTTTCGAGGGATGGAGCCTCAACCCGCGAAACTCAGCGCCCGCTTCAACTCGTTCGGCAACGCGGGCAATCGCTTGCGTTCGATCAGGAACGAGCTCAGGTCCGCGATCTCCTGGAAGATGTAGTGGCTGGCAAGCGCGCCTTGCAAGTAGGCTTTGCCAGTGCTGCCTCCCGTGCCCACGCGCAGGCCGATCATGCGGTGTACCATGTGCATGTGGCGGTAGCGCCAAGTGGCCATGCCTTCATCGATGTCGAGCAATGACTTCAGCAGTTCGAAGGGCAACTGGAAGATCGGTTGGTCACGGTAGAGCATGATGAAGAGCGCGCTGCGTGCCGCTGTGGGCGATAGGCGACGTTCGCCTTTGCTGTCCTCGAAGAGTGTGCTCCACACCTCCTTGTTGCCTTCCTCGCCTTGCACGAGGCTGTCCGCATAGAGCGTCTTCATGCGCTCCCAGAACGGCGCTTCGTTCGCAGGCCAGTAGGCGGGATCGAAGAAGGGCATGCGCTCCAGCCACTTGTTCACCAGCTCGAAGAGCGTGGGTGCGCTTTCGATCTTCTCGATCTCCGCTTTGTGTTCGGGCTTCAGTTGCGAGGTGTAGTAGGCCTTGCCATGGCGTTGCTCCATCTTCAGGCCCAGGCGCGCCTCCAGTATTTTCCATTGGGTGCTCTGGAATCCGCTCGCAGGTCGGAGCATGTCACGGAAGTCCAGGAAGTCCAGTGGCGTCATCGTTTCCAGGATGTCGATCTGGTGTACGAGCACTTGCAGTATCGTATGCGTGCGGCGCAGGCGGTGTACCGCGATGCTCAGCTCGCCGTTGTTGTCGTCCACATGCCCTGCGAAAATGTCGATCACACTGCCCACTTCGTGCAGGATCTGTTTGAACCACAGCTCGTAGGCCTGGTGGATCACGATGAAGAGCATCTCATCGTGCGCGGGCTCGCCCTGTTTCTCGCTCTCCAGCGCCTGCGCGCCGAGGATCTTTTCCAGTTGCAGGTAGTCAGGGTAGTAGACGGAACTCATTCGAACGGATGACCTATTGTTGTGCGGTGAAAAGTAACCTGTTCGAATTACAGATCGCTTCGCCGTCGCCTCAAGAAAGCGGGATCAAAGGTCGCCACGCCCAAATGCGGCTCGCGATGACGACCCAAGAGGAATGCGGACCAAGCGCTCTGCGCGCCTGGTCCGCATTCCAAAAATTCCGTCACTGCGAGCGCGTCTTCGAGCGAAGCAGTCTTTGATCCAGGAACGAGCTCGTAGCGGCGTGCCTTGCTGCGCGACTAACTTTGGTCATCATGCGCAACGCGGTCTGCCTTTTTTGGTTGTTGATGGTCGCCCCATCGCACGTCTTTGCACAGAGCAGCGTGGACAAGCTGCGAGGTTCCTCTGACAAGGCGCGGGAAGTATATGATCGATCGGTGCAACAGAAAGTATCGATAGCTGATACGGGAACGGACAGCGTGTTCACATTGGTCCAAGTGCAGGAGCAGCCTGAATTTCCGGGTGGTCCATCGGCCATGTACAATTACCTCGCGAAGCACTTCCACTATCCCGATAGCCTTGCGGACAATGGCGCGGGCGGCAAGGTCTATGTGGAATTCATCATAGAACCATCCGGGTCAATCGATCAAGTGCGGATCAAGCGCGGATCGCAGCACGCCTTGGACGAGGAGGCATTACGGGTTGTGAAGGCGATGCCCGCATGGAGGCCAGCGAAGATGGATGGCCATGCTGTGGCCGCGCGAATGATCCTGCCCATCAACTACGAACCGCGCTAACTCACCTTGATCACCAGCTTGTCGCCAACCACTTCCACCGGGAAGCTTGTCAAGTTGCTCTTAGCAGGTCCCTTCGTCACGTTGCCGTCCATGTCGAAGGTGCTGTGGTGAAGGCCGCATTCCAGTTCAACACCGTTCGACTGCACCGCGCCGCCTTTGTGCGGGCAGCGCAGCGACAGGGCTTTGTAGGTGCCGTCGCTGTGCTTTGTGACCAGTACCGCATCGGGGAGGCTCTTGGGGTGGATCGTGACCCCCGGCTTATCGGCGATGTCCGCCAGCGGCACGGTGATCAGTCCCTTCGATTCGGTCATGCCGGTCATCGCTTTCGTGTCGGCGCAACCTTCCAGCGAGGCGAGGGCGGGCACGGCCAGCAGCCCCAAGCAGGCGCGGCAACTGTTCAGGAGGAAATCGCGGCGTTCCATGTGCAAGTGTGTTTGTGCGCCGCAAGCTATCGGCTACTCCTTTACGAAGCGCGCCCTCCCCAACGGCGCACCTTGCGCGTTGAGCAGCACCACGATGTAGCACGAGGGTGAAAGCATGGAAACATCCAGTTCCCGTTGCGGGTCGAAGGCCGCGCGCCGCACCACGCGCCCGAGCGGATCGAGCAGCAGCACCGAGCGTGCGGAAGGAGCGTCGCTGATCAATGTGATGGCCGTAGTGGCCGGGTTCGGCGCGATGATCAGTGTGCTCGCATGCGCGATGGGATCCGCGATACCGATGGGTACACAGTTGATCCCGAAGGGCAACGGATCCACCGTGCCAGCGGGTGTTTCCGCATGGTTGAGGCGGACGACCTCATTGGAGAACGGGCTCATGATGGTGGCGCTGTCGATACCGGCCACGCTGATGAAATAGCCATGGCCCGCTGTAAGACCGGGCACCGTGAACGATGTGTCCGTTGTGCGGTACACCGCATCGAAATATGAACTGGAACTCGCGTTGCGCACGCCGATGCGGTAGGCCGCAAGGTTGAAGCCGGAGGTGATGGACACACGGATGCCGCCCGGGTCCGCGTGAACAATCGACGTGGGTGTTTCAGGGCCGAGCGCCAGCAGCGTGGCGGTAAGGCCGTTGATCACCGCGTTGCGTTGCAGGTAGTGGAAGTCAACATAGAGGCTGTCCACCACCAGATCGCCGTCCGTATCCACGCCAAGGATGTCGCCGCTGGTGTGCTGCCGATCATTGTACCATGCACTGTCCACGCTGGCATCGCCGTCCTCATTGGCCGCTGTGAAACGGACATTGCGGAAACCGCGCTCGCGGAAAGGAATGTGATCGCCGCCACGGTTGGTGCGGTCCTCCTGGTTGATGATGCTGATGGTCATCGGCACTGGCACCTGTGCCTGCATCTTCTCCTGGTAGAACATCTTGATGGTCCGAGCAAAGGCGCGGTGCGGCTGGCCGATGGATCCTTCGGAGAAGAGCCGCACTTGCAGGCTGTCGATGTCGCCCGGACCCGGGCAGCTCGGCGCGGATGAGGTGTTCCCGCAGATGATGCCGCCCACGATGTCGTTGTTCTGCACGCCCTTGATCGCGATGCCTTGATCAACGCAGTACTGCGCCATGGCCGTGGCACCCACGAGGCCCTGCTCTTCGCCGGTGGTGAGCATGAACACGATGGTGTGGTGGAAGGTGTAGCGGCTCAGCACGCGGGCGAGTTCGAGCACGAGCGCGGAACCGCTCCCGTTGTCTTCCGCGCCGGGCGCTGCGCATATGGGGTCGCAGTTGTCGGCGCAGCGGCTGTCCAGATGAGCTTCGATCAACACGATGCTCTTATTGGTGGTATCGTCTCCGGGGAGCACCGCGAACACATCGCGCCAGCCGGATGCGGGCCCGCACACCGGATCCACGTAGTCGAACTGGAGGAACGCGGGGATCAGGCGGTTGTCGTTCGCGATACTCGCTTCCTGGAATTTGGAATAGGCCCAACGCCGCGCGGCACCGATGCCGGTCGTCACCGACAGTGTATCCGAATAGGCATGCCGCGTGTGGAAGGCTTCCAGCTTGCGCAGGTTGCTCTCCAGCGAATCGGAGGAAACGCGTGTGCGCAGATCGCAGAGGATCACCGCATGATCACCGATCACAGTGGTGGCCGCGAAGTCGGTGGGATCGTAAAGTCCTTTCAGCACCTGCTCGGCGAGCGGGCTCGTACAAAGGGTGTTGGAGATGTTCTGTCCCTGTGCGCACAGCACGCAGAGCATGGATAGGAGAGAGGCGAGCTGCTTCATCGGTCGCGCATTGGCGGATGAATATAGTCGCAATGCGTTGCGCTGGCCTTATCATGTTCCGCTGCGCCGTAGCAGTTCCTGCCACAGGTCATACGCTCTCGCGTAGGACACGCGAAAGGTGCTCTCTGCTCCCGAAGGATGTGTGCGCGCCCGTGCTTGTGCGGCCTTTACCACTTCACCGCAGGCGACCGCATCATGGTGCAGCATGGTGAGGCCAAGCCGCGCGCTGACTCGATTAAGAAGAACGTGCGGCTGGTTGTTGAGCCATGGCGTTGGCAGTATCGCACAACGTTCCGGATGCACGCGGGCGAAGTCGAGCAGGTGTTGGTTGTAGAACATCCAGATGCGCACCGCCACGTCGGGCCGCGTTTGGAAGATCTCCGCAGGCAGTCGTCGCACACTCTCCGCCACCGCCCATGGCTCCCTTATCACGAATACAAAGCGCGCATCCGGGAGCACACGCAGCCACTGTGCCATCAACAGCGTTGTGCGCGGATCCTTCCATCCCCATACGTCGTGCACCGCACTGCGCGATGCTGCGAGCTCGCGCATCGCGGGCTCGTATGTGTCCCACACTTTTTCGCGAAGTGTTCCCTCTTCGGTCCATCCCCAATCAGGCCATCCGGTCGCTCCGGGCGCGCACGCTTCGATCAACATGCCGCGTTGCAGCGTGAGGAAGTCCACATCCTCGAAGTACCCGCGCGGGTTGCCCTCATCAGCCGGAAAGAGCTGATCGCCGATGAACACACCGCCCATGCGGAACAACTCCGCCACGAACGAGGTGCCCGAGCGGTGCATGCCGGTGATGATGAGAGGAACGCTCACGCCGCAAAATACCCGTGTCTTCCTTCAGCGCAATAGCACCACATGTCCAAAGAGATTCCGCAAGGTGGCTTCACGAAGTTCTTGCGATCGCAGTTCCCCGCTCGAAGTACGCGTGCGTCGAGTTCACATCATGATCAGCACAATGGTGGCATTGTGCGCGAAGTGGCATAGAACACCGTACCAGATGGTTCGGTAGCGTGCACGCATCCAGCCAAAGAACAGTCCTGCGGGTACCAGCCAGACCAGCGAGACAAAAGAGAAGTGGGTCCACGCGAAAAGAAAGCCTGTGACTAGAATGGAAGCTTCGCGTGAGGTGAGCCGTTCGAGTTGCGCGAAAAGAATGCCACGGAAGGCAAGTTCCTCCGTGATGGCCGGGAACACGGCTATGGATAGCAGCGCGAAGATGTATGGATGGCTGGATACGCGGTACGCCGCCCATGGATCTTGAAAAGTCACACCTTGGTCTTCAAGCCAGCGGGTCAAAAGCAATACAAGGCAAGTAAGAGCGGCTTGGGTCGCGAGCATGCTTCCGGCGTGTCCCACATTGATGCTGTGGAAGGACAGCGCGTCGGCCAGCTTTTTCCGGTTCACGATTGCGATGATGCTTACCAACAGAAAGAATGCGAGATCCCAGCCGAGGGACCATCGGATACTTCGGGGTCGGTCGATGGCATTCGAAAGCAGTACATAGCCGATCACCAATGCGAGCGCCCATAGCACCGAACGAATGTTCTGGTTCGTCGCCTTGGTTTCATCCGGTCGTTGGTCCTTACCGCAGCGAGGACAGAAATCAGTTCCCGCCAATACTTCCCCACAACGCACGCACGCCGTGGTCGTCATCATAGCTGTTTCTTCAGACGCTCGATCGTCTTCGCAGCATACATCCCATAGGCGAACGCACCCGCGATCAAGACCTTGCCCGCAATACCGCGGAGTATGAAGAGCGGGTCGAAAAGAGCCAGGAACAATTGAAGACTTACGTAGACGATCAGGGCCGTGAGCAGAGCCGCGAACGGGTTCTTCTTCACCCATAACGACAGCCCGACGAACGCGGACGATACTATGGCACCACTTGCGAACACAACACCTTCTGAGCCGCCGAAGGCCAGAGCGTTGACCCCAGCTGCCACCCACAGCATGTACCGCGAATAACCTAGCATGTTCTCATTTTCCCTGATCTCACTACGCAGTTTGCGCTTCTTCACAATGAAAGCGTACTGCCGAGGCTCGGTGCCGCCCTGCGGAAATCCGCAACCAGGGCAAAAAGCATCCTGCGAGGTGAGTCCTGTGCGCTTGCAGTAATGGCAAATCGAGGGATCCGCGATCATCACACGCGTTCTGTTCGCATCGCGTTCACGCCCTGAAGCCATCTTCCTGGATCTTGCTTTCTTCTAGAACTTCACCCTCACCTCCAACTTCACATCGCTCTTGCGGTTGCCATCCACTTCATCCATGCCACTGCCGCTGCGGTCTTGGCCGTTGTAGATCCACGCGCCGTAGCGCAGCCATACGTCCACATGGCGCAGCGGCGTCCACCGCACCATCGCGTAGTAACGCAATCCACGACCGTAGTAGGAGGGAATGGAGAACACACCGATGATGTCGTTCTCGTACGCGTATACCCGCGCGTTGTAAGTGCCCGATGAGAAGAGCGCGACGCGGCCGGTGAGGTCGATCGGGCTGCGCATCGGGTGGTAGGCCACGTCCTCGTAGATGAGGAAGCCATGCTCCACAGAGGCTTCGCCGCGCGTGTAGTCGATGCTCTCGAACCGCGTGTGCAAGGTGGTGCTCGCGCTCACCTTGTAGCTTGCATTGAAACGATAGTTGCGCTGCAGCACGTCCACCAATGGGCTTATGCCGGTAACCTGTTCGGCCGAATTGTACTGCTTGTTCTGCAAGCGTGCGCGTCCGTAGATCTGCACTTTCTTGTTCGGTGTCCACGTGGCTTGCAGCAGCCAGTCATAACCACCGCTCGGCGCATCCGTCTGGTAACGCAACCATGGGAATTTGAACTGGTCCAGGTAGGCGTTGATGGCCCACTTCCCCGTGGGGCGCACTTCGATGCCCGTGTAGAAGCCGCGCTCGTTCCAGGGATTGGTGCCTTCGGCGAAAGCGCCGCTGTAGAGGCCATGGAAATCGCGCGCATAGTCGCGGTAGAGCATGGCGAGCGAAAGGCGTTTGTCCAATGCGATGATCAGGCCGCTGTTCACCGCGGTTCCACCGTCCACGTTGCCCGCACCCTCGCCGAACCACGTGAAGTTGTGGTACAGCACGTTCCAGTCAAGGCCGTAGGTGGTGTTCGTATTGCCTTGGAATTCGAACTGGCTGTAGGGCTTCGTATCGCGCGACAACGTGCTGCTGAAATGCGCCTGTGCGGCTGTCGCACCTATGCTCCATGTGGGGCGCATGTAACGCAAATGCCCGCCGAAGAGCGTCTCGTTGATCGCGTCCTTTTTCTCCAGTTCGTTGTAAGTGCGGTGGTAGCCATCAGTGAGGAACGAACTGAAAAGCGCTTCCTGGCCGGAGAGGCTACCGGTGGTGTCCGTGATCACCGCGATGGTGTTCGCATCGACCGGTTTGTTGCTGAAGAAGCCGGTCGCCTCGAGGTGCTTCGCAACGTCCACCGTGGCCGCGATGCCGCGCATGAAGAGGTTCTCGTTCACGCTCGTATAAGGCAGCAGCCCGGCCGCGTGGCGCTTCACATCCAGCGTGAAGGACGATTTGCTCGCGTAGGTGAGGCCGCTCCAGAACACAAGTCCCTGGCCGAACTGCGCCTGGTAGTCGCCGAGCGCGAGCGCCTTCACCGGACCCACGTTCCGCAGGAAAAGATGCGCCGAGTAGAAGTCGAAACCATCCGGCTGTGTGCCCTTGAAGAATTCCTCGCCCTCGTCTTTTTCCGCCGTGATGCCGAAGCTGATGTTGTTGCGGTACTTGAAGCGATAGCGTGCGTACAGTTTGTATGGGCTGCCGAGGTAGACCTTGTTATGGGTGCGCAACGAATCGAGCACGTGCGGGTCGTCCACGTTCGGGAGCGGTGCGCCATCGGGGTCGCTGTAGTACACACCGAAAGGACTGCCTTGCCCGATGAATCCCTTGCGCTGTTCCACGTTCAGTATCGACCGCATGAGTACCTCACTGTCCCCGTTTTTGAGGATCTCGTTCAGCGAAGCGTGTGTGGCACTGCCGTTGTCACGCACGTACACGAAGGGCCGGATCAGTTCCAGCGTTCGCATGTCCAGCTCATCGATCGTTTGCAGCTCGTAGAAGTTGAGGAAGGCCCCGAACTGCTGCTTGTGGGCGAGGATCGCGGAGATCTGCGCATCGTTCATCAGTTGCAATTGCGAAAGCTCCTCCGCGTCGGTATGGTTCAGGTCGATCGGATCACGGTAGCGATCGAGCAACGCTTCGGTGATCACCGTGAGATCCACGTCGCTGTTGTCGCCCAACTTTTCGGCGATCGCTTCCACGCGCAGTTCGATCATGTCGCGCAGTTCCGGTGGCAGTGCGCTGCGGTCGGTGCCGGGCTTTTGCGCACGCGCACTGATCAGCAACGCGAAGCACGCCAGCACCGCTGCGGCGAGGCGCTTCATTCGAAGCGGTAGTTCAGGTTGATCATCGGCGTAAGGCCGAGCTGCGACCGCGCGGCCACCGCGAGATCCACGTCGATCTTCTTCATGCGAACGCCCGCCCCGAAATGCGCCTGCACAGGGCCGGTGCTCACGCCCATCCGCAGGAACAACGCGTTCATCGGGTGGTACTCGATGCCTACGTGGTAGCGCTCCTGGCGGTCGATGTCCTTCTCCGCTTGCGCGCACAAGAGCACATGTTCGCTGAAGGTGTAGCCGAGGCCAGCGCTGAACTCCGTGGGTGCTTTCTCATCATACGGTCCACCGAGCTTCGCTTCGTTCGGGTTGTAGAGGTGCGCGCCGATCCAGAGGTGCTCGCTCAGCTTCGCTTGCAGGCCGATCTCTGCCGTCACCGCGCCCGTGCTTCCATAGTTCTCGCCGAACCGCAGGTGCAAATAATCGAGCTGCACACCCACGCGGAAGGCGTCGCTCAAGCGCATGGCATACGCGACACCGAACTGCTGCTCCGTGAAGAGATCCCCGCCAAAGGAGTTCGCATCCACCGCGATGCATCCCTTGCCGACGGGCAGCGCGAAGGCCAGCCCTTGCATCGCCAGATCGCTCGCCAACCAATGCTGCTGGTAGTATGCGCCAACAACGGGATGTTCCAGACCCGCGAGCCCTGCCTGGTTCGCGCGCACGCTCCACAGGTCCACCAGCGTAAGGCTCGCCTGGCCCATGCCGGCGAAGCGCGCCCCGACGGGCAGATGGTCACCTCCTGCGAACACGCGTGTGAACGCAACAGCGCCCAAGGACAGGATGATCGTTCTCCGCATCGCGTCCAATGTAGCTGTCCGGTGGCTACGCGAAGGCATCGGGCCGGATCGCATCCGAACGCGGATCCTACCTTCGGCCCCCTGCTCCGCCGTCGCCCTTCAGGCTATGGTGGACGAAGAATGAGCACTGTCCAGCTGCACGACCTCCGCTTCGAGCCCTTCATTTCCGAGAAGGAGGTTGGCGCTGCGGTGGATCGCGTGGCCGCGGAACTCAACGTGAAGTACGCGGGCAAGCGCCCGCTCTTCATCGGCGTACTGAACGGCGCGTTCTTTTTCGCGGCGGAACTGGTGAAGCGCATCACCATCGAATGCGAGATCACCTTCGTGAAGGTCGCGAGCTACCATGGCACAGCTTCCACGGGCAAGGTCGATCAGCTGATCGGGCTCAATGAGCGCATCAGCGGGAGGCATGTGGTGGTGCTCGAAGACATCGTGGACACGGGCAACACGGTGGAGCACATCATGGCCGTGCTCGCCGATCACCATCCCGCCAGCATCAGCATCGCCGCGATGCTCTTCAAGCCGGACGCTTACAAGAAGACCATTCCCATCGAGCACGTCGCCGTGCGCATCCCGAATGCGTTCGTGGTGGGCAGCGGTCTTGATCATGATGGCCTGGGCCGCAATCTGCCGGGCATTCTCCGCATCGTACAAACCGATCCGACCAACGGATGAAGAAGCTCAACATCGTCCTCTTCGGGCCGCCCGGCGCAGGCAAGGGCACGCAGAGCGAATTCCTCATCAAGAAGCACGGCCTCATGCACCTGAGCACCGGCGATCTGCTGCGCGCCGAGACACAGGCCGAAACACCGCTCGGGTTACAGGCGAAGGAGATCATGGGCCAGGGCATGCTCGTTCCCGACGACATCGTGATCGGCATGATCCGCAACAAATTGGACGCGCACCCGGATTCCAAGGGCTTCATCTTCGATGGTTTCCCCCGCACCCGCGCGCAGGCCGAAGCCTTGGACGAACTGCTCGACGGAAGAAGTTCCGGCATTACCATGATGCTCGCGCTCGAAGTGGCCGCGGACGAGCTTGTGAAACGCCTGCTCGCCCGTGGAGCTACCAGCGGCCGCGCTGATGACAAGGACGAGAGCGTGATCCGCAAACGCATACGTGAGTACGAGGAAAAGACGATGCCCTTGAAGGACTATTACGGTGCGCAGAAGAAATACACCGGCATTGATGGCATCGGTTCGATCGATGAGATCGCGGAACGGTTGAACAAGGCTGTCGGGTAGGCGTATCGCGGAACTCGTACAGCGTATCGCGTATTGGTGCCGGAGGCATGGAGTATGGCGGATGTTGGCTATGTTCCGATGAACCAACACATGAGACCTCTATCATAATTCAGCCTTGCCTGTGTGCCCTCACCCTTGATCCCTCTCCCGAGGAGAGGGAATGGATGAATTATGATAGAGGTCTCTTATCGCATGCACAAGTACAAGAACCTGAATGCGTGGAACGAAAGCCGGAAACTGGTCAAGGAGATCTATATCCTTACGGCCAAGTTCCCTACGGATGAACGTTTCGGCCTGGTTTCGCAAATGCGACGGGCAGCTGTTTCCATCATCAGCAATATCGCGGAAGGCGCTGGCCGAAGGACCAACGGTGAGTTCCGCCAGTTCCTCGGCATAGCGAACGGCTCAGCATTCGAGCTCGAAGCGCAATGCATGATCTCTTGCGATCTCGGCTTTTTGGATGAGAAGACTTTGGCAGTGATAGGTGATCGGGTGGACCACATAAGCCGCATGATCGTGAAGTTGCAGGACACCTTGAAGGGGTGAAACATCATCTTTGCCCGCAGCGGTGAGCGAGCGGCGGACACAATGGTGTACGCCATACGCGATACGCTGTACGCACCGCACATGAGCTCCCCCAACTTCATTGACCACATCCGCATTGAAGCCCGCAGCGGGAAGGGTGGGGCTGGCAGCAAGCACTTGCGGCGCGAGAAGTACATGCCGAAGGGCGGACCCGACGGCGGCGATGGCGGCCGCGGTGGCAACGTGATCTTGCGGGGCAACAGCCAGCTCTGGACACTGTTGCACCTGCGTTACACCAAGCATGTGATCGCCAGCGATGGCGACATGGGCACCAGCAACCAATGCAGTGGAAGGATCGGCAAGGACGTGGTGATCGAAGTGCCGCTTGGCACTGTGGCGAAGGATAATGAGAGCGAGGATATCCTCTTTGATATCACCGAGCATGGACAAGAGGTCACATTGCTAGAGGGTGGTCGCGGTGGCCTTGGCAATCAGCACTTCCACAGTTCCACCTTCCAGACGCCACGCTTCGCTCAGCCCGGTGAACCCGGCAAGCAGCAATGGTTCAAGTTGGAACTGAAAGTGCTGGCCGATGTGGGTCTCGTAGGTTTTCCCAATGCGGGCAAAAGCACATTGCTCGCGAGCATCAGCGCGGCCAAACCGAAGATCGCCGACTACCCGTTCACCACGCTTGTGCCCAACCTCGGCATCGTGCCCTATCGCGATGACAAGAGCTTCGTGATGGCCGACATTCCCGGCATCATCGAGGGAGCGAGCGAAGGGAAGGGTCTCGGCCTGCGCTTCCTCCGCCACATCGAGCGCAATAGCGTGCTGCTCTTCATGGTGCCTGCGGACAGCCCCGACATCAAGAAGGAGTTCAAGATCCTGCTGAACGAACTTAAGCAGTACAGCCCCGAACTGCTGCACAAGGACCGCGTGCTCGCGATCACCAAGTGCGACATGCTCGATGAGGAGCTCATGAAAGCGATCAAGAAGGAATTGCCAAAGACCGTGGATCATGTGATGATCAGCGCTGTGGCGAACACCGGATTGGACAAGTTGAAGGACGCGCTCTGGAAGAAATTGCATGGTGGGCCCAAGTAGGCAGCGGCAGTTGCAGTAGGTAGCGCGGTCCGGGACTGCCACTGCGTACTGCTACTGCCAACTGAATTCTGAACACGACATTCGTCCTCGTCATGGGCCTCGCTCAAGCCATCCTCAATGCCGATCGGTCGGCCTTCCTGGTGATCAACGGTGCGCATTCATCAGCGGCGGACACGTTCATGTGGTACATGAGCGACCTGCGCCTCTTGTTGCCGATCTATGAGTTGTTCCTCGTATTGATCAAACTGCGCTGGGGCTGGCGTGGTCTCTGGTGGTCGCTGCCTGTGATCGCGATCATGATCCTCTGTAGTGACAGCGGCTCCGTGCTGCTCTTCAAGAACACCGTGCATCGGCTGCGCCCCACACATGCGGCGGATCTTCAGGGCCTGGTGCATACGGTACGCGACTATGTCGGCGGCGACTTCGGTTTCGTTTCGGCGCACGCGTCGAACCATTTCGCGATCGCTGCTTTCATGATGGGCGTGCTTCAACGAAAGCCTTGGTGGTCCGCGGTGATGCTCCTGCTTTGGGCTTCGCTCATCGGTTACAGCCGCATCTATCTCGGTGTACACTATCCGGGCGATGTGATCGTGGGCGCGCTCTATGGTGCCGCCATCGGTGCCATCGCTTTCCGTTGTTTTCTCGCGATCCACCAACAGCGGAGCGCGACATGAACCTGTGGCTCGCCGTCTTTTTCGGTGGTGGCGTCGGCAGCGTGGTGCGCTTCGCGATAACTCATCTCTTCACGCGTCTGGAGGTGAAGGGCTCCTTTCCATGGGCAACGCTTTCAGCGAACGTGCTGGCCACCGCCATCCTCGCTTGGCTCATCATGCGGTGGGAAGTGCATCTTCCGGGAAAGGAACAATGGCGCGCGTTGTTGGCCATCGGCTTCTGCGGTGGCTTCAGTACGCTCAGCACGTTCAGCTATGAGAACTTCCAGCTGATCCGTGATGGTCTTTTCGTTTACGCCGTGATGAACATACTGGTCAGTGTCGCGGCGGGGATCCTCCTTTTTTACCTGTTCGCCCGCACAACATGAGAGGTGTTCTGTTCACGGTAGGAGCAACGACCGCTTCACCCCCAACGCGGGTTCGCGATGACGTTGAAATGGAGGAACGAGGTTGTGGCATTTCACCACACGCTCGTTCCTCTGCACTTTTTCGTCATCGCGACGAGACCCCGCGACGAAGCGATCTTTCATTTGTTCCGAGGATGTGTGCGGCCTTCCTTGGGATCGCGCTGCTTGGCACGCTGTCCCTGTTCGCCCAAGCACGCACAATGCCCGTTCCGGTCGCGATCCCCAGGGCGAGCGCGGGACAAGCACCCGCATGGAGTTCGCCTCCGAAGCTTGTCGTTGGCATCGTTGTGGACCAGATGCGCGTGGACTACATCTATCGCTACTGGGACAATTTCGGCGAGGGCGGATTCAAGCGGCTCGTGCAGCAAGGTGCGTTCTTGCGCGATGCGCATTACACCTACGTACCCACGGTCACCGGTCCGGGGCATGCGAGCATCTGGACGGGCAGCACACCGAGCCTGCACGGCATCGTGGCCAACGAACGCTATGACCGCGATACGCGCAAGATGATCTATTGCGCGGCGGACACGTCCGTGATCGCGGTCGGTGGCACAGGTCCCATCGGTCAGCGTTCACCCCAACAATTGCTCGCTACAACCCTGGCCGACGAGATCGAGCGGCGCACGGACCGCCGGAGCCACACGGTGGGCATAGCGCTGAAAGACCGCTCCGCGATCATGCCCATCGGCCGCACGGGCGATGAAGCGTTCTGGTTCGATCCTGCCAGCGGATCTTTCATTACCAGCACATGGTATATGAAGCAATTGCCGAAATGGGTGCAGGACTTCAACGCACGGAAACTGCCCGAGCACTATCTCGATCAGACGTGGAACGCGTTGTTGCCGATCGAACGCTATCACCAAGTGCTGCCAGATGACAATCCATACGAAGCACCGCTCGCAGCGGGCCTGCGACCGGCGTTCCCCTATAAGCTCGACAGCCTGCGGAAAGCGGGCGTTGGCCTCGATCTGATCGCCTACACGCCTTGGGGCAATACGCTCACCACCGACATGGCGCTCGCCGCGATCGACGGTGAACACCTCGGTGCTGATGCCATTACCGACGTGCTGGCGATCAGCTACAGCAGCACGGACATTCTCGGACATAAGCTTGGGCCACGTGCTGTTGAGATCGAAGACATGTACATCCGCCTCGATCAGGAGATCGCGCGGTTGCTCGGCGAACTGGACACGAAAGTGGGAGCGGGGAAGTACACGCTCTTCCTTACCGCCGATCATGGCGTGGTGGATGTGCCGCAGTACATGAAGGACCTGAAGGGGAGCGCAGGATACGTGGATATGAAGCCGATCGTTCAGGAGTTGAACATGTTGTTCGGCGCAACCGAGGATTCTGTCGCGTTCATCGGAGAAGGCCAAGTGTTCATGACCAATAGGAAAGGATCGAGCAACGGCGCGTTCATCTTTCCAAAGCAAAATGTAATCGACTACTTGCTCAAGCTGCCCGGAGTTGCTTCTGCTTGGATCGCTTCTTCTTTCTGCGAGAATTCCACGAACGGAACCGATCAATATTCACTGATGAAGAATGGCTTCATGCCTCAGCGCTGCGGAGATATCCTCTACCTACTTCGCCCCGGTTACTTCGAGAAGGATCCGGCCACACCCAATAAAGGCACCACGCATGGCAGCGGTTGGAACTACGACACGCATGTGCCCGTCCTTTTCTACGGACAGGGGATCGCGCACGGCGAGGTTGTTCGTCGCACCGCGATCGCGGACATCGTTCCCACGATCACGATGATCGTTGGTTGCGCATTGCCGGATGCGGCGGTGGGCGAGCCGGTACCAGAGGTGATGGCGAAATAGGATCCTTTTTGCGGGCGAGGTACGCCCGGAATTCAGGCACATGGGCGAAGGACGCCCGCGCGATCGCTCTGCTCGGCTGTTCACCGCGCGCTGTTCACACATCGCGCGTCCTTTGCCCGGCCAGTCGCAAGAGGTCCCGATAGCTTGCGGCGTGCTGAACGACGAGACCGCTTATGCAAGGGCACCCTTCGGAATATGGGAGGAAGATGGCCTGTTGCGTTTGGTGCTCTGCAATGCCGCACCGATCGACGTATGGGCGATGAAGGACATCCTGCGCGCGGTGCATCGCTTCGATCCCGTTGGTGGCGCGCCGGTGATGGTGGAGCAGGAAGAACTGGTGCGGATGACACCGGAGGCCAAGGTGTTTCTCGCGCGCATCTGCCACAACGACCAGCGGCCGGTCGCCTTCATGGCCTACGATCTTCCCGATCGCATCCAAGGCGAGTTCTTCCTCCGTTTCCACAAGCCTGCGTTCCCTTTCCGCGTGTTCGCCGTGCAAGAGGACGCGCAACAATGGCTCGCCCGCTACAGCAGTGGCCTGCGTGCTGTCCGCTGACCTGTTGAAAACACGGTGCGGATCAACGGCTGAAAGCGCTGGCGCGGCGTCCTGGCACCCTCTAAGTTCGCGTCGCCATGCGTCCGCTCTATTGTACCATCATGCTTGTTGGCTGCGCCTGTCCGGTATCGGCGCAGCATACGCTCGATCTGCGGGCGGAGGGTGATGCGACCTCGGTGATCGTGCGCGGCTATGAAAGCGCCGAGGCTACGCAACCGGCGTTGCAGGCGACATGGCGGTTCACTGCGGATACACCTGCCACCTTTTCCTATCAGCGACTCTCCGCACCAGCGGGCGCCCGATCACTCCTGCTCCGGCAACTGTTGCTCGCGGGCATGGAGCAATACCTCGATCAGCATGTACACTTCGCGAAGCAGGGCGTGCGTACCGATGGAAGCGATGAGCACCTGATGGCCGACCTCAACGCGATGGCCCGATCGATCGCCGCATCCTTCGGTGCCTCCGAAGGCTTCAGTGGGTTCACGGAACCGACGATGGAACAATTGGAACGCGTTACGCACATCGATTGGAGCCAAGCCACGTTCGGCGTCGATGGTAGCAAGGACCAGGACAAGTACCTCGCGATCTACTACTACGTGCGCGGCCAACGACAGGAACTCCAACGCCAGTTGCGCGCAGACCTTTTGCCGCTCGCCGCTGTGGACGTGCTCGTACCCGCCACGGATGATGTTTCCGCACGCGGCCGAAGCGTGAAGGCGCCTACGATATGCAGTACGGTCTATGACGACAAGAACTTCCTGTGCGCACTGGACCTTACTGTGAGCGATACGCTCATGGGCGTATCGGACAGCAAGCTCACTGATCAGGTGATGGCCAATCTCGCTGCGCAGGCCAGGCGGACGCTGAACACGAAGCCCACGCCGGACGCGGTACCCCAACCGAAGTTGCGCAAGCGTGATCGCTGGCTGAAGACCGAACTGGACGCGATCAACGAGCGCATCGATCAGCTTGATCAGCGCAAGGAACTGTGGGCGTTGCGCGATCGCATGGACGACATGGAAGGGCGGATCGACGATATCGGCATGCAGGTGCAGGAGATCAAGGACGGCGATGCTCCAGTGATCAGTGACAACCCTATCGCCAACCTCAGCGATCTCACGGGCCGCAACATCACTGTTCGCTTCCCTCGCAACCTTAGTGAGGTGGACGCGGAGTATCGCGTGGTGCTGAACGAAGCGTTCGAACAGCTGGCGCGCGCACCACAGGACCGTGTGCTCATCACCGGCTACACCGATCGCAGCGGCGATCCCGTGGTGAACCTGCGTCTCAGCGAGCAACGTGCGAAGGCCGTGCGCGATTACCTGCTCCAGCGAGGCATTAGCGGTGATCGCCTCCTGGTGAACTACTACGGCGATAGTCGCAGTACCGGCCGCGATCCCAATGAGCGCCGCGTGGAAGTGGAGTGGCTGCGTTGAGCGTGGGAACGCAGGTGATCACAGCGTGTTCACCTTCGCTTCGCCCTGCATACGGAAGGTGACCTCCACCTTGGTGCCATCCGCGGTCAGGGTTTCCACACCGCCATCGATCTGTTCCGCGAGCGCCTCTACCAGTTCCAGCCCGAGTTCCGTTCCGCGGTTGGCTGGATCGCGATCGAGCCCTTTGCCGTTGTCCTTCACGGTCATCCGGTAGAGATCGTCCTCGGCCTTTCGGACGATGATGTCCACATGGCCGCCGGTCACATAGGGGAAGGCATGCTGGTAGCAGTTCGCCATCAGTTCGCACAGGATGATCCCGAGCTGGATGCTGGTGTCGGCATTGGTCGTTATATCCGCTGTGTCCACGCTATGGCTCACCGAACGGCTGCCCGGTTCGAACATCGCCTTCATCGCGCTGGCCACCTGCGAAAGGAACAGGCGCAGATCGATGGCACGCAGATCCTGTTGTGCATAGAGTTTGTGATGCACCAGCGCCATGCTGTCGATACGGCGTTTGCCCCGGATGAACTCGCGTCGCGCCGCCACGTCCTGGATGCGCTCCGCCTGCAGGTTGAGCAAGCTGCTCACCACTTGCAGGTTGTTCTTCACGCGGTGGTGTACCTCGCGATCGAGGATCTCGCGCTCACCGAGGGCTTTCGCCAGCTTCTGTTCCTGCGTCCTGCTCCTCTTCTCCTGCCGCCTCACACGCCGGTCCGTTCTCCTGTTGCGCAGGAAGGACCAAGTGAGGAGCACGCCCAAGAGCAGCAAGAGGGCGGCAGCCACCCACAAGGCGAGACGCTCACCGTGCGTCCATTCCTCCAACGCATCCGTCCGGATCACCGCACCGATATAGAACTGCGTGCCGTTGACGGTGTAGGGGACGATGCGTGCCATCCAGTCCTGTTCACCGTTGTGCAGCGTGAACGGATCCCTTCTCTTGCCCAGGGACCACTGCGCCAATGCCGCCTGTTCCGCAAGTGAGCGTGAACCCGTATCGGCCCTGCACCATGACCTTCCATCGCTGCCGAGATAGAGGGCACCATAGGTGGCAGGCGGCGGACCCAATGAACGGACCAGTTCCGCTGGATAAAGTGAGATCCGTACCACCCGGTATGGACCATGGTCGGCGCGCGCGCGCACAAGCCGGGAGAGTTGCAGTTCGGCAATGCTGTCCTTGCCGACAGAGGTCATTGACCAGGTGGGACCTACCCCGTGATCCTCCAAGGCCTGGCCGAACCAGGATGCCCGCCGTGGATCCAGGACGCCTTCGCCGATGTGCGTGCGCGATGTCGAGCGGTCCGCTTGCAAAGGCCATTCGGTTACTAGCGGCAGGCCTGTTCCTATGCTTCCCACCGTGGAGGTGAACCGCCAGGTGTTCTCCCCACGTGCCAGTTCGCTCTCCTCGCCCCCCTCGCTCGCCAAGCAAATGGAGCGGATCGTCCAGTCGCTCTCCAGCACCGGTGCCCATCGACTTATGAGGGCTTCATCGCTCAAGCTGTCATGCTCGGATACGAAGGCCGCTTCTTCCATCAGGTCCTGTTCGATCCGCTGGAAGACCATGTCGAGCTGGGTACGTTGCACGCCCAGCAAGCGCTCCAGCGCCAGTTCACCCAGTTCGGTCGTGCGTCGTTCCCCGTTCACCAAGCCCCAGACCACAAGCGCGGTGAACAGCGCCCATGTGATGCCGATGCCGATGATGATGCCGATCCCGATCAGGCGTTTGCGTCTCATCCCGCGATCCGTTGCAAGGCCATCTCCACGGAACGGATCGCCGCGTCATCGATATCGAGATGCGGTACCATGCGCACCATGCCCGGCCCGAACTGCATGGCCAGCACATTGTTCGCTCGCAGCTTCGCGAGCAGGTCCGGAACAGCGTTGCGGTCTTTCAAGGTGAAGACCACGATGTTGGTCTGCACGGGCATCACGCTCTCAACCCAAGGAAGTGAGTGCAGCACATGCTCGAGCTCCCTCGCCCGCGCGTGGTCGTCCTTCAATCGGTCCACGTGATGATCCAATGCGTGCAACCCGGCCGCAGCGATGATGCCCGCTTGGCGCATGCCGCCGCCAAAGCGCTTGCGCACACGCCGCGCTTCCATGATGAACGCTTTGCTTCCCGTCAACACGGAACCGATCGGTGCGCCGAGACCTTTGCTCAGGCAAATGCTGATACTGTGGAAGGCCGCGCCCCACTCCGTCGGCTTTTCACCCGTGACGCACATGGCATTGAAGATGCGCGCGCCATCCATGTGCAGGGCGAGTTCGTGCTGATCGCACACCGTGCGGATCCTCCTCACTTCATCCAGGTCCCACACCGCGCCGCCGCCGCGATTGCTGCTGTTCTCGATGTTCACCAGCCGCGTGCGCGCTTGATGCACATCGGCCGGGTTGCCGATCGCGGCCTCTACTTGTGCGGCCGTGAACCGACCGCGATCGCTCGTCACGAACTTCATGCTGCAACCGCTGTTGGCCATCATGCCGCCGCCTTCATATCGGTAGATGTGCGCGCCTTCATCACAGATCACTTCATCGCCCGGCCGTGTATGCACATTGATGGCGATCTGGTTCGTTTGCGTACCGCTCGTGCAATAGAGACCGGCCTCATGATCAAAGATGGACGCCATCTTTTCCTCGAGGGCGATCACGGTCGGGTCCTCACCGAACACATCATCGCCCACTTCAGCATTGGCCATCGCCGAGCGCATCGCGGGCGTAGGCTTGGTAAGGGTATCGCTGCGCAGATCGATCATGCGTCCTTGTCCCGATCGTGCCGGGAGCGCGGCAAGTTACCGGACCGGGCTATTTCTTCCGTGATAGCAGGACACCATCCCGTATTGGGACCATCACTTGCTCCACGCGCGGGTCGCTTTTCACCTTGCGAGCATACTCGACCAAAGCACGCGTCGCATCATCCTGCTCCTTCTCCGGCAACAGGATCTTCCCGCTCCATAGCACATTGTCCGCGATGATCAATCCACCCGGCCGCACCTTGTCGATCACCGCATCGAAGTAGTTCGGGTAGTTCTGCTTGTCCGCATCGATGAATACCAGATCGAACGGTGCTGGCAACGTGGGGATCACTTCGAGCGCCGCATGATGGTGCATGGTTATGCGATCGAGCATTCCGGCTTTCTCCACATAGCGATGCACCATTTCCGGCAAGTACGGATCGATGTCGATGGTGTGGAGCATCCCGCCTTCAGCAAGTCCTTCCGCAAGACAGAGCGCGCTATAGCCAGTGTATGTGCCGATCTCCACGATGGTCTTCGGCTTCACCAAATGGCTCAGCATCGAGAGGAAGCGACCTTGCAAATGGCCGCTCAACATCATCGGCATCTGCACCTTGGCGAAAGTCTCTGCCGTTAGTTCCTTCAGGTAGGAAGGCTCATCGCCGCTGTGCGTTTCGCAATAGGCGTCGAGGGCGGGATCGAGGAAGTTCATAGTGTGGAAGGGGGATCAGCGGATCACTGCGAAGCGCAAAGGGAAGGTGCCGTTGCCGGTGATCACTTGCACGACGTACTGTCCTGGTGAAAGGCTGCGCACATCGATCGTCTGATCCGCAGTGATGTTGTCATGCGCATCCATCACCCTGCCTTGCATGTCCAGGATCTTTGTCATTGTCTGAGCAAAGGAAGCAGGCACGCGCATGTGCAACTCATCGCTCACCAAAGAGGAGAGGAGGGAAGGTCGTTCATCTCCGGAATGTTCTGTGATCCCGACCGGATATTCCAACATCCACCAATCCTTGTAGCGCAGCGAAGGATCGCTGCCTGTTCCATAATAGAACCGCGAAAGCCAAGGCGAAGTGTTACTGCCGGCCGCGCCTACACCTCCACGTCGGGGACCTCCGGGAAATGGTGCTGTTGATGCCCACGCCGCTCCATCGAACGTCCATGCCTCATCATGGAATGCGCTACTGCTAGTGGCACCACCCGTCAATACCATCGCCGCACCTGCGCTTCCATCCGCACCGTATCGCGGAGCGGGCAGGTCAGCTGCTGGATACCACGTTCCCGTCTCGAACCAGATCGGATAGTGCCATGCATCGCTCAGCGGGTTGTCATTGGCA
>JANMKC010000043.1:0-1573 GCA_031371785.1 Flavobacteriales bacterium | reverse complement strand
TGATCCTCGGGGGCGTCGGCAAGGGGTATGCCGTTGACCGGATGTACTTGGTTTTCTGCAAGACTCAAGGATTCTTTATAACACTTATTATTGTAGTAAAGTTGGCAAATGAAAAAGCACTTTTTAGATCGGAGGAATGTTTCTAACAAATTGAGAACCGGGCTCTGTTTTTCAAACTTGGAATAGATTTCAATCAATTTTCGAAGATGGGCTAGAAGGGTTTCTAATTGTTTGATGGATTCCTGAGGACGTCTTTCTTCGCTTTTTTTGTTAGAAGATTCTTCAAATTTCTTTTCATAAGCCATAAATATTTTCATGTTGCGTTTAAATAACATGAAATCCTTTTTAAACACAAAAAAATTATCCAAATTATTCCAAATTTTGCTCAGGGAAGCATTGTTGCCCGCCTCTATGCGATTTTTATGGCATATGCGAATCCCTTCCTCATAGTTGTTGACAATTTCCCAAAAGATATCTTCATTGCCTTCAGAATTGAGGTTGTTCAAAAGACTCTTTACAAGCAAGTCTTCTTTCTGGAAGGTTGAGAGAATTTTAGGATCGTCGATTTCCAGTGAATTACCGAAGAGGCTGATCTTTTTCCCTCCCACGGCGCCTGTTTCAGATACTTTTGCCAACAATTGCTGCAGATCTTCGTAATCACGAATGATCAAGGCGTCTTTGTCTTCGCGATTATCAAAATCTTTTAATTGGAATTTACAATATCGAAGTGATTGCTTTGCACTGTCGAGCAACTCTTCGAGCTGCGCCTTTTCGACAGCAGCGGCTATTTCAATGAGTTGCTTTAAAATTGCAATCAGCTTGAGATACTCTTCTTTGGCTTTTGCAAATTCCTTCTTTTCAAGATAGAGGGTAGCTGCGACCATTGAGCGGTATATTGTCAACTCGAGAACTGAGCGATTCGCCAGATAAGGGGTAAAATTGGTCAGCAAACCGTCAATATAACGCAGGGCATTGCGGAGTTTCTTTTTCACAACCCTTTTTTTCAAAATGGCCGAGGACTGTTTTGATTCTAAATAAACTATGTAGTTCTTCTCGGCAAGCAAAAGAGCCGCTTCGATAAGTTTAACTATCTGAGAACGATCGAGTTTTTCCAAATCTTTTGGCTTAGTGAAGGTCATATTGAACTTGTCCTTCGAAAACCTCTTTCCGAAGGTAATTTTAAGACTTTTCCTGATCTTTTTGTTTCTACGTTGGCAAAAGCTTCTGTATGCGTGAAAGTTTGACCGTCGCACACCGTAGAGGTTTTGCCAGTTTTTGGTCTTGACGAGGATTGAAAATGGTTCGCTTTCCATTTTTATTTATATAAGATTAACCGATACCTTATAGCGATCTATAAAGGATTCGGAAGCTGATTATCTTTATGATAGGTAAAGCAGAGCAGTTAGGTTACTTGCCCGAGTGGTTAAGGGGGCAGACTTAAGATCTGCTGGCCAAAAGCCGCGTGGGTTCGATCCCCACAGTTACCATTTTTTATCATAGTTCAATTTGTGTTTATTTTGCCCAATTATAATACTTTTTAAAATTACTTCTGTAATTTTCACTATTAATGGAT
>JANMKC010000036.1:0-1585 GCA_031371785.1 Flavobacteriales bacterium | reverse complement strand
GGCGATTGGCCGATGTGGGGCGGCACTGCGGACCGCAATATGGTTTCGAATATGAAAGGGCTGCCGACGACCTGGAATGTCGAGAAGAAGACCAATGTCAAATGGGTGGCGACGGTCGGGTCACAGAGCTACGGCAATCCTGTCGTCGCGGGCGGACAGGTGTATGTCGGCACGAACAACGAAGCCTTGCGCGATCCGAAACAAACCGGCGACCGCGGTGTGCTGATGGCCTTCGATGAAAAGACCGGCGAATTTCTGTGGCAGCAGGCGAACGAAAAGCTGGGCGCAGGCCGCGTCAATGACTGGCCGTTTCAGGGCGTCTGCTCATCGCCCTTGGTCGAAGGCAACAAGCTCTATTACGTCTCGAATCGCTGCGAACTGGTTTGCCTGGACACCAAAGGCTTCCGCGACGGCGAGAACAATGGGCCGTACAAGGAAGAAAAGCTGACCGGCAAGAACGACGCTGACATCATCTGGAAGTTCGATATGATCGAAGAAGTCGGCGCGCATCCGCACAACATGTCCAATTCGTCGCCCGCGATGTACGGCGATCTGATTTTCGTCAGCACGTCGAATGGGCAGGACGAAAGCCACGTCAATATTCCTTCGCCCAAAGCGCCTTCGATGATTGCGGTCAACAAGAACACCGGCAAACTGGTCTGGGAGGTCAACAACGTCGGCGACAAGATTCTGCACGGCCAGTGGTCATCGCCAGCGGTTGGCAAGATCGGCGACGTGGTTCAAGTCGTTATCGGCGAAGGCGACGGCTGGGTGCGCGGTTACGAAGCGATGACCGGCAAAAAGCTGTGGGAGTTCGATCTGAATCCGAAAGATTCTGTCTGGCCCAAGACCCGCAATGAAGTCATCGCAACGCCAATCATCTGGGACAACAAAATCTACATCGCCAACGGACAAGACCCGGAACACGGCGAAGGCGTCGGCCATGCGTACTGCATTGACGCCACCAAGCGAGGCGACATTACGAAAGACGGCCAAGTCTGGCACTTCGACAAGATTCGCCGCACGGTTTCGACCGGCGCGATTCATGACGGGCTGCTTTATTACCCCGACTTCAGCGGCTTCCTGCATTGTCTGGACGCCAAGACCGGCAAGGAGCTTTGGCAGCACGACATGTTCGCGGCGATCTGGGGATCGGCCGTGGTAATTGACGGCAAGGTTTACTTAGGCGACGAAGATGGCGACGTAGTAGTGCTGCAAGCCGGGCGCGAAAAGAAGCTGATCGGTGAAATCAACATGGGCAGTTCAGTCTACTCCAGCCCCGTGCCAGCGAACGGCGCGTTGTTCCTGATGAACCGCAATCAGTTGTTCGCGCTGGCCGTGGGTAGCTCGCCCGCTACCGCAAAATCTGCTGAAAAAGCCAACAACTAAACCCGGATTACCCAATCGCTGAAGTTTTTCAGAAAAGCGAAACGCGGAGGATGCCTGGCTCGGCGTTCTCCGCGTTTTGCCTGTTGAGATGAATATGACTCGTGTTCGACTGATTCATTGGAAAGCGGAAGAAGCGGCGGAGCGGATCGAAAAGCTTCGCGCCGCTGGCTACGAGGTTGAATACGAGATGCTGGAC
>JANMKC010000034.1:0-20168 GCA_031371785.1 Flavobacteriales bacterium | reverse complement strand
CCCCCCAAAGGCGGCCCGCCTGTCCTTTTTGGGGCGCGGGTGGGTGGGCCCCCTCCCCGCCCACCCCACACTCCATGCTGCTCGTCACTGCGAGCCTGTCTTACGGCGAAGCAGTCTCTGATCTCTGATGGTAGCCTCAGGATGACGATGGATCATGAATACGAAAGCCCCGGACCAGCCGGAGCTTTCGCTTATCGATGGCACAGGCGGGACGCCTATGCTACGTTACACATCCAACTTCGCGTACACCGCGTTCTTCTCGATGAACTCGCGGCGCGGCGGAACGTCCTCGCCCATGAGCATGCTGAAGATGCGATCGGCTTCGGCGCTGTTCTCGATGGTTATCTGGCGCAGCGTGCGCGTGTCCGGGTTCATCGTGGTCTCCCACAATTGTTCGGCGTTCATTTCACCGAGACCCTTGTAGCGCTGCACGCCGACGTTCACCTCCTTGTTGCCGGCCTTCATCCGTTCGATGCACGCATCGCGTTCTACCTCGTTCCAGCAATACTGCTGGTCCTTGCCCTTCTTCACCAGGTAGAGCGGCGGTGTAGCGATGTAGATGCGGCCGTTCTCGATCATCTCCTTCATGTAGCGGAAGAAGAAGGTCATGATCAGCGTCTGGATGTGGCTGCCGTCCACGTCGGCATCGCACATAATGATGATCTTGTGGTAGCGCAGCTTGTCCATGTTCAGCGCCTTGCTGTCCTCCTCGGTGCCTACCTGCACGCCGAGGGCGGTGTACATGTTGCGGATCTCCTCGTTCTCGTAGATCCGGTGCTGCATGGCCTTCTCCACGTTCAGGATCTTGCCTCGTAGCGGCAGGATGGCCTGGAACTCGCGGTTGCGGCCCTGCTTGGCCGTGCCACCGGCGGAATCTCCTTCCACCAGGAACAGTTCGCTGAGGCTGGGGTCCTTTTCGCTGCAATCTGCCAGCTTGCCAGGCAGTCCTGCGCCGCTGAAGCCGCCTTTGCGCTGCACCATTTCGCGCGCCTTGCGGGCGGCGTGGCGCGCCGTGGCGGCGAGGATCACCTTGTCCACGATCTGGCGGGCATCGCGCGGGTGCTCTTCGAGGTAGTTCTCGAGCATCTCGCTCACGGCCATGTCCACCGCGCCCATCACCTCGTTGTTGCCGAGCTTGGTCTTGGTCTGGCCTTCGAACTGCGGCTCCTGCACCTTCACGCTGATCACGCAGGTAAGGCCCTCGCGGAAGTCATCGCCCGCGATCTCGAACTTCAGTTTCTGCGTGGCACCGCTGGCATCGGCGTACTTCTTCAACGTTCGCGTAAGGCCACGACGGAAACCGGCGAGGTGTGTGCCGCCCTCGTGGGTGTTGATGTTGTTCACGTACGAGTGTACGTTCTCGCTGAAGCTGTCGTTGTAGATCATCGCGATCTCCACGGGGATGCCCTGCTTCTCGCCGGTCATGTGCATCACGCCGGCGATCAGCGGCAGGCGCGTGCCATCGAGGAAGCGCACGAACTCCGGCAGGCCGAGCTGGCTCAGGAACACCTCGCTCACGAAGCTGCCGTCCTCATTGGTATGGCGCTCGTCGGTGAGGGTGAGCTTGATGTTCTTGTTCAGGTAGGCCAGTTCGCGCAAGCGGGCACTGAGCGTATCGAAATTGAATTCGCTCGCCTGGAAGATGGTGAGGTCGGGCGAGAAGGTCACGGTGGTTCCGCGGTCCTCGGTCTTGCCCATCTCCTTCACCGCGTACTTCGGCTTGCCCTCGTTGTATTCCTGGCGGTAGGCCTTGCCTTCGCGGTACACATCCACTTGCAGGTGGCTGCTGAGCGCGTTCACGCAGCTCACGCCCACACCGTGCAGGCCGCCTGACACTTTGTAGCTGTCCTTGTCGAATTTGCCGCCGGCGTGCAGCACGGTCATCACCACTTCGAGAGCGCTGCGCTTCTCCTTGGTGTGCATGCCCACGGGAATGCCGCGGCCATTGTCCTTCACCCGGATCGAATTGTCCGGCTGGATGTGTACGTCGATGGTATCGCAATGCCCGGCGAGGGCCTCATCGATGGAGTTGTCCACCACCTCGTACACCAAGTGGTGCAAGCCCTTGGTGCTGATGTCGCCGATGTACATCGCGGGGCGCTTCCGCACCGCTTCGAGGCCTTCCAGGACCTGGATGCTATCGGCTGAATACGCTGCCGTCGCCTGCTTCTTCGTCTCGCTCATTTCTGCTGTCTCTGCCATGATCGTTGATGTGGGAAATACCCCCTTTTCGGAAGGCACGCGAATGTACCCGATCGGCCCCCTCTACCGAGGGAAAGAACTCAACAGGGACGGGCAGTTTGTTGATAATTAACGTTTGGAAGGAAGGAGTGTTTTACAGGGGGAGCGCGTAGCGCGTACAGACGTATCGCGTATCGCGAACCTGACCTCGCGGAAGTCCTGTGTTATGGATGGAAAGATCGCACTACCACCGCCCTTGCCTCCGGAGCCTGTACGCGACGCTCTTACGCAGCACGAAACTCAAAAAGCATACGTCGCCCCGCCCATGAAGAGCGTACGCTGCACGGGATAGCGGAACCACCGCTCGTATTTGCTGGCGCTCAGGTTGCTCGCGTCGAAGAAGACGCTCAGGCGCTTGGTATAGCGGTACTCCGCACCGAAGTAGAGATCGGCGTAGCCATCGAGGCTCACGGTGCGGAACTCAAGTGGTTCCGTGTAGATAAAGCCTCTTGGGGGGTCAACGTAATCACGTGCCTTTCGTGCGCCCATGAACTGCGCCTCCAGCTTCACGATCAACTTGTCGCGGAAGTCATAGCGAGCGCCGATGGAGATCTTGTAGGGCGGCAGGTTCCATGTTTCGGCCTCGTTATCCGTACCATACGTGAACACGTCTATGCGTCCGGTAAAGTCGATGTGTTCGGCATGGCTATAGACGATCTCGCCGCTGATATCGAGCTGGTCCACGTCGTCGTACGCGATACCGAACCGGTCTCCGTAGTTCAGGCTGTCCACGCGGTAGGGCGTGTTCACGTAGAGCGGGCGGTTCCTCATACGGCTCTTGCTGATGCGCACATCGAAGCCGATGTCGCTGCTGAAACTGCCGCGCAGGCCGCCATACAGGTCGTACATCAACGAGCTGTTGGCTATTCCGGGAGCGCCGCTTAGCCAAGGATTCTCGCGCGTGAGGCTTCGGAAGCCATTGCGGATACGGCGGCCATCCACGCCGGCATAGGGCACGAGGATGTCGTCGAAGAGGCGATAGTCGAGGTAGGCCTGCGGGAAGAAGTGGAAGGTGGTCTTGCCCTGTGAATCCAGGAACATGCCAGCGCCAACGCGCACGGTGTATTTGCCGTTGGTGGTGCTCACGAAGGGCGAAGCCCCGATCAGAGTGCCGTTGATGCGCGCATCCTCCAGAACGCCACCGAACACAGCGCGATAAGCGTTGTTGTCGATGAGCAGATCACCGCCGTAGGTCTCGGAGTCCATCTCCTTGCTCACATGCGCGGTCAACTTCACATTGGTTTCGCTGCTGCCCGCGAGGTTCTTGTAGAAATGCGTTTCCAGCCCGACGTCATGGGCGATCTTGGTGCTGTCCTTGAAGAGGCTCTTCAACCGCACGGCAAACCCGATGTCGTTGTAGATCTGCTTGCGTGCATCTTCGACCGGCTCACCCGTCAAGGTGATCAGGTTCTCCAAGCTGTCCGTACGACCATATCCATAGTAGCTCACGCGACGGCGCTCATAGGTGAGGTGTCCGCTCACTTCGTGATGCGCGAGATAAGCGCTGTAGAAGGCGTCCACATTGTTGAAGCTGTAATCGCTGGGCCCGACATCCTTCAGGCCGCCGTTGCTGCTCATGTGCTTGAAGTGAAGGCCATAGCTGTTCTTCTTGTTGCGTGTCTGGTCATAGTAGATCTCGACAAGCGGCGTGGTGTACAAGCCGAAACCGGCCTTAACGAAACCCTTGTACAACTTCTGTTGCGCGAGTTGGATGTTGAGCTTGGCGGCATCAATGCTGTCCACACGCACGGGCACTTCAGCCCTCACGTTCAGCATGTGGTAATCGATGGGCGTAATGGACAGCACTGTATCGATGGGCTGGGGCCGCAGATCGATCTTGTGTACGTCCGCGATCACCGGGTTGAAGATGCCCTGGATGTAGTATTCGCTGCTGGGTGTGTTCCCACCGGTCTGCGCAAAGCCGTTCACACCGATCACAAGCGATACGGCGAACGCGGGAAGGATCCTTTTCATTGTGCTCACTTGTTTCCGCCTCCCGGCATTTGGATCTCCTGCTGTTCCTGTGGCGTCGGCGAGTTCGGCTGCACCTCGCTCTGTGTGATCACGGCCAATCGCTGGCGCGCCTCTTCCACCAGCGCGGGCTCATCACAGTGATCGATCACGCTCTGCAACGTGGTCTTCGCCTGGAAGCGGTCATCGAGTTGCAGGTAGACATCGCCGAGCAGGATGAAGCCTTTCGCTTTCCAGTGATCATAACTGGGGAATTTCTTCGCCAGATCGAACACCTCGGTCTCCGCGTCGTGGTACTTCTTCTGCAAATGCCGGATGTACGCCATGTTGTACTTCGCTTCGGCACCTGTCGCGTCCTTGCTGTCCTTCGCCACCGCCTTGAATTTGTTGTAGGCGGTCTCCAGATCGTTCTTCGCGAGCAGGCCTTGCGCCACGGCCAGTCCGGCCTCCGCCTTCAGGTCCGCATTGGCATCGGGGTTCTTCAGCACTTTGTCGGCAGCGGCACCGGCATCATCCACACGGTCCAGTTCCTTCAGGCAACGCATTTGCCCTACTTGCGCAGCGAGCACGTTCTGCGGCGTTGCGGCCTTCGTTTCGAGCAGTTTGAAATCGTCCAGCGCACCTTCCCAGCGCTTGTCGCGATAGAGGATATCGCTCGCCGCGTAGAGCGAAGGTTCCATGAACTGGCCCGCGTCGCGCGCGATCACCTCCTCGAATTTCGGCAGCGCCTCCGCATCGTTCTTCGCGCGGTAAAGGCAATCGGCGCTGTAGAAAAGCGCGTTCAATGTGTAGGCTCCGCGCGGATACTTGGCGAGGTAGTCCTGGAACGCGCCCACCGCCACGTCGCACTTTTCCGCGAAGTAGAGCTGCTCGGCGCTGCGATAGTATTTCTCATCAAGATCGAGCGTGCTGGGATCCACGAACGAAAGGCTCTTCACGTAGGTCTCGTAGTCGCCCACCTGACCCTTCTCCACATAGATGCTCTCGATCCCCGCGAGCGCATCGCGACTTCCGTCCATCGTCGGGTACTTCGCCACGAGAGCCTTGAACTCTTCGAGCGCCTTGTCCACCTGGCCCTGCCTTTTGTGGATCAGCGCGGTCTGCAGCATGCTCTGCCGGATGTGCGGGCAGTTGGGGTGCCCATCGATCACCTGCTTGTAATACTTCAACGCGTCGGCATCCTTCTCCTGGTTGATGTAGGTCTCGCCGAGCTGGAACTTGGCGTCAGCTGCGTACTGGCTGTTGGGCTTCTCGTCGAGCAGTTTCTTCAGCGTGGCGATCTTCTGGTCGTACTGCTTTTCCAATCCCTGGCATACGCCCTTCTGGTATATGCAGTAGTCCCGGGCACTGGTGGCGTTGGCCATCGCATCATCGTACCACTTCACCGCTGTGGGCTCATCCTTGTTCACGAAGTAGCAGTCGCCGATGCGCACCATGGCATCCGCCTTCTGGGTCTTGTCGATATCGCTGACACCAACGAACCGGCGCAGTGATGTGGCGGCCTCGTCGTACTGCTTCTGCTTGAAGTAGCAGTAGCCCATGCTGTAGCTCGCTTGCTCGTACAGGTCCGTCGCATAGGCCCCACTGCTGTTGCGCAGATCGTCGTATTTCTTCAGCGCGGCATCATAGTCCTCTTGCGCGTAGTAGCTCTCGCCCTGCCAGTAGTGTGCTTTGGCGTTCGTCGCCTTGTCGACCGGATACGTCAGCGCCTTCTCGAAGAACATCGCCGCATCCTTGAACTTGTGGCCCTCGTAGAGTTCCACGCCGCGATCGAACGCGAGCTTCTGGTAGACCTCCTGCAAGCGCAGGTCCTTGCTCTTGATCGCGTCCAGCGCTTCGAGCGCCGCCTCGTAGTTCTTCGTTTTCAGGAAGACGTTCAACAAGAACTGCTGCGCTTCGTCGTGCCGCGGTGAATCGGGATAGGCTTTCATGTAGTCGCGCAGCGCGATGATGGCCTCGTTGTAGGGATCGAAGCTCAGTTCATAAGCGAGCTTGGCATAGTTGAACAGCGCATCCTCCGTCACTTTCGGATCCCCCGATGGATCGGGGCCATGCGGCTTTCCCAGATCGTAGGCCCGCTTGAAGGCGTTGCGCGCATAGTTCTTCTCGTTGATCTGCAGGTAGCAATCGGCCATGTGGTAGGCGGCGAGTTGCGCGAGACTGTCCTCCTTCACGTCGGCACCCGCACCGGTCACGAGGTTCAATTGGTCGAGCGCCTTCTTGTACTCGCCGTTCTTGTAGAACACATAGCCTGCGATGTAACGATCGCCACGCTCCACGCCGGTACGCTGGATGCTCTTCTCCAAGTAAGGCTGTGCTTCCTTGTACTGGCCCGTGCGGTAGTATGCCTCGCCCGCCAAGCGGTTGATGTCCCCCTTGCGCTTGGTCCCGTCCTGGTCCGCGAGCAGGGGCTTGGTGTATTCGAGCAGCGCTTCGTAGTGCCCTTGCAGGAATTGGATCTGCGCGATGTAGTAGGGTACCAAGCGACCGAAGGCCTCGTCGGTCTTCAGCTTCTCGAATCCGGCGAGCGCGGTCTCATAGTTCCGCTTCGTGTAGTTGATGTGCGCGGCGTAGTACGTGGCCGATGTAGCGTACGCGCTGCTGCCGTCCTTCACCTTGGCGAATTCCACGAGCGCGGGATCCGGGCGGCCGTCCTGGAAGAGCGCATAGCCGCGCTTGAAGATGTACTCGTCCTTGTCCGTTCCTGCAAGATCGATGTCGTTCACCTTCGCGGCATAGAGAAGCGCATCCCTCCAGCGTTTCTGGTTGAAGTAGTAGCGGAAGAGCTCCAGGTTGATTGCCGCCACGTGGAAGCTCTCCGGATGTACGTCGATGAAGCCGAGCAATCGGCGGTTCGCATCGTCATGGAAGAGGCGCACGGCGCAGATCGCGCTGTAGAACTCGGCCTCGATCCGCGTAACATCATGGGGATCGCGGATGCGGTCGACCACGCGCTCCATTTCATATTGGGCCGCGCCGTACTTGGCCATGTCGAAGAGCTCGTGGGCATGCGCGAGATCGGCATTGACCTGGTCGTAATGGGCCGGGCGTTGGGCCACAGCGCCGATCACGCCGACCGCGCAGAGAACAAAATGGCCGAAGCGCATGGATATCGCTCGCAAGGGATGGATCATCAGGGGATCAAAGTTGCCGGGGCTGGTCGCGGGGCTTTGTGATGGGCGCATGCACTTATCCACGCGGAGGTGTTGGCGCGGGAAGGATCATCCTGCCGAATAGAACGCGAAAGCGCCCGTCGGAATTTTGACTGGCCTGTCTGTGGAAAACGCGTTGCGCCGGATCACGGTCACGATGGCCGGGGTCTATCTTCGCCAAGTCATGAGCAAGGTCATCACCAAACGCAGACCCGCTGGATCACGACGCAAGCCAGTGGGCAAGCGTCGGAAGGGAAAGGTCTTTACCGCATGGCATCTTTTCGGTTCCGTTCCCGGCATGGACAAATGGGCATTGAAGGAGTTGAAGGAGATGCGTGATGAATGGTAGGAGCGTTCTGCTCGACACCAATGCCGTGATCAAATTCCTGGCCGGGGTACGTCCTCTCAATGAGGTGGACATTCGAGCCTATCGGGAGTTCCATATTTCTTTCGTCACCGAGATCGAATTGAGGTCGTTCAGGGGAGCGGATGACCGGCATCGCGAACAAGTAGCGGAATTCCTGCCGGACTGTACCATTCACGGCATCAGCGAGGTCGTTAAGGATGAAGCTGTTCGACTGCGTCGCGTGTACAGGCTGAAAACCCCTGACGCGATCATCGCCGGAACAGCCATTGTCCGTCGAATGCCTTTCATGACAGCAGACAAAGGACTGCGCCGCTTGGCTGAAGAGATCGATCTTGTGTTCGTTCACTATCCTGGATAACAAAGGAGCCTCACACGGAACGATCGCCCGAACCCCAGATCATCCGATCATGCAACCCTCCCCCATCATCGAACTGAACAACGTGCGGATCTTCCAGCGGGAGAACCTCGTGTTGAACAACGTGGACTTCACAGTACACAAAGGCGAGTTCCTTTATCTCATTGGCCGCACCGGCAGTGGTAAGAGCAGTTTGATGCGCACGCTGTACGGCGACCTTCCTCTGGTGGAGGGCGAAGGCAGCGTGTGCGGATTCGATCTGCGGAAGTTGAAGCGCAAGGAAGTGCCTTACCTGCGCCGCAAGCTCGGCATCGTCTTCCAGGACTTCCAATTGTTGAGCGATCGGAACGTGAACGACAACTTGGTGTTCGTGATGAAGAGCACAGGTTGGAAGGACAACAAGGCGATCGACCTGCGGATACAGGAAGTGCTGGCGCAAGTGGGTCTTGGCAACAAGGGATACAAGATGCCGCATGAACTGAGCGGCGGTGAGCAACAACGCGTGAGCATCGCGCGAGCGCTCGTGAACCATCCGGAACTCATCCTCGCCGACGAACCCACCGGCAACCTCGACCCCGAGACCACCGAGGAGATCCTCGATCTGCTCTACATCATCAGCCAGAGCGGCAGCAGCGTGATCATGGCTACCCACGACTATACGCACATGAAGAAGTTGAATGCGCGCGTGGTTCGTTGCGAGGAAGGAAAGCTGCTGGAGCTGAGCGCCGCCGCCGCGATGTAGTCCGCAGCGACAAGGCTTGACTACCGGAGCAGTTTCGCGATCGACTCGGCGTTGCGTTTGTTGCTGAAACGGGATTCCATCAACGCTGTTCGCTTCTCGATCATGGCGCCATCCGCGATCTGGGCCATGCACGCCTGTATGCTCAGGCGCATGCGATCGGGGTCGTCATGCACATGGCACAACCCTTCAAGACCCGTGTCCTTTACCATCGGTGTATTGCACACCACATGGCGGCCAGCGAAAAGACATAGGAGCAGTTTCAACTTGATGCCGGTCGCTTGAAAGGTCGGGAGCACGTTCACCTGTGCGGCCTGCACCAGTTCGGTGATCTCTGACGTAGGGATGTTCTCGCGCAACTTCACGTTGTTCGCCTTGGCCACCGCGCCGCGCAATTCGCTGCTCGCTCCGCTGCCCGCGATCACCAAGGGGATGGGCAAACCCTTGAAGACCTCGCGCACCAACCAGAGCGCGGCCTGATCGTTCTCCGGCACGCCGAGCGCACCATGATACAGGCAGAAATCACCGAGGCCGGATGGCACCTCCACACGCGCGTTGGGGTGAAAGGCTGGGATGTGTTTCACACCACGGAAGTGGGTCGCGAAGTAGCGCTGGTCGTTCGGCGAGATGGTGAGGATGTGATCCGCCTCGCTCAGGACGGGTTCATACTTTTTGAGCTTCTTCGCCTCATTGCTGAAGTAGGTGCGTTTGAACGCACCACGCTCGGCCCTTGCCAATGCTTCGTAGTAGTCATGCTCCACGTTGTGGGTGCGCACGAACCGTTTCCGCAAGGCGAGGCGCGCATCCCCGAGATGGTAGCACGAATGCAGGCCCTCGAACAGGATCGGGTGATCATCCTCGATCAGGCGATCCACCATCTCATCGCTGCGGCGGCTCACCACCACGTAGGGCAGGCTGTTCAGCAACTGGTGCTTGCCCGTATGCCGCTCGTAGTAATGGACCGTGTCGCAGACCTGGCCAAGCTCTATCGCTTGCCCCCGGCCGTATTCGAAACAATGCAGGTGGACACGCACGCCGATGTCGTGCAGGGCCTTCGCCTTGTAGTACACATCGATCACGCCACCATAGTTGGCTGGCCACGGAACATCGAAGCTGACGATATGAAGGTGCTTGTCGGTCACGCGTTCTTGAGCACTACGATGAGCTTCTGCAACTCCTTCTCCCCGTCCATTTCGCGGGCGGCGAAAGTAGCGTTGGCGCGAAGGCGTTCCACGCGTGTCGGATCGGCGAACAACGCCTTCACCATGGAGACAATGGAAGCAGGATCCGGAGCGGGGATCACGACGCCCGCATCGTATTGCCGCACGATACGCGCCACTTCGGGGAGGTCGGTCGCGAGCACGGGAATGCCCGCGTTCAAGTAGTCGAACAATTTGTTCGGTAGGCTGAAACGATAGTTGAGGTTCGTGTCCTTGTCGAGCGTGAGGCCGAGATCCGCGTTGCGGGTATAGGCCATCATGCGTTCGTACGGCAAGCGGTCCAGGAGCCGCACGCGATCGCCCAAGCCATGCTCCTTCATCATGCGTTCGATCACTGGCCACGCGTCACCGCCACCAATGAACAGCAGCACGCATTGCGGAAGTTCCTTCATCGCCAGCACCGCTTCCTCCGCCCCGCGCTGGATATTGATGCCAGCCCCCTGCATGATCAAGATATGCTTGTCCTCTGGCAAACCAAGTTCCTTGCGCGAGGGCAACGGGCCGAGGTCGCGCTTCATGGGGATGTTGCGCACCACATGCACATCATTGCCGTAGCGTTCCTTGTATGCGTCCGCGATGCTCTGGTTCACGGTGATGATCGTCTTCAGCTTCGGGAAGGTCCAGCGCTCGATCGCGAGCCAGATCCTCCGCACGGCAGGGCGATCCATGAGTTCTGGTACTTCGGTGTAGAACTCGTGCGTGTCGTACACGAGCTTCTTTCCGCGGAAGCGCGATGCGAGAAAATTGGCGAGCAAGGTGTCCAGATCATTGCTCACGAGCAACGAGCAACCAACAACCAACAACAAAGTCGCAGGTTGTATTCCGCATAGAACAACGGCCCCTTGTTGAAGAGCAGTCGCATGCGCTTGGTGTGGTACGGCCTTTCAAGGTCCGGCGAGTAGCGCAGCCTTCTTCCGATGAGCAGCACATCATAGCCCAACTCCACCAGTGCCATGCAGGTGCGATGCACGCGATTGTCCGTCACCAGATCGTTGGTAACACTAACAACGGCGCGTTGGCGCAGGGAAGGCATGCGGTCAAAGTAAACGCGATGCCCCCAGTAAACTTGCGCCGCCCTTACCGGAATGGATATTCAACGCAACGCCGACCTCACGCCGTTCAACACGTTCGGCGTTCCAGCACGGGCGCTCGCACTTGCGGAATTCGGTTCGGACATGGAGTTGCGGAAACTGCTTTCGCACCCGGAACTCGAAGGTCTCCCCCGCATGATCCTCGGGGGCGGCAGCAACATGCTCTTCACGCGCGACTGGCCGGGCCTAGTGCTGCACAACGATGTGCAAGGGATCGAGGTGCTCGCCGAGAACGAGGACCGCATAACGCTCCGCGCGGGCGCAGGTATGGTTTGGCACGACCTCGTGATGCACTCCGTACACAAGGGCTGGGGCGGACTGGAGAACATGTCGCTCATTCCCGGGCGCGTGGGCGCAGGCCCCATGCAGAACATCGGCGCTTATGGTGCGGAACTGAAAGACACGTTCGATCATCTCGAAGCGTTGCGCATCAGCGATGGCGAAGTGGTCCGCTTCAGCAACAGTGATTGCTCCTTCGGTTACCGCGAAAGTTTTTTCAAGCGCGAAGGCCGCGACCGCTTCGTGATCATGCGTGTGGCCTTCAACCTGAGCAAGAAGCCGCAGGTGAACGTGGGATACGGAAGCCTGAGGAACGAACTGGAAAACCGTGGCATCACGGTCCCCACCATCAAGGACGTGAGCGATGCGGTGATCGCGATCCGCAGCAGCAAACTCCCGGATCCAAAAGTGTTCGGCAACGCCGGAAGTTTTTTCAAGAACCCCACCGTTCCCAACGCTGAAGCCGAACGGATCCGGATCATCCTGCCCGACCTGGTGACATTCCCGGCAGCGGACGGCCAAATGAAACTTGCCGCTGGTCAATTGATCGAGAAGGCCGGGTGGAAAGGATTTCGGGAGAACGGCTATGGTGTCCACAAGGATCAGGCGCTGGTGCTCGTGAACCACGGCGGTGCCACAGGCCAGCAGATCTTCGACCTCAGTACGCGCATACTCCAAAGTGTGCATGAGCGCTTCGGTGTGGACCTGGAGCGCGAGGTGAACATCATTTGAGATCCAAGCCCTCCGCGTCATTTGGCGCCTGATCCGGCACTACGCACAGCGCTTCGCACCATCTTGCGGACCCGTTGACCCTTTGCGATGAAGAGTTCATCCCGCTCATTGTTCATCACCGTTCTCGTTCTGGCGTTCGCGGCGGCCTGCCGCAAGGATGTTCCCGTGCCCGGCGATACTGCCGGAAGCACCGGTCCCACACCCTTCGAGGTGCCGCTGCCGCAATGGGTGATCGATTCCGTGGGCCCTTTCGTGCCGCACAACAGCAATCCGCTCACGGTGGAGGGCATCGCGCTCGGGCGGGCATTGTTCCATGATCCCGTGCTCAGCGACAACTATACGCAGAGCTGCTCCAGTTGTCATGTGCAGGCGAACGGGTTCAGCGATCCGCGCCCGTTCAGCATCGGCACCAATGAAGCGGTGGGCCACCGCAATGCCATGGCCATCATCAACCTCGGATGGGACCATCGCTTCTTCTGGGACGGCCGCGCTGGCGGTCTGGAAACACAGGCGTATGGTCCGGTGGCGAACCCGATCGAGATGCGCAACAGTTGGCCGGTCGTCGAAGCGCGGTTGCAAGCGGATCCGGCTTACGAAGCGATGTTCGAAGCGGCCTTCGGAACACGCACCATCGACAGCACGCTCGTTGTGGATGCGATAAGCCAGTTCGAGCGCACGTTGGTGTCGTTCAACTCACGCTATGATCGCTTCATCTACCAACATGACAGCAGTGCGTTGAACGCACAGGAACAGCACGGCATCGATCTGTTCTATCGCCGGGGGCACTGCGTCGATTGCCATCGGCCACCGTTGCTCTTCGACCACAGCATGCGCAATAACGGGCTGGACATTGACCCTGTGGATCCCGGTCTCGGCGGCCTCACCGGCAATCCGTTCGATATCGGCAAGTTCAAGGTACCCACCCTGCGGAACATCGCGGCCACAGCACCCTACATGCACGATTCACGCTTCGCGACATTGGAAGACGTGGTACACTTCTATGCCCATGATGTGCAGATCAACAGCCCGCATATCGATGCGCACATGGCACCTTGGGTGGACGGTTTGGTGAACTTGACCCCACAGGATGAAACGGATCTCGTGGCTTTCCTGCGCACGCTAACGGACAGCACTTTCCTCAGCAACCCCGCGTTCGGTCCGCCCCAATAGGCAACGGTCGGTCCACGTTCCGAGCGGCGCGTCGTTCCGCTCGCCATCTTCGCAACTTCCATATCAAAAACACCATGCTGCGCGCATTCCTTCTCGCTCTCCTCGCGACGTCCAACTTCTTCGCTTCGGCCCAAGAGAAGCTGAAGGAACTCACGCTCAAGGACGCGATCACCAAGAGCTGGAGCGACTATGCGCCGGAACACCTGGACGGGCTTCAGTGGATCCCGGGAACGGATACGTACTGCTACGTGAAGGACGATGTGCTGATGAAGAACGGCATCGGGAAAATGACCGACATGCCCATTGTTTCACTGGCCGAGCTGAACAAGAGCCTGCCAGAAAACGAGCACTTGAAAGGTTTGCCGGACATCACTTGGACAAGTGCCGACCAGTTCTTCATCGCAACTGGTGAACGCGTGTACAGCTATGACGTGGCCAAGAAAACGCTCGTGCTTCGCTTGCGACTTCCTACGGAAGCGGAACGCGCGGATCACGATCAGCAATACCAGAAGGTAGCGTTCACCCAGGCCGAGAACCTCTATGTCGCAGGCATCGATCCGAGCACACCCACACAAGTGACAACGGACGGGGCGGACGGGATCGTGAGCGGCCGCAGTGTGCATCGCGAAGAATACGGCATCACCAAAGGGACCTTCTGGAGCCCTGCCGGGGACAAGCTCGCCTTCTACCGGATGGACGAGAGCATGGTGACGCCATACATGCTGGAGGATATCACGGCCAAGCCCAGCACCTTCAAGAAGATCCGCTACCCGATGGCAGGGCAGACCAGCCACCACGTAACGCTCGGTGTGTTCAACACCAGCACGAAAAAGACCGTGTTCCTGAAGACGACCGGGGCGGCGGATGATTACCTCACCAACATCAGTTGGGATCCGAGCGGGAAGTACGTGTTCATCATCCACCTGAACCGCGCAACGGACCACTTGCGCGTGGTGGAATATGACGCGACAACAGGTGATGCGCTGAAGACATTGATCGAAGAGGACGACAAGAAATGGCTGGAGCCGCTGCACACGCTGAACTTTCTCAAGAAGACGCCGTCGCAGTTCATCTATTGGAGCCAGAAGGACGGCTGGCCGCATCTCTACTTGTACGACCTGGGCAAAGGCGGTGTTCGTCCCCTGACCACGGGCGCATGGGTAGTGAAGAACATCATCGGCCTGGATGCGAAAGAGACGAACCTCTTCGTGGAAGGCACCGACGTGATCGACGCCAAGGATCCGAAAGGTGCGATGGAAACACATGTCTACCGGATCGATCTCGCGAGCGGAAGAACGATCCGCCTCACGCACGAGGCCGGAACGCACAGCGGACAATTGAGCACGGATGGAAAGTTCCTCATCGACACGTGGAGCAGTCTCACCGTGCCGGGCCGCACTGAAGTGATCGACGCTGCGAAAGGCACCGTGTTGAAGACCTTGGTGAACAGCAAGGATCCATTATCCGGTATGAACGTGGGCACCGCCGAGTTCGTGAAGGTGATAGGTGAGAACGGGGATGTGCTCAACGCGCGCCTCATCAAGCCGCGAGGCTTCGATGCCGCGAAAAAATATCCCGTGCTCGTGTATGTGTACAATGGCCCGCATGTGCAGCTCGTCACGAATTCCTTTCTCGGTGGCGCGTCACTGTGGATGCTGTATGCCGCGCAGCGCGGTTACCTCGTGTTCACGGTGGACGGCCACGGCAGCGAGAACCGCGGGCGCGATCTTGAACAGGTGATCCACCGCCAGCTCGGCATCACCGAAGTGAAGGACCAACTGCGCGGCGTGGAGTACCTGAAGTCATTGCCTTACGTGGATGCGGAGAAGTTGGCCGTGCATGGTTGGAGCTTCGGCGGGCACATGACCGTAGCGCTCATGTTGCGCTCACCGGATACCTTCAAGGTCGGCGTGGCCGGTGGTCCCGTGATGGATTGGAGCATGTATGAAGTGATGTACACGGAACGGTACATGGATACCCCGGCGGAGAACCCGGACGGCTATGCACTGACGCAGCACACCGACAAAGCCAAGAACCTCAAAGGCAAACTGCTCATCATCCATGGCAACCAGGACGATACGGTGTTGCCTGAACACAGCCTGAAATTCCTGAAGAACTGCATTGACAACAACGTGCAGTTGGACTTCTTCGAGTACCCCGGCCATCCGCACAATGTGCGCGGCAAGGATCGGGTACACCTGTACACCAAAGTGCTGGACTACATCGATGCGCAGCTCGGCACCGGACGTTGAAGCTCGCCGGTCCGGTCGTTGGGATCTCCCGTTCGGTCGGATCCGTTGCGGATGGAAGCGCCAATTGCCCGTTTATTTGCGACAAACCCGAACGGATGAATGCTCTCACTACGCTGATCGCCCTGCTGCCCATGGCCGCGATGGCCCAAGTAACCGTGGATGTGGAGGCCGGAGGGAGCCTCGCGCCGGGTTCCACAGTGCTTCCATACTACGACCCGATGGACATCACCATCAATGTGGGTGACCACGTGCATTGGTTCGGAGTGAGCGGCACACATAACGCCTACGGCATGCACGACGATTTCCCGGACAACCCCGAGGAGTTCAGTTCGGGCCAGCCCTCCCAGGATCTGGACTATACCCACACCTTCACCATTCCCGGATTGTACGGCTATCATTGCACGCAACAGAGCCACGCGGCCACCGAGCACGGCACCATACTCGTCATCCTGCCACAAAGTGTCCAGGAGGTGACGGACCTGGGGCGCCTGGTGATGTTCCCAGTGCCCGCGAGCGGCCAGTTGACCGTGGATCTCGATGGCGGCGCGCTGAAGGAAGCCGACGTGTTCGGGGTGGATGGTCGCTTGTTCCGGAGCGCAACATTGAACGCAGGGCAACGCAACACCATCGACCTGCAAGGACTTGCCACCGGCCGCTACGTGCTCCGATTGACGGATGCGCAAGGACGCGACCTGAAGCGGCCGTTCGTGAAAGAGTGACCTACGGCATCCGCACCAAGCGCACCGCGCGCTGCAAGTCGCCTATGGTGAGGCGTGCTACATAGGCTCCGGGCGGAAGCGATCGCAGATCGAGTTCGAAAGCCTGCTTGCCCGACGGGAGCAGGCTTTCGGCTATTGTAGGCTGGAGGTTCCCGAGCGCGTCATACAACGAGATCGTTGTCCGTTCTCCGGGTACGCTCCATTGCACGCGTGTCGTTCCGGTGGTCGGGTTCGGGTATGCGGAAACGTCCAGCCGGTGGGCAACGCGATCCTCTACAACGGTGGTGTTCTGGTAAGGCACGGCCAGCGCTGCGGTAGTGCCAATGGCCAACTTGGCAAGATCGGCCCAATAGGATTGATCCAAGTACTGCAGCAGGTCGGAGCTGGTGTGGTAGTGCGGATTCGCGTCGCCCTCCCAATTTTCGATGATCAGGATGGCACCATAGTTCTCTGACCAGAAGGATGCGTGGTCGCTATAGGATAGTCCGGGGTTCACCACGGTGATCGGCAAGTTGATGCCGTAGATGGTGTTCACCGCCAGCGCCGTGTCCTTGATGGCGATGCTGTTGGCGATCGGCTTCGTATGCACGCGCATGTGGCGGTCGCCGTTGCCGTCATAGGCGATAGCGTCCATGTTCACCACAGCGACCAGACTGTCATCGTTGGACGCTTGGCCCGCAGCGAAATAGTGGCTGCCGAGCAGACCTATCTCCTCCCGGTCCCACATGGCGAAGCAGATCGTGTTCTCGAAGGAATACGGCAAGAGCACACGCATCGCCTCAAGCACCGCGCACGTGCCGCTTCCGTCATCATCAGCCGCTGGCGCTGCGGACGGGCTGGCTGGCATGTCATCATAATGCGCACAGATGATCACCTTCCGCTCGGGGTGTACCGCTCCCCATTTGTAAGCGAGCACGTTCTGTCCATTGGGCGGGAATGCCTGTGTGACGGGCGTTCCGAGCATGCTGGTGATACGCTGCTGCAGCCAATCCGATGCGAGTTGATTGCCGGCGTTGACATCGTTGCGCGAGAAAATGAACTCAGGCCCGTTGCCCACGTCCACAGGAAGTTCGCCGCTGAGCTTTCGCACATCCAGGACGAGCGAATCGATACTCACCGCATTGATCGCGGACTGGATCGTTGGGCTCTGTGCTGAGGCGGGAACGCTGAACAACGAAATGCTTACGGAAAGGAAGATGAAAGAAGGTCTGGTGAGCATGTTGGCCAAGATGAGAAGTTGCGTGCTTGGAGTACCGGTCAGAATGAGACGGCCCTCTGAACGAAGAGGCGCGCGCGCGTCCGTATGGTTACGATCCAGGTACCGGCCTCTTTTGGCAGGCGCAGTCGCCATTCGCGATCCCCGGAAGGCCCGCGCCGCGCGATGCGCTTGCCGGAAGCATCATAGACCACCACTTCCAGCACGCGTTCGTTCAGCCCAAGCAAGGTGAGGATGCCATCGCGCACAGGATTGGGTGCGATGCGCACACCGAGTTCCGCAAGATCATCCACACCCACGCTCAGGTCGTCGAACTGGTTCTGCGCTACAAGGAAGGGCGTATTGTCCGCTGCCTCGTACATGGTGCGGAAGGTGTCGATCTCCGCGCTATGGTAGGTGAACATCTCCTCCATCCATTTCGGCGGTGAGCTCTGGTACCACACACTGGCATGCACATGCATCAGCCCGATGTAGCCATTGGCCGGCACATGATAGTGTACGATGTCCGTGCCGCTTCCCTCCACGCCCATGTCGTCATGGTTGAAGTCGATGTCAGAAGGCGGCACGTTGGCGATCGTGCTGGTATCGTAACTGTAGTGTTGCGTTGTGAAGAGTTCCGGAACGAGGCGGTTGTCCTTCAGTTTCGTTGCGGCGCGCTCCAGCGTGGTGGTCTTGTTGCCGTTCACATCCCCCATCACCAGTTCGTAGATCTGCACTTGATCGGGCGCGGTGATCACATCGTGGTGTGGCTCCCAAAGGGCATCATGCCCGATCACTTCGTAGGAACTGTTCCATCCACCATTGTGGTAGATCGTGTCATTGCTGGCATTGGTCACCACCAGTTCCACCCATGCGCGGCGGGCGGGATAACCGCTGGGGAACTTGTGACCAGCGAGGTTGCTGAGCATCACGTCGATGAAGGCCGTATCAGCATCGCGATAGGCCATGTGTGGTTCCACGAGCAACCCGCGGCGCAACATGCGTTCGGTGCGCGATATCGTGCTGTCGAACTGGGTCTCGTTGGCGGATAGGCCGAGCGGATCGATGTGATCCTTCAGCATGCCGAGCATGAAGGTGTTGGCCCCGGCGAAATGGTGAAGTCCGAAGGGGCTCTTCGGGGTGAGGAAGAGGTAGTTCGCGGATAGCACGACGCCGTCATCGATGCGCGGCACGTGGCAGCCCTGGCAGGTGATGCCATCAACAGGGTGCTCGTTGTTGTTGAATTTCGAATTGAGCCATTCGTGGTATGTGGCCTGTTCGAAGAACACACCGCCGGTGAGGTCGCCGTTCAGGTCCGCGGTTTCCGTGGCCAGCGTGTGGCACCCAGCGCAGAGGCCGGCATCATTGATCTGCGCACCGAACTGGGGTTCGTACCCGACGAAGCTGGTCATCGGCGGCGCGAACACATCCACATAAGGACCATAAAGCGGGCGGTTGAGCGTGTCGAACTTCAGGTTGCCCGAGAACCGATGGCCGATGCTGTCCGCGCTCTGGATATGGCAAGGCACGCAACTCACTCCATCGATACCCATGGGGTCCTGTTCGAGTTCGGCGATGGAATACGGACCGAGGCCGAGCATGTGCTTGTCGTGCCGTCCGGCTGGGGCGTGGCAACTGGTACACTTGTCTTCCAATGCGGCCTGGTGCGCGGGGTCCACTTGTGTTTCGTGGCTCACCTTGGCGCGCCAGAAAGGATCGTGCGCGGAATTGGCCATCATGGTGCTGCGCCAGTCATCCACCACGTTCACATCCTCGCCGCCATCCTGCGTCACCATCCCATTGCCGCCCGGATCGTGCCCATGGCAACCATTGCAGGTGGCGCTCGCTTTGAAGAACGTGTTCTGTCCGGTGGGCAGTCCGGTCCCGCGCTCGAAGGCATCAAGTTCTACCGGCGAATGGAACGCTTTCGGTTCCGGTATGCGAGCGCTGCTCCATGCAACGAACAAGGTGACCGTACCCAACAGCGCGGTGATCGATCCAAGGCGGACGAGGAGGGGCGATGTCTTCTTCATTGGGTGTGTACGATCACGATCGTCGCAAGATAGGATCACGTGGCGCGCGAGGTCCACCTGATGGCAGCGGACCTTGTGATGGAACACTTCCTCAGGCCATGCGGTTCACAGCCCATCAAGTTCCTTTGAAACGAAGGAGATGAGTTCGCGCACGTTGGCGGCATCCATGCTGAAACGCACGCCGGCCGTGGCGTAGATCTCCGGCAATGGGCGCGTGTAACCGAGCTTCAAGGCGGCGATGTACTGCTGCACCGCTTGCTTGGGATCGCGCCGCGCATTGCGCCATACGCCAATAGCACCGAGTTGCGCGATACCATATTCGATGTAGTAGAACGGCACCTCGAAGATGTGCAACTGCTTTTGCCAGAGCGACGCGCGCTGATCATCAAGCCCCGACCAACTGACCGTGCTGCCCCCGAACCGATGGTGGGTGGCAAGCCAGGCTTCGGTTCGTTCGGCGCGCGAATGCTGGGGATGTTCGTAGATCCAATGTTGGAACGCATCCACGGTGGCCACCCACGGAAGGATGGTGAGCACGCGTTCCAACTGGTCCCGTTTCGCGCGCTTGAGGTCGGCCGGGTCGGGGTAGATCAGGAGCCAGTGGTCCATGGTGAGCAGTTCCATGCTCATGCTGGCCAGTTCGGCCACCTCA
>JANMKC010000007.1:0-4274 GCA_031371785.1 Flavobacteriales bacterium | reverse complement strand
GCGTTGTTCTCCGTCATCTGTTCGATGGCGTTGTGCAGCGCTTCATCGCCGAGGTGCCGCTCGACCGCGTGCTCATAAGCGCGGATGGCGTTCGTCACCGGGTCGTCCTGGTCGAGCATCTCGTCCACCAGGGAGTGGGTGGCTGTCATGGAAACGTTCTGGTCCAGGTAGCCGGTGCGCAGTCCTTTGTTGAAAGTGATCTTGCCTTCATCGGGTTTTTCGAGCCCGGCGATGCACTTCAGCAAGGTGCTCTTGCCGGTGCCATTGCGCGCGACGATGGCGGTCTTCTGGCCCTTCTCCAGGCCGAAGGAAACATCCTTGAAAAGTTCACGCGGGCCATAGCGTTTGGCGAGGCGTTCAACGGAGAGGCAGTTCATGGGGGCGCGAAAGTAGAGGGACAGGGGCCACGCCTTCGCGAGGCGCTTCGGCGCACGATGCAGGGGCGGGAGCGGGAGCGGGAGCAGGCGCAGGAGCAGGGGCGGGATCAGCGCTGCTCCTGGTCCTGCGCCTGGGCCTTTTCATTCCATCATCGCCACGCGCTGCGTAAGCTCATGATAGCAGAGCACGTCATCGGCGAAGCAATGGATCACCATGCTCTTGCGACTTGCGTTGGGCGTGGTCATTTTCTTTCCGCCATGCAGGAGGTTCGCGTGCCAGAGCAGCACATCGCCGGGTTGCACGATCAGTTCCTTGCGTTCGAAGTCGCCGTCGGCGATGGCGTTGTCCACCGCTTCCTCGTAGTGGGCGTATGCATCCTCACCGATCACGAACTGGTTGCCACCGTGATCGAACGAACCGTTGAGGAGATAAGGGAGCTTGTGGCTTCCGGGGTGATAGACGAGCGGGCCATTGTCGGTCGTGATCTCCTCCAGAGCGATCCACGCGGCGATCATGTAACCGAGCGGGTGCGTGGTCATGTGTATGCTGTCGCTGTGCGCGGCCTGTTCACTGCCCGTAAGGAAGTTGATGCTCTGGAAGACCTTTACTTTCTTCCCGAGCAGGAAGTCCATCACGTCGAGAATGCGGCGGTCATGCACGGCCTTACGAAGCACTTCACTATGATGGAAGGCGAACATCACCTTGCGCCCGGTGAAGTTGAAGTCCACCACCTTGTCGCGGATCAGGCGGTCCATTTCGGCGTTGATCGCGGCGACCTCTTCCTTGCTGAACAGACCACGCAGGATCACGTAGCCGTTCTCCGGCCAGTGCATCAAGGCATCGCGTGTTGACGTATCGAAACGCTTCAAGCCCCCGTTCGTGATCAACTTTTCCATCGCGTCCGGCGCGTCGAGCCAAGGCGCATCGGTGATGTTCTTCGGCAAGGCTTCGCTGCTTATCGGCAGCAGCACACTGCGCTGGATGCCGTACTTGCGGTACATCGCCTTCGCATGCTTCAGCTTCTTCCGGTTGAAGAGATTCAGCAGCACATAGCCGAGCTTCACCTGCCGGAGCGAGCCGTAGTAGCGATCGAACCATTTGCGCATGACGCCGCGAAAGTAGAGGCCATCGGATCGGGAAGTGGGCGGTTATCAGTGGTCATTGGATCCGTGCAGATCACCGACCAGTGTTCACTCACGCTGTTCTTCCAGGAGTTTCCGCACATCCCCCATCGCCCGGTCCACATCCTCGGGCGAAGTCCCATCATAGAACCCGCGGATGCGCAGTTGCGGATCCACGAGCACGAAGTTCTCGGTGTGTACGAAATCGTTCATGCCACCATCGCCCTTGCTCGTTGCGGCGAAGTAGCTCTGGCGCGCGAGGCGGTAGATCTGCGGGCGGTCGCCGGTGAGGAAGCGCCAGTGGCGAGGGTCGGCGTGTTGCATTTCGGCATACGTCTTCAGGCGCGGTACGCTGTCGATCTCCGGCGTCACGGAGTGGGAGAGGAGCATCACGCGGTCATCGGTCTTGAAGGCTTCCTGAACGCGTTCGAGCTGTGCGCTCATCTTCGGGCAGATGCTTCCGCAGGTGGTGAAGAAGAAATCCGCGAGCAGGATCTTGCCCTTCACCGTGTGGAGCGAAACGCTGTCGCCGTTCTGGTCAATGAGGTGGAAATCGCTGATGTGGTGCTCGCCGGCCTCGTTGCGCACGCTGCTGTCCACAAGCCGCGGATCGAGCTGTGAAGGATGGTACACCGGGAGCTTTCCGTCCGGCTTCAGCATGAAGTAGGCGATGGTGACACCGCCAGCGAAGAGCAGGAAGAACAGCGCCGCGCGTGTGAACAAAGGCGAACGGTTCATCGCTTCCATTTGAATTCGTAGGCCACGGAGAAGATCCAACGGTATTTCAAGCCCGGCATGTTCTGCTCGCGATCGTGGCGGACAGAAACATCGATCGAATGGTCCTTGGCCAATTCCACCTCCGCGCCGAGTTCATAGCGCAGGCCGATCAACTGATCGCCGGTGTAGTGGAACACATGGAAGGTCTCCATGCTGATGTACGGATCCAGCGGGAACTTTTTCGTCCGGTAACCGACGGACAAGCGGTTGCGCAGGATGTCGCGGTAGTCGAACACGAGCAGGAACTCATGTTGCATCACCATGCGGTAGCCGAAGGAGAGGTGGCCGACATCAACTGCTATGTTCAACTGTGCATCGATGCGGTGGGAATTGTTCGTGTACTTGTCGCGGAAATTGTAGCGGTGCTCGAGACCGGCACGGATGAACTTGTTGAAGCGGTAGCGCACACCAAGCACGGTGTAGAACACCTTGCTGTTGGAGAGGTTCTCATCACCGCGATAACCCAGTTCGCCCGCGACCCTGAACTTCTTCTTGAACTTGTACTCATAGACCTGTCCGCTCTTTTTCTTGAACGGCTTGGCCTCGAAGCCCGCGCTCATCCAAAGCTCCGCATCCTTGCTGGGAATGGCCAACGGTTCGCGTTGGGCGAAAGCTGTGCAGGCGCAGAGGCAGAGCACACCCAAAACGGAAAAACGCGGTTGCTTCAAGGGAAGTTCTTGGCGATCATCGTGGGCACCGTCACCACTTCGCTCTTGTCCTTTATCGTCACGCTGCTGAGGAGCTGCACTTGGCCGCTCGGACAATCAGCACCCAAGCATTCGCCATACGTGAAGACCTTGTAGTTCCCCGTTCGCAGCCAATGGAAAACGTAGAGGCCATCGGGTCCGGTGCGGACATCGTTGTCATAGAAATCGTGATCGCCGTACACGATGTACACGCGGGTTTCGGGGTAGGGATAGGCATCACCGATGGGGGCACCGAGGCCGTTCACGTTCTGGCGCAGCACATAGCCACGGATCTCCGCCTGCCCGCCCACACCGGGTTCCTTCTTGCAGGCGGCGAAGAGTACGCACAGGCAGGCGAGGACGGGAAGTAACGCGCGCATCACATGGGGGTTAAGGTGCGCTAAAGTAGGAGCCTGTGCCAGCTCACGTGCCCGCGTAAAGCGCTTCCACCAGCGCCGAACGTTGCGCGAGGATCGCCTTCCTGCGCAGGCTCAATTTGGGTGTGAGCTCTCCGCCATCGATGGTGAACTCCGTGGGCAGCAGCGCGAACTTCTTCACCTGCTCCCAATGGCCGAGGTCCTTGTTCACGGTGTCCAAGGCTTCCTTGAAAAGCGCGATGACGCGGGGTTCGCACACGGCGGCTTCACGGGAGGTGAAGGGAATGCCCGCTTGTGCGCAGCGGTCCTTCAACGCCTCGAAATTGGGAACGATGAACGCTGCGGGGAACTTGCGGTTCTCGCCGATCACCATCACCTGTTCCACCAGACGCGAGGCCTTCAGCTTGTTCTCGATCACCTGCGGGGCCACGTACTTGCCGCCACTGGTCTTGAAGATCTCCTTCTTGCGATCGGTGATACGCAGAAAACCTTCGCTGGTCAGTTCGCCGATGTCGCCGGTGTGGAACCAGCCGTCCGGATCGAGCACTTCGCGGGTGAGCTCCGGCTCGTTATAGTAGCCGAGCATCACATTGGGTCCCTTCGCGAGGATCTCACCGTCGTTCGCGATCCGCACCTGCACGTCGCGGATGGGCTTGCCCACGGTGCCGAAGCGGAGGTTGTCGTTGCGCGCGTCGTTCACGCTGATCACCGGGCTGGTCTCGGTGAGGCCGTAGCCTTCCATCAACGGAACACCTGCCGCATTGAAGATGCGCGCGAGGCGTTGTTGCAGCGCGGCGCTCCCACTTGCGACGCACCGCACCTCGCCGCCGAGCGCTTCACGCCATTTGCTGAAGACGAGCTTGCGCGCGATGGACAATTGCAGCTTGTACCAAGGGCTCATGCCCTTCACATCGTAGCGCTCACCGAGCGAGAGC
>JANMKC010000002.1:0-1854 GCA_031371785.1 Flavobacteriales bacterium | reverse complement strand
GGTCGGCCAGCATTGCTCTGATGTCCATGATGCGCGTGGAATGTGGCGGCGAATGTAGACCGGCGGGAAACGATAGCCGTCTATCTTTCCGCACCGTTCCCTACCGGTATGCGCGCCTTCGTTCTCCTGCTCACCGCCCTGCCATCATGCGCGTGCCTGTACGGGCAGATGGCGACGCTGAACGGAACGAACATGATGCTGGATGCAGGAACATCGCTACGCATCGACACATCATTGACCTGGTCCATTGAAGCGGGTGCCAGCGTGGTGAACGATGGTTCGATCATTCTGGGTCCGGCAACCGAGCTGAACGAAGCACCAGGTGCGGCCATTACCGGCGCAGGCACCGAAAGGACCGCACGCACATTCACCGCGCCATTGATCGCGGCGGATCCTGCGGGCCTTGGCGGCATCATCACCACGAACGCATCGCTGGGAGCCACCACTGTTCTGCGCGGCCACATCCCGTACACTGATTATTCCGGGCATACGTCCATCGCGCGCTGGATCGATATCTCCCCTGCCAACAACTCCGGGTTGAACGCCACACTCGCGCTCCGTTACGAACCGGCCGAGCTGAACGGTATTGTTGAAGCGGATCAGGTGCTGCACATCCATGCGCATGATGATATCTGGTGGCACCTGCCCAGCAATGTGAACATCGGCCAAGGCACCGTAACCTCCAGCGGACTCGACAGCATAGGGCTGTTCACCACCTTCGAGGGGGACCTGCCGAACAGCATCCACGAGGATCGTACCGCAGCCGGTTTCACATTGCTCGGCTCCCCTGGAACACAACTCGCCCTGCAGGTTCCGCATGGGAGGATCGCGCACTTGGCGGAAGTCTATGGTCCGCTTGGAACATGCCACGTTTCCATGACGACGAACTGGACGGCCGGCAGGCACGCGCTTCCGGAATTCCACCTTGCGCCGGGTGTGTACTACTTGCGCGTGAACGGATCGATCACGCTGCCCTTCGTTCAACCATGATGCGTTGGATCCATAGCCTGTTGGCCCTTTCGGTCGGGCTCGGTGCCAGCGCCCAATGGCAGGTGCCCACGCGCATCGTACTGGATGGAACGAACGCGGACCAACGCCAGATCACCGGACTTGCCGTTCCTCAACAGCCTTCGGACGGTGCATCCGCGAATGCCGATCGAGGTGATGCCACCTCCTTCGCACAAGCACAAGGAACGAACGCGCTCACGCTCTCGCTCACACCGGCGTTGACGAACTACGCTCCGGGGCTGCGCATCACGTTCGTTGCGGGATCGGTGAACACGGGCGATGCTTCCTTGAATATCGACGGCTTGGGGCCGGTGCCGTTGCGCAAGAACGTGAACGCTCCGCTCGACAGCGCCGACCTGAAGCCCGGGATCCCGGTGGAGGTGGTGCATGATGGTGCCGCGTTCCAAGTGGTGAACCAATTGTATCCCGGCTGCCCCACGGGCTACTCGCCGATCAGCCGCGACGTGTGCATCGCCGATCAGCCGAACGACACCTTGAACTGGTATGCGGCGAACAACTGGTGCAACGATCACGGCGCACGGCTGTGCGGTTTCCAGGAGTGGCTCCAAGGGTGTTTGAAATACCCCGCGTTCGTTGCCACGGTGAGCGACTACGAATGGGTGGACAGCGGGGCGAACTACAACAACATGGCGAAGAACATGGGCTGGACGGATACGTCGACCGCAGGCGATTGCCGCGCTGGAAGCCGCCAGATCCCCACGGTGAATTTCCGATCACGTTGCTGCTACGATCGATGAGGCACGCGCTCGCCATAACCGCGATCATCGCGCACACGGCCATGTGCTTGGCCCAGATCCATGTGGACAAGCCTGTGGTCCTCACCGC
>JANMKC010000486.1:0-3053 GCA_031371785.1 Flavobacteriales bacterium | reverse complement strand
CGGGCGTTTGGACGGACCCGATCGGCGGCGCTTCGAACGGGACCTACATTCCGGGGACATCGGTTGCGGGCACATACGTGTACGTCGTTCCCGGCAGTGCGCCTTGTGCGAACGATACGGGCCATGTCGCTGTGGTTGAAGTGACCTCGGCGAACGCGGGAACATCGAGCAGTGTGAGCATTTGCGGAAGTGGAACCGCCTTCAACTTGCTCGGTTCGCTGAACGGAACGCCGGATGCGGGCGGCACGTGGATCGCACCGGATCTGACGTCGCACACCGATGTCTTCGATCCGGCGGTCGATCAGAACGGGACATACACCTACATCGCCGGCTTCGGAGGGCTCTGCCCGGATACCGCAGCGGTATCGGTCACGATCACCAACCCGAACGTGCAGTTCTCCGGTGGCAACGTCATCTGCTTCGGCGATACCACACAGATCACCGGCAGCGGCGGCACACAGTTCACGTGGACACCGAACACCGGCATCAGCGACCCGAACATCGCGGCCCCATTGTTCTATCCAACTACCACCACCACATACACGCTTTCCGTAACGGACGCGAGCGGATGCATCGGCGCAGCGACGCAGACCGTGACGGTGAACCAACTTCCCGCCGCGGATGCCGGAGCGGACATGGCCATTTGCCTCAGCCAGAGCACACCGATCGGCGGCAACCCGACAGGCCCCACCGGCAGCACGTTCCAATGGAGTTCCGGTTCCACACTGAGCGATGCGACCGCACCGAATCCCACCGCGCAACCAGCGAGCACGACCACCTACACCGTGCTCGTTACGGATGGCAACCAATGCAGCGCGATCGATAGCGTGCTTGTAACGGTGAACCCGATCCCAACATTGAACGCGGGCAACGACACCAGCTTCTGCATGGGCGGAGGTGTGCAATTGAACGCAACGGGTACCGGACAATTCGCGTGGAGCCCGGTCACCGGCCTCAGCGATCCCAACATCGCCAACCCGGTGGCTTCGCCTGCGGTAACGACGACGTACACGGTTTCGCTCACCGATGGCAATGCGTGCAACAACACGGACGCGATCGTTGTCACTGTGCTCGGCCTCCCCAGCGTGGATGCTGGAACGGACCGGTACCTCTGCCCCGGCTTCAATGTGCAATTGCAGGGAAGTGGAGGTGGCACACCAAGTTGGGTGCCCGCTGATTCCTTGAGTGATGCGGGCGTGTTCAGCCCATTGGCATCCCCGGACAACCCAACGACCTACACCCTTACCATCACCGATGGCAACGGATGCAGCGCGAGCGACGCGATGCTGGTGGACGTTAGCACCGACCCGCCGATCGATGCTGGCGCGGATCAAAGCATCTGCTTCGGCCAGCAGGTGGTGCTCGGCGGCAACCCCACTTCCATTCCGGGCACCACCTTCCATTGGTCACCGGTAGCCACGCTGAGCGATACCGCCAGCGCGAACCCCACGGCCACACCTGTGGCGACCACATTGTACACCTTGATCGTTTCGAGCGACACATGCACCAGCCATGACCAGGTACTCGTTTCACTGCAAGGGGTGGCACAAGCGGCGTTCACTGTTCGCCTCGAACCGACCTGCGCCAACCTGCGCGCGTTCTTCACCGACCAGAGTTCCGGCGCGGCACAATGGGCATGGGATTTCGGTGATGGCAGCACCAGCAATGAACAGTACCCACAACACCTCTTCCTCTATGAGCACGACATCGTGGTAACGCTGACGGTGACCGACATCTTCGGATGCACGGCGACCTATACCCAGACCTACACGCCGGGCAGTTTCCAGGACAATGTGCATTATGAAGTGCCGAACGTTTTCACCCCGAACGGCGATGGCAAGAACGATCTGTTCACCATCGGCGGTCAGCCCGGCGAGGTGCCCGGTGCTTCGCTCGGATCATGCACCAGCATGTTCGTCTTCAATCGTTGGGGCCAGAAGGTTTTTGAGAGCATGGGCGGAAACCTCGCATGGGACGGGCGCAACTTCGCCGGTGAAGAGTGCATACCGGGCACCTACTTCTACACGCTAACGGTGAAGGATATGAATTTCAACGGCGACGTGTACTTGAACCGATAGGACATGTTCCACAAAACCGTCATCGCACTTCTGGCCATCACCTGCTTAGCGGGTTGTGGCATCGGCACCCATTGCATCAGCGCGAACGGATCGCCGATCACAAAAGAACTGGTGGTGCCCGCGTTCACCGGGATCACGAACTCCGGATCCATCGATGTGGAAGTGGTGAAGGGCGATGTGCAACGAGTTGAGGTCACTGGTCCACCGGAGATCGTCGCCATGATGAAGACCGCTGTTAGCGGGAACGTGTGGGAGATCGCCACGGAGAAATGTTATTCGACAAGGGGGCAGGTCGACGTACGGATCACAACCCCCGGATTGAGCAGCATCACCACCGATGGTTCGGGTGATGTACACAGCGACGACGTCTTCATCGATGGAAAGCTGAGCTTCACCACGAGCGGCAGCGGTGACATAATGATCACCGGCATGAACGGCAAGGAAGTAGAGGTCATGACCGAAGGCAGCGGCAGTATCACATTGAACGGCACCTGCACGGACCTGGACGCGAAGAGCGAAGGCAGCGGGGATGTGCATGCCCAAGGCCTCAGTGCGAACAAGGTGAAAGCGCGGATCGAAGGCAGCGGTGGCATGGACGTTACGGCGATCAGCGAGTTGGACGCGAACGTACAGGGCAGCGGAAACGTTCGCTACCGTGGCAAGCCACAGGTAAGCAGCAAGGTGGAGGGCAGCGGTTCCGTTGTTCCGATGGAATGATGCGATCGGTGCCGGTTATTCTGCTGATCGCCTTGTTCGCCGCATGCGGCGAAGGAAGCGTGAGATTGCCTGCGGATATCACGGCGGTCCCCAACGGTGGTGTCGACACAACCGCCAGCGATTGGCACAAGCTCGATCTGCCCATCCTGGACGACAATGTGCGCAACGACACCCTGCTGGTTCAGACCACCTACGCTCTGGGCGATGGCACTTTCGTGATGGCCGCCAGCAGCAACGAGGACAAACGCGAAGGGCTGC
>JANMKC010000480.1:0-1589 GCA_031371785.1 Flavobacteriales bacterium | reverse complement strand
CCAGCCGAAATTCTGACCGCACCTTCCGGTGTCGTGTCAACATCTTCCGTCAAAAGCGGGCGTTGTTGAGCGGAGGCGAAAGCCGCGAACAAGAAAATTAAAACCGGAAAAGACAAAAGGCGTTTCATACAGATTTGATTTTGCCATTAAATCGTCGGATTTGTAAATACGTTAGCCGGACGAAACGGCTTTTAAAAAGTTAAATTCAGCGTTCCGATTTAACTTCCTGATTTGCGTTCTAAGGCACAAAAGCGTTTGGAATCGGTTTATCGTTTGCCAGACCGAACTGCAAAGATGAAACCTGCGCGTTCGAGCTTCGCAGAATATACCAAATGCCCTGACGGAAAACCGCCGTGTCGGATTTGCCGTCGCCGTCATAATCCGCCGCAACCGGTTTGTCATTTGCCAGACCGAATCGGACGGCGTAAAAAGTTTGCAGATTTAAAAGTTGATACCAGATACCGTCGCGGTAAACGGCGATGTCGGCAAATCCGTTGCCGTCGTAATCGCCGCCGACCGGAATATCGTTAGCCAGTCCGAATTGCACGGCGTAAAATCCGGCGGTCGAACGCTGAATATACCAAACGCCGCTGCGATAAACCGCGTAATCGGTTTTACCGTCCGCGTCAAAATCAGCCGGAACAGGCTTGTCGTTTGCCAAACCGAACTGGAAAATACTCGTCTGATTACCGGCAAGATTAAACGAATACCAAACGCCGTCGCGGAAGACGGCGATTTCGGCGCGCCCATCGCCCGTGTAGTCGGCGGGAACGGGTTTATCGTTCGACAGCCCGAACCGGATAATCTGTGCGGCATTGTCGGAACTTCGCAAAATATACCAAACGCCGTCGCGGTAAATCGCCACGTCGGTTTTGCCGTCGCCGTCGTAATCGGCGGGAACGAGTTTATCGTTTGCCAGTCCGAACTGAACCGCCGAAAAACCGCTCGTGCTATTTAAAAGATACCAGATGCCGTCGCGGAAAACCGAAACGTCAGCGCGGCGGTCGCCGTCGAAATCGAATGCGGTCACGCCCGTTACGACGGCGGATTGATTAACCGTCAGAGTTCGCGCGCCGATGGTAATATTCGCGTTGCGCGGCGCGCTCGTCGTGTTCGGCAAAACATTGAAGGTCAGATTACCATTGCCGGATTGATTCTGAGAAGTGATCTGTATCCAGTTCGCGCTCGTCGCGCCGTTCCAGACGCAGCCGTTTCCGGCAGTGACGGCGATACTTCCGTTTCCGCCCGAAGCCGTAAAATTAACATTCGTTTGAGCCAGTGAAAATGGACAGCCCGAACCCTGCTGAATCTGGAAAGTGCGCGAGCTGAAACCGTCCGAAACGGTAATCAGCCCGGTTCGCGCCGAGCCGAAATTCGGCGCGACATTATAAGAAACCGTTCCGTTTCCGAAACCGGTGATCGTATTTGAATTCGTCGAAGCGAACGAAATAAAACTATTGCTGAGCGTTGCCGTCCAGTTACAACCTGCCGGAATCGTGAGATCGAAACTGCCCGCGCCGCCCGTGTTCGGAAATGAAGCAGCGGTCGGATCGAGTGAAAAAAGACACGCATTGACCGACGTTTTGATG
>JANMKC010000426.1:0-2284 GCA_031371785.1 Flavobacteriales bacterium | reverse complement strand
CGGATCTGGAAGGGCCGATCAACACCGGCGCGATGATGCGAACGCTGCTGGCGAAAGTGAGCGCCGCCGGCGTGCAGGTGGCCTTCAACAGCGCTGTCAGTAGTCTCGATGAAGAGGCGGAAAGCGTGCAGCTGCGCATGAACGATGGATCAGCACTGCGCGGAAACAAGGTCGTGATCGCTACCAATGGCTACCTCCGCGAACTGCTGCCCCATGCCGACGTGGTGCCCGCGCGTGGACAAGTGCTGCTCACAGCACCGATAAATGGCTTGAGGCTGAAGGGTACCTTCCACTGCGATGAAGGCTACTACTACTTCCGCGACTTCAAGGGAGCAGTGCTGCTGGGAGGTGGCCGCCACTTGGACAAGGCCGTTGAGACCACGACAGCGGATGCCGTGACGCCGAAGATCCAAGAGGCGTTGGAAAAGTTGCTGCGCGAGGTGATCATTCCCGATCATGACTTCACCATCGCGCATCGATGGAGCGGCGTGATGGGCTTCCGCTCACAAGGGAAGACACCACTGGTGGAGCATCTCTCTCCGCGCATGGTAGTGGCCGCCGGGCTCAGCGGCATGGGCGTGGCCATCGGGATACGGGTGGCGAGGAAGACGGTGGAGGTGCTGTGCAACTAGACGGAGTCACAGTATTCAGCCAATAGACGCCCGGTGTAAACGGTGGAACTGCGCGAAGCGGCGGGAAGACCAGCGGTAGCGGGCAGGGGGTCTTCTCCTTGCTTTGCCTATGTCCTCATCTGCTCCCCTGCGTTACAACCGCTATGATTCCGCGCTGATCTGCCTCTTCGCCATTGGCAAGGAAAATCTGGTGCCCGAGCACCTGCGTGCCCTGGTCCCGCATTCTACCGCTTCCTCCTGGCGTAAGCTGGATCTTTCCGGCTTGGTAGGCCAGGAGCTGCGCTCCATGCACCAAGAGGCGCTCGACTTCCACGCCTTGCTTTCCCGGTACCAACGCTTGCGTAGTACCGTGATCGTGCTTACCAAGGCGTGGGTGCAGGTATCCGAATTTTTGCTGCCGACGTTGCATCGGCAGAAGCAGCACGCTGAACGGTTGATCAATGCCGTGCAACTTCTCTTCACGGTAATGCCCCGACGCAAGGCGCTTCGCATCGTGGACCTTTCTTCTTCGGCCTTCCACGACCGCATCGCACAGATCAAATTCAAGTGCGGGATCTCTCCGCTCCAGCGTTGTTTCAAAAGGAATCCGCTGCAATTGGCCCTGCCAGAGGTGGAGTTGATCAAGGCCCTCTTTGATGATCCTGACCTGGTCCTCTGGCCTGGTGTCAGCTTGTATTTCGAAGGGCTTCGCAATGGTGGCCTGCGCATGGCCAAGAGCACTTTTTACAAGTACGGTCGCCTGCTGGGCTTGAAGCGCCAGCGCCCTGAGCACCCGCGCAAAACCATTGGCCTGCGCGCCGCCAGACCCAATGAGTACTTGCATGTGGATACCACCTTCTATGAGTTCCAGCCCAACGTGAAAGCCGCGATCGTCCTGGTCTCTGACAATTTTTCCAAGGCCATTCTGGGCGCACATGTGGCCATCACCAAGCATGCGCTGCATGTGGTGGAGGCGCTCTCCAAGGCCATTGCGATGATCCAGCTCCACCACCCGGAAGATGTGAAGGCGATACTCGTTTCCGATGGCGGTAGCGAGAACCACAATGCGCTGGTGGACGGGCTCATCGCCTCGGTCCCCATTCCCCTGATCGAGAAGATAACCGCCCTGAAAGACATCGTCTTTTCCAACTCGCCGATCGAAGCGATCAATAAGATCCTCAAGGTCTACCTGCGACACTACAAGCCCACTACCCTCGCCGGAGTGCAGCGCGTGGTGGAGCTTTGCATACACGATTACGGTTCCCTCCGACCACACGGTTCCTTGGGCGGGCTCACTCCTATGGAGCGTTACCTCGATCCCAAGAGCAAGTTGGACTTCACCAAACAGATCAAGGAGGCCGGTGCCCTTCGCATCCAGCAGAACAAGGCCATCAACTGCGGAAGCTGCACGCCCAAAGCGGTTCCGGCTGAGTAGGATCCGAAGGAAGTTCCAGGACCAATAAGAACCGGCGACGCGACTGGCCGGCCAGATGCCGGTTCGGCCGCCCTGCCCTGTTCAATCAAGTCGCGGCTGTTCAAGTCACCGATCCTTCGGGGACCGATCTGATCGTAATGTTTTCAATCCGGACCGCTAGTACCGAACAAAACCCTTCACGATCAATGCACTACGAAATTTCGTAGCGCCCATTCCGGCTTTCTCATGGACGTAGCTA
>JANMKC010000415.1:0-1704 GCA_031371785.1 Flavobacteriales bacterium | reverse complement strand
GTGCCGTTGGGCTGGGTGATGGTGAGGATCCGGTCGCGTGGTCGTAGGTGGAGTTGCCAGCCGCCTTCGTGGACGTTTCGGTGGTGTTTTCGGCAGAGTGGGATGAAGTTGTCTTCGTCGGTTCGGCCGCCGTTGCGCCAGTACAGGATGTGGTGGAGTTGGCAGTCGTGGAACGCGGTGTCGCAACCGGGGATCGCACAGGTGGGGTACATCGCCCGCATCGATCGTCGTTGCGCGGGCGTCGCGATGCGCTGTGCCCGGCCGACATCGCGCACGACACCGTCACCGCCGAGCACGACCGGGATGATGTTCGCTGTGCATGCGTGACGGCGCAGCGTCTCGACAGGCAGCTCGAACCCGCCATCGATCTCGACCCGCGACCCTGCATGAACCCCGTGCCACAGGGTTTGTTGATCGATGATCACCAAGAACTCAGCCTGACCCCTCCCGGACCGGGCGCCGGGCACGCTGTTGAGGAGTTCGAGCAGGGCGAGGGCGGTGAGGTGCCCGTGTTTGCGGTCATCATCAGGGCAGGTCTCGGGCAACGGCCCGGCGAGCAGGGTGTCGATGATCGCTCGGAGCCGGGTGGTGAGCCGGGCACCGTTCTCGGGGTCGAACTCGCCAGCGAGGCGGCACATGCCGGTGTCGGGGTCGTTCCAGAACCTGAGTGTGGTCGCCCGCCGCTGCCGCTCGAACCGGGCCACCCCGGTATCGGTCGACAACTGCCGGACCCGTTGCCGCAACGCCCGCGCCAAGGCTTCGGGGGTGCTGCGCGCGGCGATCGCCGCGATCCATGCACTGTCACCAGCCAGCACAGCGCGTTCGTCGGGCTCGAGGCGCGACAGGGCCTGGGCGATGACATCGAGATGATCGACCGACACCGCCCCATCAGCCAACAGATCGGACAACAGCGGGATGTCATCGATGACCCGACCCCGACGCACCGTTTGGCGGGCTTGGCGCCCACTCGAACGACCATGACGGGCAAGCACCTCGGCCGGATCCAACATCGCCGAACGGTCCGCCAGACGTTCCAGTTGCCGGGCGGCAGCCAAGCGAACCGTGTCGAGCATCGACTGCACCCGTGCCGCGTCGACGAGCAGCGACTCGACGGAGTCGCGGGTGCGTTCGGTCACGTCATCGGTGATCGAGGCTGACACCAGACACGAGAACGACCGCACCAACACCACAAGATCGACCGACACCACACCACCCCTCACGACAACGAGAACAACACGTTCATCTGGCACGACCAGCATGCGATCAGCCGAGGGGAAGACCGGCGTGACACGAACACTAGTTCGACCAACACCAACGCGCAACCCCCACGACGAAGTTTCTCGAGCTGAGCGAGCGACGTCCACACGCGCGGCTCGGCGATGCCAGCCGCGCGAACCGGCGCCTGATCGGCGGCGCTCCCCCGCTAACCTGCTGGCCGTTCGGGGTGTGGCGCAGCGGTAGCGCACCTGCTTTGGGAGCAGGGGGTCGGGAGTTCAAATCTCCCCACCCCGACCATCTTGACCTGGTGTGATCTGGTTCTCACCAGAGTCAATTAGGTCGATGTATCAGCGATGTATCAGATATCGCGCCGATCGAGGCTGGAGGTGAGACGTGGCCTGGAAGGCAACCGGACAGCCGACGGTTCGAAAGCAGCGCGACAAGTGGGTCGTCCGAGTGGACGGAATCGATACGTCCACGGGCAAG
>JANMKC010000402.1:0-16091 GCA_031371785.1 Flavobacteriales bacterium | reverse complement strand
GCGAACGCTGCCGAGATCGTCCACCTGTGAGAAGTTGTACGAGTCGCTCTCGGCTATGCGCAGAACCTCGGCACCATCCGCAGCACTGATGAATTCCCCCTTTTCGTTCAGCAGCTTCAGTGCGTTCCACTGCTCGGGATTGTGGCTCGCTGTAAGGATGATGCCCGAGTCCGCACCTTCACCGGGTACGGCCATTTCCACCGTTGGTGTTGTCGCCAGGCCGAGATCGATCACCTCGAAGCCGAGGCCCACCAGCGTTCCACGCACGAGGTCGGCCACCATCGGGCCGCTCAACCGAGCGTCGCGACCGAGCACCAACTTCGGACGCGACTTCCCTGAGCGTTGCTTGATCAATGTTCCGAACGCCGCTGTGTAGCGGACCACATCGAGCGGTGAAAGACCTTCGCCGGGCGCACCACCGATGGTACCACGGATACCGGAGATGCTTCTGATCAATGTCATGCGATCGGGATCGGCGTTGGGCCCGCGAAATTACCTGCCTCCTTCAATAGCAGGACCCGGAATGACGCACGATCACTTGTTCAGATCATGGCTTGGGTGGATGGGGGCATGTTGAGGGTGTGGATGCCTACTTTCGCGCTGAACCTCCAGACCCATTCGCATGAACGAAGGCCCCCGCCCCTCCCCTGACCGCAGCGAAGAACAGATCGCGTGCGTAAAGCGGTACGAGGCGACGACCGGCCCCGGCAGATCGGGCTTCTTCGACGTGGAGGAGTTCGAGCTGATCATGGACCACTACCTCGCCAACAACGAGGCGCGAAAGGCCCAAGTCGTACTGGAGTTCGCCAAAGCCCAGCATCCGGACTCGGTGGACATCACCTTCTGCGAAGCGCTGGTACACATGGGCATGGGCCGGTTGAGCAAGGGACTGGAGATCCTCGACGCGTTGGAAAAAGTGGAACCTTTCAACGAGGAGATCCACCTGCACAAGGCCAGCATCTTCAGCCAGCAACGCAACTACCGCCGTGCTGTTGAACATTACAAGCGCGCGCTGCAACTCGCGGAGGAAGGACTCGACGACATATATCTCGATCTCGCTTTCGAGCATGAGAACCTCGAAGAGTTCGACGAAGCGCTCTCTTGTTTGAAGAACGCCGTGGAACTGAACCCGGAGAACGAGGCCGTGCTGCACGAATTGGCGTATTGTTTCGACCTGGCCGAGGCGGATGAGGCCTGTGTGGTGTACTTCCGCAACTTCACGAACGACTTCCCCTACAGCGCTGTGGGCTGGTACAGTCTCGGCAATGTGCTCGCCAAGCTGGACCGCATGGAGGAAAGCAACGAGGCGCTCGATCTCTCCATCGCGATCGATGAACGGTTCACCAGCGCGTATTTCAGCAAGGCGCGCAACCTGCTGATCGCGGGACTTTACGAGGATGCGATCGCCTGCTATGAGGAAACCCTGTCCTTCGATGGTCCGCAGGCGATCACCTTCAGCTTCATCGGCGAGTGCTACGAAAAGATGGAACGTTACGAGCAGGCGCTGATCCACTACGACCAGAGCATCCACCTCGATCCCACCTGGGCTGACGCATGGATAGGGCGCGGTGTGGTGAAGGATATCCAGAACCGCCTGCCCGAAGCGGTGCGCGACCTGGAGAACGCCACGCGCATCGCACCGGACAACCCGGACTCGTGGTACTACTATGCCAACTCCCTCGCCCGCAGCGAACGCTTCGCGGATGCGCTGGTGAGCTACGAGAAACTGAACTCCATCGAACCCCAGAGCCTCGAAGGATGGATGGACCACGCGGACCTTCTTCTTCAATTGAAAGGTCCCGAGGCCGCGCTGAAGAAATTCAAGGAATGCGAACTGGTACACAAACTGAACGCCCGCTACAAGTACCGGATGGCAAGTTATCTCCTTCGCTGCGGTCGCGAACAACAGGCCCTCCTGGAGCTTGAAGAAGCGTTGTCGGGCGAGTTCGCGGGCTACGCCAGCCTCTTGGAACACTATCCCGATGTGGCGAACATGCCACAGGTGATACACCTGCTGGAGCTGTACCGGAAATGAACTACAGTCTCTCCCACATCCCCGCGCGCACGAACAAACCACGCGAGGGCGGCCTCACCATGGTGATGGACAAGGGCATGAGCGTGCGCCAAGCGGAGGACATGATCGATAGCTGCGGTCATCTCGTGGACATCGTGAAGATCGGTTTCGGCACCAGTTACATCACTCCCCGGTTGAAGGAGAAGATCGCGCTTTTCCAGAAGGCCGACATGCGCGTGTATCTCGGAGGCACCTTGTTCGAGGCCTTCATCGCACGGGGCATGTTCAAGGAATACCGCAAGCTCATCGATCAGCTCGGTCTGGAATGCGCGGAAGTGAGCGACGGTTCCATCAACCTGCCACACGAGGAGAAGTGCAAATACATCAACACGCTTGCGCGCGACATCACCGTGTTGAGCGAAGTGGGGAGCAAGGAAAGCGGCATCCTCATCAGTCCACAACGCTGGGTGCGCATGATGCTGTTGGAACTCGACGCGGGCAGTTGGAAGGTGATCGCCGAAGCGCGCGAGAGCGGCACGGTGGGCATCTACCGTCCGAGCGGCCATGCGCATACCACGCTCGTGCATCGCATCATCGCCAAGGTGCCCAAAGAGGATATCATCTGGGAGGCACCCCTGAAAGCACAGCAGACCTGGTTCATCAAGCAGATCGGCTCCAACGTGAACCTCGGCAACGTGCCTGCGGAGGAGGTGATCCCCTTGGAAACACTGCGGCTCGGCCTGCGCGGCGACACCTTCTTCGATCATCTGCCGGAAGAGGTGGTGGCGAAGCTCAAACAGGTCAATGAGAATGAGTAGCGAGTGATGAGTGACGAGTGGCGAGTGAATGCTTTGTCGCGCTGAGCGCAGTCGAGGCGCGGCATTCACTCGCCACTCGTCACTCGCTACTCATCACTCGCAAAGAGTCTGTGACAAAAATGAAAGAGATCACCCCGCAGGAATTGAAGCGCATGCAGGACGCCGATGAGGCATTCCAACTGATCGACGTGCGTGAGCCCTACGAAGCGCAATTGTGCAACATCGGCGGAACGCTTATCCCGATGGGCGAGATCGTGGAGCGCGTTGGCGAGATCCGCAAAGACGTTCCGGTGGTGGTGCATTGCCGCAGCGGCGGGCGCAGTTCCGCAGTGATCAATGCGCTCAGCACGCGCTATGGGTTCACGAACCTCATCAACCTCAAAGGCGGCATCATCGGCTACGGCAAGGAGGTGGATGATGGGATGACGTGTGATTGAACTGCCAGCATTGAAACAGGAAATCTGAAAGTTGAAACCTGAAACGGCAGCGCGGTGCCCGTTTCAAGTTTCAACTTTCAGCTTTCACGTTTCAGCTTTTCAGTCTCACTCGTTCGGCTCCGGCCTTCCCAACGATTCGCGCGCAATCTTCATTTGTTCCTCCTCCGCTGCAAGCACCTGCTTCAAACTGTCGCTCACATCCTGTTGCTCGAAACGGTCCAGGTCCGGCTGCCCGGCGTTCACCCATGCTGAATACCAGAAGCTGCCGAGGGTAACGATCGCGGCGTTCATGCGGCGTTCCACCATGCCATCCATCGCATCCTCGTAGGCCTTGGTGAATTCCTGCGAGTAGAAGCGCATCGTTCCTCGGCCACGGTCCTCGAAGACGTACATGCGGTCAGCAGGGTAGCGCTTTTCCAATTCGCGCTCGATGCCCAGCACACTGTCCACTTCGACATGACTGGCCTTCACGGTCTCCCATGCGACATCCAGCGGGTTGTCCAAATAAACGGCACGCCCCACGAGATGATCGTAATCGCTCTCCGCGCTCAGCTCGGGAATGCGGCTCTCCCAGAACGCGTGAATGCCGACCTGGTTCGTGAACTGCCCGTTGTAGTTCTCGGTGGTGTGCAGCGGCACATGCGAGTCAGCGACGTAATGTCCGAGGTCCGCGCTGTTGTAAAGGATACGGTCCACATCACCGCGTTGGAAGGCTTTGATCAAGCGGCCATAGACGATCTGGATATGCCACGGCACGATACCGTAAGCCTTCAGCGTATCCTCAGTGAATTTCTTCACCGCCATGTCCCAGGCACGTGGCACTTCATAGAACGGGTCGGCCCCGTGTACCGCATAATGATCGATGTCGATGTAATGACGCGGTGCCTCATCGGGGTTCGCATACCGGCGCCGGTCGGGATCCACGGCGTGGTCCGTGAGGAAATCGATGTGGCGCTTGTAGAAGCCGAACATCTTCGGCGGCAGCGTGAAGCAGGCCATACGGTTGATGCGCTTATGGCCGTAGAAGCCCCACGCACCGGCGTCCTCGCGCGAGAGGAAGGGCCAAGCGATCAACGCGCAAAGAAGAACAACGAATGCTTTGGCGCGCGGAGACGCAGAGACGCGGAGAATGCGAATGCCAGCCGACCGTTCGGTTGTACCCTTATGCGTCTCCGCCTCCTTGCGTGAACCCATCAGGATGGCATTCTCACCAGTGCCCCCTCTTGTAGTATCGGTATCACGCGCGTCTGGTCCGGCGTGAGGCAGAATTTCACGTCCTCGTAAAGGTTCAGCGATTCGAGACGCTTGCGCCGTGGCGCGGCTTTCAGGATGCTCATGAAGTTGTCGCGCGCCGCCATGTAGAGGTATTTCGCGGCGATGCTGCTGTCCTCTTCAAGTCCGAACTTGCCGCTCTCGAGAAGCCGGTCCATCACCGCGCCAGCGAACACGCTGTCCTCCAGGTTGAACTTGTCCTTCCAGCCTGAGCAGAGCAGCAACACATTCTCATCCTGCTTGATCAGCCATTCGGTGAGCGCGCTCAGGTTCAGGAAGGAACCGATCACCACTTTGCGCGCACCCGAAGCGAGGTTGATCGCCTTGGTGCCATTGGTGGTGGTCATCACGATGGTCTTGTCCTTCAGATCCATTTGCGCGAAGGCGATGGGCGAGTTGCCGACGGCGAAACCTTCCACCACTTCGCCGTTGCGCTCCGCAGCAGCGATGTAGCCCTCGCGCCCGATGTAGTTGCGCGCCTCCTCGATCGTTCCCACCGGGATGATGCTGCGCACTCCATGCTCGAAGGCCGTGACCATCGCGCTCGTTGCCCGCAGGATGTCGATCACCACTACGATGCCCATGTCCTGGGAGTAAAGTGGAAAGTGCCCCGGAACGAAACAGGTTTCGACCCGGAACTTGTAATCGGTGTTCTGGCTTGCGGCTTTCACTTCGTTGGCTGCCTTAGCCTTTGGCGGCGGCGGTGGGCTGAAGATAGAAGGGCATCTTCACCACGCGCGCCTTCAATGACTTTCCGCGCACATCGACCAGGATCTCCGAACCGGGTATGCTCAAGGCTGCAGGCACGTAGCCCATGCCGATGGGCTTGTTCAATGAGGGGCTTTGCGTGCCACTGGTCACCACGCCGATCATGTCGCCGTTCGCTTCGAGAATGTGGTAGCCATGGCGCGGAATGCCGCGATCGATCAGTTCGAAGCCCACGAGCTTGCGCTTCACGCCCGCTTCCTTCTGCGCTTTCAGGGCAACGGAGTTGGTGAACTCCTTGGTGAATTTGGTGATCCAACCGAGACCCGCTTCGATGGGTGAAGTGGTATCGTCGATATCGTTACCATAAAGACAGAAGCCCATTTCCAAACGCAGCGTATCGCGCGCGGCCAACCCTGCGGGTTTGATGCCATACGCGGCACCCGAAGTGAAGATCCCTTCCCATGCTTTTTCCGCCAACGGGTTGGGCGCATAGATCTCGTAACCGCCAGCACCGGTATAGCCCGTACTGGAGATCAGCACCAGCCCAACTCCTTTCATTTCCGCATACTGCGCGGTGTAGTATTCCATCGCGCCGATATCAACACCGAAGAGTGGTTGAAGCGTAGCGGTGGCCTTGGGACCTTGAACAGCGAGCAGGCTCATGTGGTCGCTGATGTTCTCCAGTTTCGCATCGAAGGTGTTCAACTTGTTGATCCAGTCCCAGTCCTTCTGGATGTTGGAAGCGTTCACCACCAGGACGTAGTGGTGATCGTCATTGTGCTCCATCCGGTACACGAGCAGGTCGTCCACAATGCCGCCGGTGGTGTTGGGCAAGCAACTGTACTGCACTTTGCCCACGGCCAGTTTGCTCGCGTCGTTGCTGGTCACCTTTTGGATAAGGTCCAGCGCGCCGGGTCCGCGCACGATGAATTCGCCCATGTGGCTCACATCGAACACGCCGACACTGTTGCGCACGGCGAGGTGCTCGTCGTTCACGCCGGTGTATTGCACGGGCATCAGGTAGCCCGCGAAGGGTACCATCTTGGCACGCAGCGCTTCATGCACATCATTGAGCGCGGTCTTCTTCAGGTCTGTGGTCGTGTCGTTCATCACTGTCTGATCAGTTCGTTGTAGTAGTGTACATATCGATCCTTCCAAGCACGCAGGCTGTAACGGTTCTCGATCGTTCTGCGCGCCGCTGCGCCCATACGTTGCCGAAGGTCGGCATCTTCGATCAGGCGGGAGAGTTTCGTCACCCATTCCTCCAGTGATCCCGCCAGAAAACCATCTTGCCCTTCCTGGATGATCTCGCTGTTCACGCCCACCGGACTCATGATCGTGGGCAACGCGAGCGCCATGTATTGCAAGCCCTTCAGCCCGCACTTGCCGCGCGCCCACTCGTCATCCGGCAGTGGCATGATGCCGATATCCATCGCGCGCAGATCGTCGAGTTCCGTGGCTTTCTTCCACGGGAGCCCTTGCACCCCAAGGCTGGCCTCGCTGTAGCTGCCGTCGCCGATCACGCGGATGGCGATGCGGTCGCCGTACTTCTCCTTCAGCACCTTCAACGCAGGGATGGCGTACTTGAAATGCTGGATGGTGGTGATGCTGCCGCTCCAACCGATGACAACAGGTCCAGCGTTGCTTCCCTTCTTGGGCTGGTATTCGTCCGTGTCGATCGTCGTAGGAACGATGAGCGTTCTCGGGTTGAACCGCAATGCATAGTCCGCGAGGTAAGCGTTGCCCGCGAAGACGCGATCGCTGAGGCCAATGAGCTTGCTGGTCTTGCTGGCGTCCTTCATCCAGCTCCATCGGCGGTTGGCCTCGCTCACGTTGGGCAGCCACACGCTATCATCGAAATCGAAGATGAGTTTCGCGCGGCTGCTACGGAACTTCTGCTCATAGCGGATGCTGCGTGTCATCAGCGCTTCGCGATAGATGAAGATCACATCGTAGTCGTTCATGCGCGCCGCGTCGTTGCGCCGTACGGCATGGCAGCGCGCTACGAATCGCGCCTTGTCGAAGTAATTGCCGCGCTGGTAGAGTATCCGGTCGTCCTCCGCCGTAACGATGTGGCTGTGGTCGCAATCCCAGCCTGCCTTTTCCAATGCCCCGATGTACTGCTCGAAACGGAAGCGTTGACCGGGAGAACGGTCGGGCCGGTGACTGGCAATGAAGAGGACGCGCGGCATGGGCCGCGAAGATGCTAAGCAGTGGTCACTTCCACCCCATCCGCTCTTTGAGCCGCGTGATGTGCGCCAGGTGGTGCCCGCAATGCCATGTGTAGATCTCCAGCATCTCCGATAGCGTGATGGTCCTGTTCTGCTCCGGATGCACGAACGCACGCTCGAAGTCGGCCATGCTCATGTTCTTCAACAGCACTACCCAACGCGCGTGCAATCCGGTAACGATCTGCAACGATGGTTCGATCGGCATCGCAATGGAGTCGCTCAACTCGGCCCACAGCGCTTCCTTGTAAGGCTTGATGGTCGGCGTGTCCTCGGTGAGGGCCAGCTTGAAACGGCCCGGTGCCTGGCCATGACTATCGGCGAGGTGGTGTACCACTTGCCGGACGGTCCAGCCATCGGGACGGTAGCGGGTGTCCAATTGCGCATCGTTCAGGCCTTGCACTGCGGCCCGCAGTTTCTCAGGGAAAGCTTCGATCACCGCGATGCACTCCGCCACACGCCCGGGCGTTTCGGCCCGCGCCTTGGGATCGCGGCGGCCTGTAGGGTATTTGAGGACTTCGAGTTGATCGGTGGTGATCGTTTCCATGTTCAATGTGGGTTCTGCTGCGCGCAAATGTCAGACTACTACTTCTGAATCTCACACGGAGACCCGGAGCCACGGAGAGAATGATCGCTCACCACTTGCGCCGACCGGTCAAGAACTCTTTCTTGACCGAGCGATTGGAGGTTGATCGCACACGAACGACCGGGCCTTCGCTCAACTTGAGCGCCCAGGCGCTCACGGCCAATTCGATCAAGCGGCTCTTTGGTTGTATGGCGGTCATGGCTCAGGAGTGTTGCACAACAAAGCTATGGTGCGAGGGCACCTGCCCCATCATCCCCGATCGCCGATCTGCGATCATCGCCTTCATCTTCGTCTTGTCCCCCATCATCCGTGATCTTCCGCGTCTCCTCGAAGGGCTATCAGCTTGTTCACGACTTCGAAGTTGGTGCGGCGCCCATTCGCTAATCAGCAAATCGACCGATCAGCTAATTATCTGCGCATCCCCTGCGCCTGTTGCATCTGCGATCACCGCCTTCATCTTGGTCTTTCAAGCTCGCGCAAGGTCTCCTGAACAACGTGCGACATTACGTACAAGGCAAGGGACCCTGCGCACCCGATCACTCCACCACCACCTGGTTCTCCTTGCTGCGGAAGACGTTGGTGAATTTTTTCCAGAACTCGCCCCATGTATTGAACTCTTCGCGGTAAGCGAGGCCCACGCCTTGGGTGGTGAGCGCCTGATTGAGCTGGTTGAGGTTGCGGTCGTTGCTCTGGCTGAAGGCTTTCAAGCGCAGCTTGCCATCGTGCGTGATGAGGTATTCGGCGCTGAAATCGCCGAGCAGCTGGCTGCCGCGCGCAGCGGTGGTGGTGCCGGTGGTAACGCCCACGTTGGTGCTCACCTGCACACGATCGTTGAAGAGCGCGGTGCCGAGCGCCAGTTCCCATTCATCCGATGTGATGGTGCTGCCCGGTCGGTAGTTCACGCCGAGGTCCACCGCGTTGGTGAGCTTGCCCAACGCGTTGCTCACCTGGCTGCTGGCGAATTCGCTGAGTGTTGTGGCGGCCGTGGTGCCCGCGTTGGCTTCGAACGTGCCCGTGCCCTGGCTGGGCAGTGAAGCATCCGGGATGAACTTGTTCAGCACGAGGAGCCCGAACACCTGTTTGTTCATCCGGTCGCGATCGCTCAGGATGGTGTTCACTTGCGTACGCGTGCCTTCATCCACACTGGGCAGGCGCACTTCGAACGCGATGTCCGGGTTCATCAGCTTGTCGGTGAGGTGCATGAGCACTTCCACGGGCACGCGCTTCTTATAGGCTTCGCTCGCATCGCTCGGCGGCATGATGTCGTACAGCGATGTGCGCAGTTTGTACACGGCGTTGATGTCCAATTGCGCATCGAAGGGATCGCCGTACCAGGTGATGCGGCCGCCGGGATCCACGGAGAATTTCTTGTTCACCAGGTTGCGCAGGGTGAAGAGGTAGTCGCCTTCGGTGAGTTCCACGCCGCCCTTCATGCTGAACTCGCCGCTGGGTGTCACCGTCATGGCGATGTCGCCACGGCCGCTGCCGCTCATGATGTCGCCCACGGTGGGATCGAAGATCAGTTCGAAGCGCGCGTCCGGCGTTACGCCGACCTTCATGTCGAGGCGAATGCCGGTGAGGTCGATCGGCGCTTGTGCTGAATCGCTGTTCTGCCCCGGATGTACGAAGCGCACGAAGGGGATGCCCCCTACATCGCGGCTCGCGCCGAGCGGGAAGTGCAGGAGCGTGCCGCGCTCGGTGATCGCGTCCACGTTGATCTCCAGGTTGTCCGCGAAGCCGCTGATGCCCAGGTCGCCGGTGGCGTATGCCTTGCCGTAGTAGAGCTGGTTCTGCGCAGGTCCGGTGTTGAGCACGAGGAGGTGGTCCATGTGGCCGAACACATCGAAGTTCCAATCCTTGAACGCGTGGTGGATGATGGTGCCGCCCATGTGCGCGATGTTGCCATCCTGATCGACAAGGTCCACGGCGTCGAGGGTGAACATGTCCGGCTCGATCTTCACCGTGTGCGTGAAGCTGTATGCCGTGTTCAGGTAATTGATGCGCAGGCCCGCTTGCTCCATGGAAGCGATGCCATGCACGCGCGGCGCGGCGAGCTTACCGGTGACATCGATCTTGCCGCTCACCCGGCCCCGGATGTCGCTGATGCTTTTCGGCAGGTAGGGTTCGATGAAGCGCAGGTCGAAGCGATCGAGCAGCAGGTCCACGTTGAGCTCCTGTTCCTTGCCCGGTGCGAGCTTTCCGGAGAATCCGAGCATCTTCAGCGTATCGCGGCGCAACTCGCCGTTCAGGTCGATCACGTTCTCCGCATTGTTCCATGTGGCACCGAAGCGCAGGTCGCCTATAGCCTGATCCGCCACCGCGAGGCTGTCGATGCACAAGTAGCTCAGGAGGTATGGATGATCATACGCGCGGAAGAGGCGGCCGTTCCCGCTGAGCAGGCCATGCAGCGGCGGGCCCTCATAGAACGGTCGCGCGTTCTCCAAACGCAGGTCGTTGAAGTCGAAATCCAACGCCGCCAGCGGATCCTTGCTGATGGTGCCATTGAGCAGCACGTATTGCCCCTCGTTGTACAACGCCAGTGAATCCACATGGATGCTGCTGCTGTCCACGAGCAACCGCGCGGTGCGGTCGTTCTTCCATGATCCGCGACCGAAGAAGAGGGTGCTGGGCCTCAGGTCCACCGAAACGCTATGGGCGTTCAGCACGAGAGCATCGATATCAAGGTCGCCCGTTGTGCCGTTGTTGCTCCCCTTCCAGCCGGTGCGCAACTGCACTTCGTCCTGGTAGGCCTTGCCGGTGAGTTCGATGCCACTGATATACGCGCCGCCCCCAACCACCTGGCGCGCGCTGCGGAAGCGGAACGCGAGCACATCCATGGTCTTGTCCAGGATCACATCCACCGAATCACCACTGAGGTGGCCATACGTGATCGAAGGAATAAAAGCGGTGAGGCCGAGATCGAAGGTGCGGCTGTCGAAGGACCCACTGGCCACGGTGCCGCTATCCAGGCGCAGACCAGGAACAACGAGATCGAGGATCGGTTGTGCGCGCTTGATCCGTGCATCGAACGTGAAGCGTTGCTCCTCCTGCGTGTAGCGCACTTCGCTCTGCAATGACGGGAACACGCTGTACACAACGCTCTTGAACGCTTGCGGAAGTTTGGTCGGATAGAACGGCCCGCGCACATCCACGTCCGCCGCATCGCTGCGCAGTCGCAACGTGGGTTCACCGTTCTCGCGCTCGCTGTGCAGTTCGATGTCGCCCATGTCCAGGTCCAGCGAATCCTCGCAGTAGCTCACATCCTCCATGCGGATGGATCCTTTCAAACTGTCCGGGGCGAACTCGCCTTTGGCGGTGATGCGCATGGCGATGGCGCTGTAGCCATGACCACCGATGAGCCCGAGCGCGCGCGGGTCGAGATGCTCCACGTTCGCCGTGAAGTCCACCTTGGGCCAGCGGCCGCGCAGATCGGCGAGGCCATCGAAATCGAGCTTCAGTTCCGGATCGTCGCAATGCAACGTTCCGTTGAAGAGGTTCTTCTCCAGCTTTCCGTTCAAGGCGATGCCCCCGATGCTGAAGTGGCCCGCATTGAACTGTGGCACCTGCCCTTGAAGTTCGGCCTTCATAGTGGCCACGCTCGTTCCGCTGGCCTTCACTTGGAGGTCGCACGCGACAAGGCCCACCGTGGCATCGCCCACCACACGGCCCAGATCGAATCCGTCCGTAGCGAGGCTGCCTTTCAGTTGGAAGATCCGGGTGATCGTGTCGCGCTCGTAGGTGATGTCCGTGCGCAATGCTCCGGCTTCAGTGCGGCTGTTGCCATAGGCCGTGAACGAGTTGATGAACCCGGTGAAATTCCCCGCGAAAGAGACCGCGCCCAAGCGTTGCACTTCCTCCGGCAGCCGCACATGACCTTGCTCGATGAAGGGAGGCACGGGCAATGACGCGAGATCGGCGGGATCGGTATTGAAGGACTTCACGTCGATCACCATGAAGGTGTTCGGCGCGTCCGGCAGGCCGGTGAGCTCAGCATTGCCGGCGAAGTGCGATCGCTGCCCGAAGCGCAGGTCCATGTCGCGCCCTTTCAGTTCGCTGATGGTGCCGCGGAAGTGCCCTCGCACCCCAAGACGGAAGTCAACACCACGGAGATCGGGGGCGAAGAGCGCCACGTCGGAGAACTGCACGTGCGAACTATCAAGGTCCACACGCATGTTCACCTTCTTTTCGAAGTCATCGAAGTCGCCGAACGTCTGTGAGGTGAACCGCAGTTCGCCGCGCAGATCGCTGCCCTTGGTCCTGAGTCGCATCCCGGCGATGCGGATGCCGCGCGGGGAGACCTTGGCGTCACCGCTCAGTTCGTCGAGCGCGAACCCGCTCCTGTCCCGCAGGCTGATCCGCTCCAGCACGATCAATACTGAATCACCCGCCACGCGCACATTATGGCCGATGATGTCCGCGGTGTTCACGTCCACATGCCTGAAGTCCACTCCATAGGGAAGGGCCTTGCCGTTCACATCGTTGAAGCTGAAGTGCATGCGGCGGATATCCAGTTCAGCACAACGGATCGCCCAGGCCCGACCACCGGCGCTGGTATCGTTGCTCGCGAGCTTCGCGAGGACGTTCTTCAGGTTGCTGTGCTGGTCGCCTTCCGCGCGATCGAGCCGGAAACGCGCGTCATGCAATTCCAATCGCCGCAGACCGATGCGGTGCGCGTCCGTATTGATCCTCAATCCGCGTATGCGGATCTCGTCGGCGGCGATGAGCGTATCGCCCCGGAGGTCGGCGATGAACACCCCATGCAGGCGGTCCGGGCCGAAGGGACGCAGCTCCACGCGTTCGATGCGCACTGTTATGCCGAGGTCGCGGCTGAGCTTCGCACCGACCTGCTGCGCGATCCACGTTTGCACCACCGGAAAGAGCAACAGCACGAACACCAACACTACCAGGAACAGCAGCGATACGATGGTCAACAAGGACCATCGCACCACGCGATACACGCGTTTCCGTATGCGCTTCTTCCCGCTCAGCTTCCGTTAGTTTCGGCCCCGCTCCTCCGCGAACTTCGGACCAACCGGCGAAAATAGCCGCACCCTCTTGGCCAACCCCGCCACAACCATCATTCTGGGCATCGAAAGCTCCTGTGACGAGACCGCTGCCGCAGTGCTCGTGGACGGTGTGGTGCGCAGCAACGTGATCGCCACACAAGAGGTACATGCCCGCTGGGGCGGCGTGGTGCCGGAACTCGCCAGCCGCGCCCATCAGGAAAATATCGTTCCCGTGGTGCGCGAAGCCTTGTCACAAGCGGGTGTTGACAAAAAAGACCTGGGCGGGATCGCCTTCACGCAAGGTCCCGGCCTCATCGGTGCGCTGCTCGTAGGCGCCTGCTTCGCACGTTCGTTCGCACAAGCGCTCCATATCCCGCTGTTGGCGGTGGATCACATCCAGGCGCACGTGCTCGCCCACATGATCCGCGATGGAGTGGAGCGGCCTATCCCCGAATTCCCTTTCCTGAACCTTACTGTGAGCGGAGGCCATACGCAGCTCGTGCTCGTGCGATCCCCATTGGACATGCTGGTGATCGGTTCCACGCTTGACGATGCGGCGGGTGAAGCCTTTGACAAGGGCGGCAAGATCCTGGGGCTGCCCTACCCTGCCGGGCCGCTCGTTGATCGGTACGCGTCCGCTGGCAGTGCGGACCGCTTCCACATGCCCGTGCCCTCCATCCCCGGGCTGGACTTCAGCTTCAGTGGGATCAAGACCGCCTTCAATGAACTGGTGCGAAAAGGCAAAACGGCTGAACCCGGCTTCGCCACAACGCACTTGGCCGACCTCTGCGCCGCGTTGCAGAAAGCGATCCTCGATCATCTCTTCGCGAAAACACGCCGCGCGATGCGCGAACAGGGCCTGCAACGCGTCGGCATCGCGGGCGGTGTGGCGGCCAATAGTGCCCTGCGCGCGCGGCTCATCGAACTCGGCGCGCACGAAGGCTGGCCCGTCTTCATACCACCTTTCGCCTATTGCACGGACAATGCGGCGATGATCGCGATGGCCGGCCACTACCTTTTGCACGCCGGGCGTTCCGCTCCATTGGATACCGTTCCGCTCGCGCGCTTCCGCTGATGATGCACGCCGTTGGACAGATACTCGCAACGGTGTGTTCATGCAGGGTGCGTGGCACGATGCCTGCCTGTGACCGGGCCGCTACATTTGCCCACGTATGAAGGTGCGTTCCGCGATCATTCCGTTTCTCCTGCCGCTCGTCGGCGGCATGGCACAAGCGCAGAGCGCAGCGCAGCTGATCGCGGAGGGCGACAGCCTCCTGAAGATCGACCGCCCGCAGAAAGCCGCTGACAAGTTCACCCAGGCCATCGGGAAGGACGCTTCGGCCGCCAGCTACTCGGCGCGGGCGCGGGCGTGGTACTATATGGAACGCATGGACCGCTTCCTGCTCGATGTGGAGAAGGCGCTCAAACTCGATAGTCTCGACCTGGAAGCCAACTATCAGCGTGCGCTGTACGCATCCCGCGGGGAGGACCACGCCATGACCGACCGTTTGTGCTCCCGTGCGCTCGATCATGGCGCGAAAGAACCACTGCGCTACCAGCTCCTTGTCCTTCGCGGTGGATCACGCGCGGAGTCGAAGAACTACTCCGGGGCCGTCGCCGATCTCACCGAAGCATTGGGCACCCGCACCGAGGATATACCAGCGCTCAAGACGCTGGCCCGCGCGTACGATGCGCTCGGTGACCATGCGGCCAGCCTCCACGTGCTCGAAACACTCTGCACGATCGAACCGGAGGACATCGGCAACTGGACCAACCGCGGGTTCGAACTCGCATCGATCGACCGCTATGAGGAGGCGATCACCGTATATGGCGAGGCCCTCGCGCTGGACAAGGACGAACCCACCGCGCTCAGCGATCGCGCATACGCCTTGCTCAAGCTCGGGCGCGAGAGCGAAGCGCTCGTGGACATCGAGCACAGCTTGAAGGGCTATCCGGCCAATGCCTTCGCCTTGCGCACGCGTGGCATACTGCGATTGCACAAAGGCGAAAAGGAAAAGGCCTGCGCCGATCTGCAGCTCGCACGCATCATCGGCGGCGTGCCCGAAGTGGACAAGCTGATCGAGGAGAATTGCGCGGGATCGGACCCCAAGCGCTGATCCGGTCAGCGAACCACCGCACGCAACGTGCGCACGCCTCCATCCGCTCCCTCCAGGCGCACAATGTAGATCCCCGGAACGGGTTCCATCACGATCTCCGCAACACCATGTACCATTCGTACCGGATCCATCACCGCGCGGCCCTCCATGTCCAACAAGTTCACGCGGCCGTTCATCATCCCTTCCGTGCGAAGGGTGAACCTGCCATCGCTGGGATCGGGGAAGAGTTCGATGCCCACATCATGTGATAACGTGGGTTCCGCCAGGAAAGGCGAATGGGCAAGCACCTCGAAACGGTCCAATCCGGCTTCCACCCAATGCCCCGTCGAGTCATCGGCCGTGCGCACCATGAAACGCATGGTGGCTGTGGGCGTCAACGCGTCAGCGATACGCGATTGGTCCAACACCCAAACATGCATGCTGGGGTCATTGGGTGTGAACGTGGCGATCTCCGCCGTGTCCGTTCCATTGGTGAGTTCCACATGCAGTGAATCGTCCAGTGGTTGGCCATTACCGTCGCCATTGAACCACCAGCGGTAGTAGCGCACCCACGGATCGGGCATCCCGCTCACGTCAAAGACCGGTGAGGTGATCCGCGTATAGCCACCGTCCACATCATCATCGCCGGCACCACCGCCACCGTTGCCGGTTACGTAAGCTTGATCGTAGCAGTCGCCATCCACATCGGCATCCGGCGCGCACGGAATACCTTGGTCGGATGTGCCGATCGGCGCACCACGCACCCATCTACCGGTGCTCGCGTTGCCATCCTCGGTCCATCCGAAGTCCACCGCGAAATCATCCGCATAACCGGGCGGCATCACGATGTTGACGTTGGAATTCTCATTGATGGGCGTCACCGGAAGGCAGGTGGTGTGGTATCCCCATTCGCTCGCGGTGATGTG
>JANMKC010000490.1:0-10421 GCA_031371785.1 Flavobacteriales bacterium | reverse complement strand
GGGCGGCTGGTTCGATCCTTTCGAAGGGGTGGAAACAAAGGACGAAACGCTCCTGCTATACTTTTATGGTGGGAGCGGATGGCGTTACAGCAATACCTACACGTTCCGATATGGCACCAATGGATTTGAGATCATCGGCGCGGAGGCCGTTTCCTACAACAGCGCCTCCGGCGAAGGCGAAGGGCGCAGCATCGACTTCCTCTCGCACAGCATGAAGGTGACCACCGGCAACATGACCGAGCAAGAGAAAGGCAACAAGACGTTCCAGAAGGATCTACCGCCTTGGCCATTGCGCACTTTCGACACCTTCGTGCGGCCCTTCACGTGGAAGATCGACGCCGACCTCACGCTCTAGCCCTCGCTGGCGGGGACCCGCGCCCTCCTCTCGCGCAAAGCGCCCGCACTCGGGCGCATCCAACATCGGAGCCATGCGGAACAGGGAGCGATCAGCAGAAGCCCGTCAATGTTCCTCCTGAAGGACGAACGTGACCGGCAGCAAATAGTCCATGGGCACGGCCACGCCATACACATGGGCCGGTTCCCAGCGCGGCATGGCGTGTACCACACGAAGGGCTTCTTTGTTCAGGTCTTCTCCATTGGGAATGCCGGTCTGCACATGCGCGTTCTGCACTTGGCCATCGTCGGCGATGGTGAACGCCACCTTCACCGTACCGGCTACCCGGGCTTTTTCCATCGCCTCCGGATAGTGCATGCTCGTGCGCATATATTCCACCAAGGCCTGCTCGCCCCCAGGGAATTGGGGCTGGTTCTCTACACGGGTGAGGGCGCCATTGTTGCTGGACAGCGTATCAATGGCCACCGGCCGTGGTGGCAAGTGGTCTGACTGGGCCCATGCGGACAAGCTGCAGAACAGGAACAGGGATGAGAGCGGGCGGTTCATGGTGGATCGGATCAGGCCATTCCGCAGCGATCCGTATGCCGCGTTCCCACCCCGGCGCTCGGGTGTTTTCCCAAGTACCTCATGCTCCCCCTCGCCGTCGCAAGTCTCCCACGCCGATCGGCCCGTATGAAAACAAGCGGGCGACTTGGGACCATCACACCCCAACCCTGGCGCGAGCCATGCACGCTTGTGGTTTGAACGACGTTGAAGCGGGTTCTCATTGCCACTTGAAATACTGGATCTGTCGCTCATGCTACTTCGCCCTTTCGCATAGATGCGGTATCGTCCATCGGGGAGTTTGCGGATCATCGCTTGTTGCTTTGCGGATGTGCAACAGAGCGCGAACCAGTGAGAGAAGGCCGGATCCACACTCCCACAACGCCGCAGCTCCCTCGCGTGAGCGCATGCTCGCACCCCGCAATGAACAATGACCTGATCATTCTGCAACTCAAGGAAGAGCTTGATGGCTCTATATCCGGACTGTTCAGCATATGCGCCGAACAGATGGACCGATGATCATGATCGTGGATGACGATCCCGAAATGCTGCTGGTGATGACCGCTGCACTGGAACGCGGCGGCTACCATGTGAATGCCCGTTCATCACCACCCACTGGATCGAACTGCAACGCGTGCATCCGGCATTGATCTTTCTGGATGTGGAGTTGATGCCCTGCAACGGCGTACGCGTTCGCAGATCCATCAAGGAGAATTTTCCGACCTGGCCCGTGGCTGTTGTCCTCCAATCAGGGCATTCCCACGATCAACTCGAGCAAGAAGCCCGCTACTGTCATGCGGATGCGTTCTTGACGAAGCCGTTCGACCGCAGCGCACTGATGCGATCGGCTGAGCGATTTGTCCATGGGAGGCCCCCCATGATCGGCAACTGCTGATACGAGCATTGCTGAGGATCCTGCCGGGGAATGAACGACCTTTGTACCACATGTCACTGACCCCCGCCGAGATCCAACAAGCCCTGCGCATCAGCAAGGCCATCCAGGAGCATCTGGAGAACAACCACGCCGTGAACGTGAGCAGCGCCGATCTCTACGGCATGCTGGCGGACCGCAAGCTGGTAGAACGTGACCATGAGAAAGGGCATCACTTCCGGCTTTTCCTGAAGAAACTGGTGAAAGCGAACATGCTCAACCTGATCCCCCAGTGCCATGCCATGCCCCGCAGCGGCGGGCAGTATGATTGGACCTTCAACAGGGCAGCGGACCGTATGCCGTCCCGCAAGCAAGGAGAGGTTCCACCCCCAGCATCCGAAGTGCCGATCCCTTCATAGCGAAAGGCGTTCTTTCGTAGTTTTCGATCGCGGTTGTTCGGCAAACCCGACCGCCCTGCGGAACCTCGCTATGCGCACGATCCTACCACGAACGAAGTCGCTACACGTGTCGTGGTTCTCATCGGCGCGGGACCAGGACTTCATAGTTTCACGCTTATGATGGAGCGCCGCGCACTTCCCGATACCGCTGATCGCGATGCGGTGATGAGCTGGTTGCAGGATCGCGAACTGAAGGACCACAAGCTCGGGGCCGCGCGCAGCGGCCGGGTCAGGTCCGTGGATATCTGGAGCGCGATCGAACGCACGCAGGAGAAGGCCCGCACCGTGTTCCCGAATATCGACCCGGATATCCTCGACCGCTTCGTGCAGGAATACATCGATCCCCTGAACATCGCGAAGGCGAGGCCGTGATAGGAACAGCGATCAGGCCGTCACGGCGATCGGATCACGGCTATCACCTGCCTCACTTCGCACGACTCGGTGCTCCAACGTTCCGACATTCGCGGCCCATCCAATGTCACAACACGCGAGTGAACGGATCGCCCATGCATGGTTCGCCGCGTTCAACGCGCACGATCCGGAACAACTGCTTGCGCTTTATACTGATGACGCCCTGCACTACAGCCCGAAACTGAAAGCGCGTCAGCCTGTGACCGGTGGACTCATCCAAGGGAAGGCGGCACTTCGTGCATGGTGGAAGGACGCGTTCGCCCGCCTGCCGAACTTGCGTTACGAGGTGGTCAAGTTGACCGCTGATGAAGAGCAGGTCTTCATGGAATACATACGCCATGTGGACGACGAAGAGGACCTGCGTGTCGGCGAAGTACTGGTGATCAAGGACGGGCTGATCGTTTCGTCCAGGGTGTACCACGGCTGAACGTTCGGCACGGGCAACTTTCTGTCGCGGAGGCGTTATGTTCGATGTCCAACAGCGATGTGAACGAGCATGACCGCATCGTCCAACACAGCCGATCCTTCCGGTTTTCCGAGGAGCGCTATCGAGCAGAGCATTTGCGCGCGCTTCGCGGAGCAGGTGGCCATACATGCGCAACACACCGCCGTGCTGACGCGGGATCTGGAGTGGTCGTACACGGAACTGGATGCGCGGGCCAACGTGATCGCCAACGCCATCCTCGATCGCTGTGGCTCGGGCAGCGCACCGGTGGTGCTGCTCATGGATCAAGGCGCCTCATTGGTGGCCACAACACTCGGCGTGTTGAAGGCGGGAAAGTTCTACGTGCCTTTGGAGCCTTCACATCCGATCGCGCAGGTACGCGAGATGTTCACCTTCAGTAGCGCGGAGTTGGTGATCGCTCAAGCGAAATACCACGCGATCGCGCTGCAACTGGCCGGTTCGCCCGAGCGGGTGCTCGATCCCGACACGCCCAGCAAGCACCAACGCACAACGGACCCTGGCATGCCGGTGCGGGCGATCGATCCCGCGTACATCTTCTTCACCTCGGGTTCCACAGGCAAACCCAAAGGTGTGGTGGATAGCCATCGCAATGTGCTGCACAACATCCATCGTTACACGAACGCGCTGAGCATTGCATCCGGGGATCGGCTGACGATGATCCAATCCGGCACGTTCAGCGGTACGGTCTCCAGTTTTTTCAGCGCATTGCTGAACGGGGCCACGCTCCTGCCGATCGACTTCCGCAATGAAGGATTCACCCGGCTCGCGGACTGGATGAAGACAGCACGCGCGAGCATCTATCATTCCGTGCCGAGCATCTTCCGGGGAGTTGTTGAGGCAGGTCAGCGGTTTCCTGATGTGCGTGTGGTGCGGCTTGAAGGCGATGGCGCGAGCCGCGCGGATCACGAAATTTTCCGCAATGCCTTCAATGAAAGCTGCATCCTCGCCCACGGCTTGGGTGCCACGGAGACCGGTCTCTCACGGCAATTCCGCATGTCACATGACACACCGTTGGACGGTGATCGCTTGCCGATCGGCTATCCGCTGCCCGACATGGACGTGCGCGTGGTGGATGAGCAAGGGCATTTGGTAGCAGCGGGTGAAATTGGTGAGATCGAGGTGCGCAGCGAATTCCTGGCGACCGGCTACTGGCGTGATCCTGACCTGACCCGCGCGCGATTCGCGGAGGATGGCACCGATGCCACCAAGCGACGCTACCGCAGCGGCGATCTCGGCACCATGCGTGCGGACGGCTGTTTGTACCATCTCGGGCGCAAGGATCTCGAGCATAGGATCAATGGCCAATGGGTGAGCACGGCGGAAGTGGAACGGGCGCTCAGATCCCTTGGCCCGTTCCGCGAAGTGCTCGCGATGACACGCAAGGACACAGCCGATGAGGCGCGGCTGGTCGCTTACCTCGTGATGAAGGAAGATGTCGCACAGGATCCAGCACGCTGGCGCAAGACCTTGACAACGGTTCTCCCTGCGCACATGATCCCCAGCGCGTTCATCGTGGTGGAGGCGTTCCCGATGAGCGAACACGGGAAGGTGGATCGCAAAGCGCTGCCGGTTCCGGAAACAGAGAAACGTAAGGCCAACGGTGATCCGACCACGCAAGAGGAACGCGATATGTGTACGCTATGGGAGGGTGTCCTGGACGTAAGACCCATCGGCATCCGCGATGATTTCTTCGATCTTGGTGGCGACTCGTTGCGAGCGGCACTTCTGGTGGCGAAGGTCGAGGCGGTCATCGGGCGGCTGCTTGCCCCAATGGTCCTGTTCACCTCGCCCACAGTGGAAATGTTCCTGCGACGGGTGTATCATCCGTCCTCGGCACCGGAGGTAGCGTACCCCATGATCGCACTGCGCACCACCGGTGCGAACACACCCTACTTCTGCATCGACTGGCCTGGGGGTTACGGTTGGAACTTCGCTCGGCTGGCACAATTGCTCGGTGATGAGCAACCATTCTACTGCATCGCTTCCGGTGGCATACCTGAGCCATGGCCGCCGGGCACCACCATTGAACACATGGCTACAGCGGTGATCGCACGCATCCGTGCGCTGCATCCGCCTGACCGCGGGCCGATCAGGCTCGGTGGCAATTGCTATGGTGGCATCATCGCATTGGAGGCCGCGCGGCAACTGCGAGCACAGGGTGAGCGGATCGCTCCGCTGGATCTCTTCGCCATCAGCCCGAAGGATTTTCCCACGCTTGTTGATGCCGCAGCATATACGCGGTTCAGGGATGAGGAATCGAGCGAGCGCCATGCGAGGCATCTGGCCGAGTGGGCCAAGCGCAGTCTCGCCGAGGGGCTCGCATACTTCATACGCGTTATCGGGCAAAAGTGGGTGCATATGCGGGCCAGCGCGGTGAACGCGATCCATCGCGCGTTCAACAAGCCGGGGCCACGCACCGAGCCGGACATTTTTCTGGCGCGCGACATGGCGTTGCGGGCCCATAAGCCACAAACCCTCGATGGCGATGTTGTCCTCTACCTCTCGGAAGATGCCGTGCGTTCCTACACGGCGGATCCCGCCACCACCTTCGCGCGTTTGGCCAAGCACGTCACAGTGCATCTGTTCCCTGGCACGGAGGATGATCTGTTCCTCGGGCCAACCGTGGAACAACTCGCGGAACTGCTCCGGGTGCAGCGGAACATGACCGGACCGCAGGCTGGGGGAAACGATACATTGGCCAAAGAACAATTCGCTCATGAAGGGTGACCCTGGATGGAACGAAAAGCTTCACGCACCGAACGAACACGGCCATGAAGAGCGAAAAGGAACCATCTGTCGCTGGAGAAACCGCGAGCGCCAATGGATCCGGCGCGAACCGTGCGCCACACGCCCGGTGGGCGATCGCGCCGAAGGGCTCGTTGCTGGATCGCTTCTTCGCCGTTCGCTACTGGATCCTCGCGGTCGCTTTTGCAGTAGGTGGTATCGAGACATTCAACCTGTACCGCGATCCTCCATTGTATTCCTCGTCGGTCCTGTTCCTGGTCGATGATCAGTCAACAGGAAAGAGCGACCCGTCGATTCCATTGTTGGAGCGATCTCCCAGCCTTGCCGGTCTCTATCATGGGGCGACCTCCACGGAAATGATCGACCACCTCATCGAACGCTTCGATCTGTATCACTATTACGGCATCAGTTCTTCAGAACCCTTGGGCTATGAGCGGGTCAACAACGACCTGCTCGATGCCATTTCTGTACGCATCGTCGACCAGAACGGTGTGGTGATCAGTGTGCAGGACAAGGACCGGCAGTTGGCCGCGGCGATGGCCAATGAGATCTTCCTCAAGTTGCAGGAAATGACCGAACGGCAGGTGATCGATGACATGGAACGGAAAATAGCGCTGTATACCCAAGTGATCATCGGGGCTGAACAGCGCTCGACCGAACAGTCGGACAAGTTGGTTTCCATCGCGTCCGAATTCAAGCGGCTTTCAGCCGGCAGGGATCCACAGGCGAAGGCGGACCAGTTGAGCACATTGAACTTCCAACTCGCGGAACTGGTGGCGCGCCTGTCCGCTTCGAACGATGAACTGCTGAAGGCGCAGCGGGGCGAGGAGATGGCCGCCGCGCTGCTCCGCAAGGAGAACCTGCCGATCATCCACTTGGTCCGTAAAGCCGTTCAGGACGTCCGCACATCCAAAGTGATGGCAGCGCTGAAAGCCTTGCTGCTCATACCCTTGGCGGCGGTGGCCGCCATGCTCATCTCGATCACCTTCTGGTGCAAGCACGGCCATGAGTTCACGTCGTATTTCACTGGTTCGATCGATCAGCCGTCAGCGCAGCTTGATGTCGAGCTTGGTTCCGCCGCCGCTGATGTGCGGACCTCTCCCCTCCGACCAGAGCCAATGTTCAAGGCTCCAGGACCTGTCTGAGCATGATCTTGTGCGGGCCGTCGGGCTGAACGCGCGGACCGTAAGTTGAAGGAGCACTTCTTCTGGAACGGGAGGTTGCTTGATCCGGTCGTGTACTCACGGCCGGTGCCCTTGCGGAAGGTTCCTGGATCCCTGTGAAGGCCCCCCGTGTGGTGACGGTCATCGGCTGCGGTCTGGAAAGATCCTGCCGGATCAGCCTTTGAACCCGTAGTGCGCGCGCGCTTGCTGGATCACCCTCTTGCGCGTTGTTTCATCCAACCCGCTATGGTCCTGCCATGACCAGGGGATCGGCCGGGTGCGATTGCGCAAGGAGGCGGTAGTTGAATATCCGAGATCGAAGGCGCTCTTCGCAATGGGATCCGACCACGCGGGATCGTTGACCAAGTTGATCAGTGCGCGAAGCTGGGCCCGTGAAATGTGCGGAGCCAATTGCCGCTTCAATCGCTGGATGCGGTCAAGCAACGAGCAGGTATCCGCATCGGGATCCTCCGCGCGGAGATAGTCCTGGAAACGGAGCACGTGCCAAGTGATCTGGTCGTTCGAGTGGTCCAGGGTGGAGACCCAGCTACCGACCTCTTCACCAAGGGTGCGAGTTGTGCGGGACATGACGGTCGAGGAAGAGGTCTGCACGGGAGGGTCCTCAATGTATCGGCACCAGCCAGTTGCCGTCAAGTGTCGCGCGCCACATCAGCGGAAAGGGACACTGGCTTGGGGTGTGTCAAAGCGTATGGGTTCTTCAACCCGGCGGGAATACCTTCGGGGCGATGACAATGGACTACTACAAGGTGCTGGGACTTGAGCGTGGGGCGACACCGGAAGCGATCAAGAGCGCTTATCGCAAACTCGCGCGCAAGTACCATCCTGACCTGAACCCGAAGGATGCTGGCGCGAAGAAGAAGTTCCAGGAGATCAACGAGGCGAACGAAGTGCTCAGCGATCCCGGAAGCCGGAAAAAGTATGATGCGCACGGCGAGAACTGGAAACACGCCGACGAGTTCGAGAAGGCTCGACAGGCACAAGGTCCGCCGCCCCCACATGGTGATCGGCCATTCCGTGGAGGCACAGGTGATGAGGACTATTCCGATCTCTTCGGATCCATGTTCGGCGGTGGCCGTGGCGGGAGGCAGGCGAAATTCCGCGGACAGGACTACAATGCGGAACTGCGACTGGAACTGTTGGACGCTTACCGCACCCACAAGCAGATGCTCACCGTGAACGGGAAGCGGATCCGCATCACAGTGCCAGCAGGTGTAGAGGACGGCCAGACCATCCGCATCGAAGGCCACGGCGGGCCCGGCATGAACGGCGGACCGAACGGCGACCTGTACATCACCTTCATCGTTGCGGAGCATCCACGTTTCAAGCGCGTTGGCAGCGACCTCTATACCACCTTGGACCTGGATCTCTACACAGCAATGCTCGGCGGGGAACCAATGCTGGATACGCTCGATGGTGCTGTGAAACTGACCGTGAAACCGGAAACGCAGAACGACACCAAGGTGAGATTGAAGGGCAAGGGCTTCCCCGTATACAAGCAGGAAGGCAAGTTCGGCGACCTGATCGTCACCCTCACCGTGAAATTGCCCACGGGCCTGTCAGAGGAACAACGCGAACTCTTCCGCGATCTCCAACGCTCCACCCCCTGATGCCATGGACACCGAACAACTGATCTCCGTGGAATTGTTCTGCACGCACCAGGGTGTTGACATCACATTCGTGCGGGCGCTGCATGAGCGCGGTCTCATCGAACTCGCGGTGGTGCAGCAACGGGACTTCATCGCACCAACGCATCTGCCGCGCATCGAGCGATTGGCGCGAATGCACTACGATCTGGACATCAACCTCGAAGGCATCGAGGCGATCAGTCATTTGCTGGAGCGCATGGAGCGCCTGCAAGAGGATCTGCGATCGCTGCGCGAGCGCATCGGCCTGTACGAACTACCGGAATAGCGCTACCGGAGGGGCATCAACTTCAGCGCGCGCAGCAATGCTCCATCGTGTGAACGAAGCACAGCGATGGATCGCTCATCCAACTGCTGCGCGATGAGCGCATCGTTCACATTGATCACCTGCCGGAAGGTCACCTGTCCTGTCACATCGAAAACGGAGAGCGCGGAACCACCGGGGGCATTGATCACATGCAGTCCATCGCTTGTCTGGACCAACAACGCTCCACCGGCCAGCGCGTCCACTGCCCACATTCCGGTGCTGAAGTCCGATTCATAGCAACCGATGTCGTAGCCATTGCCCTGTGGCCGAGGTTGTCCTTCGATATCGTCGATCACCACGGGAAGCACCGCGCTGGTGCCGGCATCCACCTGCTGGCTCTGTGCGTTCAGCGTATGGAAGTCTCCACTTGCTGGATCCACGAAGAGCGTGTTCTGCGCGTTGGCGATCAACGAATGCGTGTCATGGCCGAGCACTTGCCATTGCGCGAGCGTAAGTACCGAGTTGCCATCATCCGTAGTGAAGCTGTTCACGATGATGTTGTGATCACTGACGAAACCAGTGAGCGCGGTCGCATCGCAGGAAATGCTGCCGTGCCACGGATGCTCATTGATGAGCACATTGTTCAGGACCTGGTTGCCAGTGCAACCCGTCGTGATGTTCACGCACCAGCGCGAGTCGGCGGCATTGATGATGACGTTGTTGTACACCTGGTCACCCGTGCTCGGCGCGGCACCATCGATCTGGTAGAGCGAGATGCCGCTTGCGTGGTTGCCGTAGAGAACATTGTTGTAGAACACGGAATTGATCACGCCGTCGCAGTTGATACCGCTGCCTCCGCCCGTGCCGTTGTTGTGGATCACGTTCCCGTAGACCTGCGCGTTGCTGATGATGCCATCGCCACCCTGATCGATGTCGCCGTTCATGTGGATCCCGTTGTCATAGTTGTCGTAGCACTCGTTGTAGCGGATCACAGGGTTGTCCGCACTGTTGCTGAAGTAGATGCCATGCTGGCCGATCGAGCCGTAGCAGGTGTTATGCTCGATGAGGATGTGCTCCGCGAAACCGGTGAGGATGCCCCATTCGCCGTTGTTGCCGCAGCTGTTCCAAGCGAGCGTCACGTGATCGCTCAGCGCTGTGCGGATCCCTGTGCGGGGCATGCCGTTCACGATGAAGCCGCGCGCTTCCACATACGCCACGTTCTCCAGGTTGATGCCGTCGAGGTTGTTGTAGCTGCACGGCACCATGACCTGCACATTGTCACCGTTCGCCAGGAACACCGTAGGATCCATGGCGGTGGCGTTGTTGTCCATCAGGTTGAAGCCGGTATAGCTGCCGTTCTCCACCAGCACGGTATCGCCCGCACTTATGTGGTCCGCTGCGTATTGCAGCGTGGCCCACGCGGTGCCGAGCGAGAAGCCGGAGTTGGCGTTGTTCCCTGCGGTGGAAACGTGATAGGTGTTCGCAGCGGCATGGAGCA
>JANMKC010000489.1:0-9591 GCA_031371785.1 Flavobacteriales bacterium | reverse complement strand
GCCGCGGCGAAAGAGGAGATCTACGACCTGGTGAAAGTGGACTACTTCGTGCAGCAGCAGAGCGCCGCCTACGACACATTGCGGATGTTCGCCACCAAGCTCTTGCAGAAGAAGCTCGACAATTTCAGCAAGCTGGGACTGAAGATCGATTCGAGCTACCGCACCGCCGCCGAGAAGAACGGCGCCTATTTCCCGCTCGATCGCTACAGCCACTACAGCGCGCACAGCCAAGCTTCGCTCAACAGCAAACGCAAGGGCCAGCTCGTGAACGACATCCGCAAACCCACTACGCTGTTCTACAACAAGGTACCGTACAGCAACTTCGACATCGTATTGCATGCGGAGATCACCGAACCGCCTGTGCAATACACCTATAACCTCACGATGCAATGCGAGCTCCCGCCGAACGTGAAGGAAAAGGAAGTGAAGGAGGTGATCAAGTACATCTGGCTTTCGGACAAGGGCGAGGTGAAGCCGGTGGTGCTGCCTTGATGCGACGACCGGCGCATCGCGCAACGCCAGTTATCTTGCTCGCACAAGCATGCGGATCCCCAGTGTACAGAACTGTTCAATGGCGATCGTCCTATTGCTGACGAGCAGGCCCGATGCAGCCATCGCACAGGAGGGCGAGCAGTACGTGAACGGCGCTGACCTGCCGCCACCGTGGGCCGATACGCTGGAGATCTTCGAGACGGATTTCCAACTTCCGCAGGGCGTAACACTACCGGACAGCGTGGACCTTTCGCTATGGTTCCCGCCCGCCGGAAACCAGTACCGGCAATACGCTTGCACCGCATGGGCTACCGCCTACGGCATCATGAGCTACCGCGACAACCTCCGCCAAGGCTACAAGCCTGACAAGAAAAAGCCGGTCGATCCCTCGCGCGCTTACAGTCCGGCCTTCGTCTTCAACCTTGTGAAGCAGTTCACCGACACCACGAGCAATTGCCGCGGGGGCATAGATTTCCACAAGGCCATTCAACTCTGCCAGGGCGTGGGGTGCTGCTCGCTGGCCCAATTGCCATACGACACCACGGTGACCGCTTGTGAAAGCCTGGTGCCGGTCGATCTGTTGGACACAGCGGCGCAACACACGCTGCCCGTGCCCATAAAATTGTCGAGCAGCGATGTGACGCAATGGCGATACCACCTTGCGCGAAAGCAGCCGATCCTTGTGCAGGTAACGATCGACACCTCGTTCGTGAAAGGCGGTAAACGCGCGGCGAAGAACGGCGGCTGGTTCATCTGGCGGCACCGCAACTACCGGTGCATGAAAGGCGGGCACATGATCGTGTGTACCGGCTACAACGACCGCGACAGCACCTTCACCATCCTCAATTCGTTCGGCACGGGCTGGGGGACGCAGGGCTATTGCAAGATGACGCGGCGATTGATCGAGTACCACTGCGGCGCGGCGTACGTCTTCGCCAATGAGGATCCATTGGTCGCGGACACAGTGGATGGAAGGCAAGCGGACAGGACAACATACACCGGCGATTCGTTGCAGGAAAAGATGAGACCTGGCGAGTACCAATTGTTCAATGACCTGAAGATGCGACTGGTGAAGGAAGGAAGAGGTGGTGCAAAAGCGCTCGTGGAATTCAGCGACACGAAGACCGGAACCGTGATACGTGACATGGAGTTCACCAGCGGACAGACGCTCGGATTCTGCCACAACGGCGAGGCGATCCAGTTCACCTATCACGAACGGCCGTGGCTCTTCGCGTTGTTCGATGGATCCCTGCCCTTCGTTGTGAAAGAGCATGCAGTGGAGCGCGATCCTTACGTGCTGCACGAGAAGGCGCATCTGGAAAAATTGCGGGAGGGATCGAAGTGATCAGGCGGCCTCGACGAAGAACATCGCCAATTCGCCTTTGCCCTTGGCCTGCACCATGCCGCGCGGGGTGAAGCGCAGATCGGGCGCTTCCTTGATCAACGCGTACGTGCTTTCACTGATATTCACCATGCCCACTTCACCACTGCTCTCCATGCGACTGGCGATGTTCACCGTATCGCCCCAGATGTCATACGCGAACTTCTTCACCCCCACTATGCCGGCGATCACCGGGCCGGTGTGTATGCCTACGCGCATCTCGAAGTAGAGCTTGCCTTCCGCTTCGAGCTGTGCCTTCCGGCTCCGCATGAAATCGTTCATCGCCAATGCCGCGCGCACCACTGCGTGCGCATTGTCCTCCGTGGGCACAGGCAGCCCGCCAGCCGCCATGTACGCATCTCCGATGGTCTTGATCTTCTCGATGCCCGCCGCGCTGATGATGCCATCGAATGCCTTGAAGCAGGTGTCGATCTCCCCTACCAGCTCGGCTGGTGAGAGTTTCTCGGACATCTGGGTGAAGCCCTTGAAGTCGGTGAAGAGGATGGTGGCCTGATCGAAGTGCTGCGCATCGGCGTAGCCTTTCCTCTTCAACTCCTCCGCCACTTGTTCAGGCAGGATGTTCAGTAGCAGACCTTCACTAATATCCTTCTCCTTCTGTATCGCTGTGCGCGACTTGCGCGTGCGGCGCAATGTGTTCCACAGGCCCACGGACAGGCCGAGCACACCGAGCCCGCTGAAGAGATAGATGTTGCGTGTGCGCTTCAGGCGTGACTTCACCAGTGCCGCATCCAACATGTCCGCGCGCAGGCCAAGGATCTCCTTGGCCTTCTTCTCGCTCTCGTACTTCGTTTGCATCTCCGACATGCTCTTCACCTTTTCGGTGTTCAGCAGACTGTCGTTCAGATCCGAATACTGTATAGCGTAGTCGAATGCCCGCTGATAATCTCCCAACTTACCATAGTTGATGCTCGATCGCTGCCGCAACTTGACTTGCATGGGCAGGTCCCCGGCCGCCATTGCATGGCCAATTCCGGAATCGGCCAGTTGCGCAGCACGGAGATAAAGCTTTCGCGTCTGCATGAGATACGCAAGATTTGAATAGCCGATGGCAACGCGGTTCTCCTGCCCTTGGCTCAATGCGTTGCGCAACCCCACACGATAGTAGTACTCGGCACTGTCCGTTTCATGTAGCATCATTTTCATCGCACCGAGGTTCGCGATGGCATCGTCCACATCCTGCGGGCTATTGTCCATCAAGGCGGTCCGCAGTATGGTGCGGAAGATCGACTGCGCTCCCTTCATCTTCCCGAGGTTGGCCTGTGCGATGGCCTGGTTGGTGAGCAGCGAGAAATGGATCTTGCGCGCATCCCATTTCGGGTTCCAAAGACCCAACGCCATTCCGCAAACCGAATCCACCCGTTCGAAATCCTTCAGTTCGATATCCAGCCGGGCCAAGCCGAGATAGCCGCGCATCAACACGGTGCTGTCGCATCCCATTGGAAAAAGATCCAAGGCTCGCTGCGCGCAGACAAGGGCCGAATCCAATTGCCCGATCTGCGTGAGGCTGGCACTGCGCAGGCCGTACACTTCGCTCAACCGGCAGGGATCGCCCACACTCGCGTAGCAACGGATGAGTTGCTCGGTCACTTGCACTGTGGCCGCATGTTCGCGGGCGCGAGCGTCGCGCAGGGCGGTCAGCGCGCTGTCCGCCCATTGCCGCGATGGAATACGTGAAGCGGAGATCTGAGCGAACGAAGCGGTGGGCTGAAAAGAGACGACGCAGATGAACGAAAGGAGAAAGAGCGGAACGACCTTCGTTCCGCTCTTTCCACAGCACATCGCATGAATTCTACTCGTCGTCACCTCCGGTCTCTTCGTCATCACTTCCGGTTTCATCATCATCACCTCCGGTGCCTGCGGTGAAGGTGATCCCGTTGCCAGCGCCATCCTTTGTGGTCCGTGCGCGCACGGTCCAGTTGTTGGCGTTCGCCGAATCGGTGGTGAGCAAGAGGTAGGTACCGATGGTTCCGGGATCAGCGATGATGCCATTGCTGGTACTGTTGAGCGTTGGCGTGGTCCGGTTCGAGGAGGCCGTAAGTACGACCGTACAATTCGCGGCACCGATGACGCCATAGAACCGGAAGCCTCCGTCCGAAGTCCCTGCCGTTGTGACCGTCGGGCTTGTTTGGTTCAGGTTCGCCGGTGCGGTGCTCTGCACCTTGGGGTTTGAAACTTTGGACATGGTGGGTGGGGGTTGGGTTGGTGCCGGTGAATGTAAAAATTTTCTTCGCCCGTAAGCAGGCCCCGTTCAGCCTTCAGAAGGCGCGATCGCCGCACTGTCACGGCAACGACATGGGACAACTGATCCAAGCGGCACCTTTGTGCGTTCGTATTCCCGGACCATCAACCGAAACCTATGCGCAACCCACTGCTCCCTGCCCTGTGCATCGCCACCTGCTCGCTTATCGCGTGCGCGGCTCCTTCCAACGCCAACACTGCTGCGGAAGAGCGCGCTTCCATAGCTCCCGTGATGGCCGAACAGGATCCATCGGGCCTGAGCAAAGCCTACTTCGGCGCGGGCTGCTTCTGGGTGGAAGAGGCCATGTTCGAGGATCTGAAGGGCGTGGCCAAGGTGACCTCCGGCTACAGCGGTGGCACCACGCCGAAGCCCGATTATGAGATGGTGAGCAGCGGCAGCACCGGCCATGCGGAGAGCGTGGAGGTGATCTACGATCCGAAGACGATCAGCTACGGCACCTTGTTGAAGGTGTTCTTCGGATCGCAAGATCCCACGCAGGTGAATGGCCAAGGGCCGGACGGCGGCACGCAGTATCGATCGGTGGTGTTCTACCAGAACGAGGATGAGAAAGCGCAGACGGAGAAAATGATCGCCGAGTTCAATGCCAGTGGACAGTTCGGAGGGAAGATCGCGACGCAGGTGGCACCGTTCGAGAAGTTCTGGAAAGCCGAAGACTACCACCAAGGATATGAGAAGCTGCACCCGGACCAGCCGTATGTGGCCACGGTGAGCAAACGCCGCTATGACGCGTTCGCGGAGAAGTTCCGGGATCTTTTGAAGTGAGAAGAGAATAGACCTCTTTCGTATTTCGGTCCGCCTGCGCCGGACCCTGATTTTTTTACCACAGATAGAAACAGATGAACCCGGATGGCATGCTGGGAAACCGAGCCGTTCCGGATCTATCGGTGTTCTTCCGTGGTGATCCGTGGTAAAGGGATCCGTCCGCCTTGGCGGACCACAAATGAGAAACCCCGACTTCTCGGGGCTTCTCTCCAAAACCAAAACCTGCGAACGGATCAACGTGGTGCTCGCGTGTTCCGGGGTGATGACGTGCATGTCACCGAAAAGGCCGCCTACACTGGAAATTCCGCCGCTACGTGAGCACCCCGATCCTTGGAAACCAGCAGCAGACCTATGAAGGTGAGCAGGCCGTTCAGGATCAATGTTTCGAAACCCAGCTGATAACCGAAGAAGAGGTCCTTCGAATACGTACGGAGCAAGAACGTCGCGATCGCTGAGGCGATGCAGACAAAAGGCACGAGGATCTCGCGCGGGGTGCGCTGGCTCATCAATCCGAACGCGAAGAGGCCGAGCAGCGGGCCGTAGGTGATGGCGGCCAGATCGAAAAGCGTTTTGATGATGGTGCCGTCGGCCCGCCATTCGAAATACATGATCGAGCAGAAGAACACCACGGCCATACAGAGATGCACGAGGCGGCGCACGCGGCGCTGCTCCGCCTCCTCCCAGCCACGCTCGCGGATACCGATGAGGTCGAGGCAAATGCTCGACGTGAGGGCGGTGAGCGCGCCATCGGCGCTGGGAAAGAGCGCGCTAATGAGGCCGATGATGAAGAGCAGCCCGAGCCAGGGCGGGAAGTGGCGCAGGGCCATCGTCGGGAAGAGATCATCGCTGTGCGCCGGCAGGGCCATCGCCATGTGCCCGGCCTTCAGGTAGAGCAGCGCGCCGAGCAACAGGAAGAGCACGTTCACCACGAGCAGGATCAAGCTGAACACGCGCATGTTCTTTTGCGCGCCGCCGAGGGTGCGCACGCTGAGGTTCTTCTGCATCATCTCCTGGTCCAGCCCGGTCATCACAATGGTGATGAAGATGCCGCTGAGGATCTGCTTCAGGAAGTAGCCGTCGCTCTTCCAATCCATGTTCAGCACGGTGAGCATGCCGCTGCTGCGCAACTCGTCCTTCCAGCCCACCATGTCGATGCTTTGCGTGATGTACACGATGGTGCCCACCAGCGTGGCGAGCATGAAGAAGGTCTGCAGCGTGTCCGTCCACACGATGGTCTTCACGCCGCCTTGCAATGTGTAGAGCACGATCATCACCAGCACCGTGGCGGCCACGGCCCAGAAGGGAATGCCCATGTCCGCCAGCGCGAAGGCGTGGATCACATGCAGCACCACGTAGATGCGCAGGGTGGCACCGATCACCCGCGAAACGATGAACCAGCTCGCGCCCGTGCGGTAGCTCACCATGCCGAATCGTTGCTTGAGGTAGCCATAGATGCTGGTGAGCTGCAGGCGGTAGTACAGCGGCAACAGGATGCCAGCGACGATCCAATAGCCGATGGCGAAGCCGATGACCACTTGCAAATAGCTCCACTGCTTGTCATGTACCCAGCCGGGCACGCTGATGAAGGTGACGCCGCTGAGCGAAGTGCCGATCATGCCGAAGGCCACCACCCACCACAGACTCTTCTTGTCGCCGCTGTAGAAGGAATGCTCACCCGCGCCACGCGAGGTGTACCACGCGATGCCGAGGAGCAGCAGGAAGTAGCCGAAGACGATGGAGAGGAGGATGGCCGGGGACATCGATCAGAAGATCAGGCAATAAGACGATCAGACAATGGGCAATGCTAAAGGCGCTGCCAAGGAAAGTCGATCGCTTCGCCGTATGATCTCTCGGATCCGGAACCTTCCAACCTTCAACCCCTCAAACCTCCGAACCGAACGACTAACTACATTCGCCGCCGGGGCAAGTCTCGCGCGACCAGCTCCCGCTCAATCCCCCAGGGCCGGAAGGCAGCAAGGGTAGGCGGTTGTAGCGGAGCGATGCGAGGAGCTTGCCCCTCTTTTTTGGGGGTAACCGGAGCAGGCGAGTGCAAGGAGTGACACGCGCTTTTCCCTCTTTCAGCTTTTACTTTTCAGCCTTCAACCGATGTCCTCCGATCCCAAAGTCATCCTGATCACCGGTGGGAGCAGCGGGTTGGGGCTGGCGATATGTGCGCGACTCGCCGCAGCGGGCCACAAGGTGTACGGCACCAGCCGCAAAGTGACGGAGCGACCGGAAAGTTGGACCGCGCTGGACATGGACGTTACGGACGAAGCCTCCGTTCGCACGGCAGTGGACATGGTGATGTCGCGCGAGCGGCGGATCGATGTGGTGGTGAACAACGCTGGGGTCGGCATACAGGGCGCTGCGGAAGACATTGATGTAGCCACGGCACAGCGCGCGTTCGATACGAACTTTTTCGGCATCCATCGCGTGTGCAGGGAGGTGCTGCCACAGATGCGCTCGCAGAAAAGCGGGCTCATCATCAACATCAGCAGCATCGCGGCGAACTTCGGCCTGCCCTACCGGGCGTTCTACAGCGCGAGCAAAGCGGCGGTGAACCGCTACACCGAAACACTGCGCATGGAGGTGGCATACTTCGGCGTGAAGGTGGTTATCGTAGAACCCGGCGAGTTCAAGACGAGCATCGCAGGTTCACGGCTCCGCCCGCAACATGTGAGCGCGACCTATACCGAGCGCTACACCAAGGCCATGGGCATTCTCGACGGGGCGTTGAGCTACAGCCGCGATCCCGATGAACTTGCGCAAGTGGTGGAGCGGATCGTTGCGTCATCGCGGCCGCGCAACATCTACCGCGTGGCGCAAGGGGTGCAGAAGTTGAGCGTGCTGCTGAAGAAATTGCTTCCAGGTCACCGCTTCGAGGGGATGGTGGCGAAGCATTACGAGTAAGGGTTCACGCGGAGGCGCTGAGGCGCAGAGCACACTTGTAGCATGCCAAGCATTATCTCACATGCCGTTGCTGGAGGTTCACTGGCGCGGGCCTTCGGTCCAAGCGGGAAAAAGCTGGTCATTGTCGCCGCATTGTGCGCCATGGTGCCGGACGCGGATGCGCTGGGGTACTTCGCAGGCGTGCCGTACGAGAGCCTTTTCGGCCATCGCGGGTTCACACATTCCATCTGCTTCGCCGCGCTATGGGCCGCGTTGGTGACGTGGCTATTCTTCAAAAGGGAAGAGCGTTGGCCCTGGATCGCCCTCACGCTTTTCATCGCCACTGTCAGCCATCCCTTGTTCGACATGCTCACGAACGGCGGACTTGGCGTGGCTCTCCTCTCCCCATTCAGCAATGAGCGCTTCTTTTTCCCCTGGCGGCCCATACGCGTTTCGCCCATCAGCATCAGCGGCTTCTTCACCCGGCATGGCTTGGCGGTGTTCTCCAGTGAGGTACTTTGGGTATGGGTGCCGTCGCTGCTGCTGGTCGTCTGCGCGAAATTCATGCGGCGAGCGCAGACGAAGTGAGTGCGCGCAAGACGTTCGGGAACGTCCGCCGGGCACCCGACCCAAAAGGGCCTGCCCGGCCCTTTGAAAGCCGGGCCGGTACCCGGCGGACCGATCCGGTGTTGGTACTTTCGCGCACCGCTTATCCGCCACATGGCGGACTTCGGCGGCAGCAGCATGAAATTCTTCATCGACACCGCCAGCCTCAGCCAGATCAACGAAGCCCAGGACCTGGGCGTGCTCGACGGCGTGACCACCAACCCCAGTTTGATGGCCAAGGAAGGCATCAGCGGGGATGAGCGGGTGATCCAGCACTACATCGACATCTGCAACATCGTTACCGGCGATGTGAGCGCGGAGGTGATCAGCACGGACTACGAGGGGATCATCCGCGAAGGCGAAATGCTCGCCGCGCTGCACCCGAACATCGTGGTGAAAGTGCCGATGATCCGCGAAGGCGTAAAGGCGATCAAGCACTTCACCGGCAAAGGGATCAAGACCAATTGCACCCTGGTGTTCAGCGCCGGCCAGGCGTTGCTTTGCGCGAAAGCGGGTGCCACGTACGTCTCGCCTTTCATTGGAAGGCTCGATGATGTGAGCACCGATGGCGTGGCCTTGATCGAGCAGATCCGGCTCATCTATGACAACTATGGCTACGGAACGCAGATACTCGCCGCGAGTATCCGGCATCCCATGCACATCGTACAATGCGCTGAAGTAGGCGCCGATGTGGCGACCTGCCCATTGAGCGCGATATTGGCCTTGTTCGATCATCCGCTCACCACCATCGGCTTGGAAAAGTTCCTCGCCGATCACAAGAAAGCGGCGCAGCAGAAGGCGAAGGCCTAGATGGTCTTCACCACAGAGGCACAGAGAGCACGGAGGGATCGTTCGTTGTTCGGGTCGGGAATAAGCGGAAGAAGGCGTGGCTCTCTGTGGCCTCCGTGCCTCTGTGGTGAATTCAGAAGAAACTCTTGAGCATGCTCCTGGCCATCCACCCGCTGAACCCGGAGCCACGCAAGATCAAGCAGGTGGTGGACCTGCTGAACGATGGTGCGGTGGTCGTTTGCCCCACGGATACGGTGTATGCCTTTGTCTGCAGCGCCCATAGCGCGCGGGCGATCGAAGAGGTAACGCGCTTGAAGGGGGTGAAGGCCAAACACGCCGAACTGTCCCTGATCTGCATGGACCTGAGCCAACTGTCCGTTTATGCCCGCGC
>JANMKC010000302.1:0-11841 GCA_031371785.1 Flavobacteriales bacterium | reverse complement strand
CCTGCCAGTCGCTCCCGGCCTTTTTCGTGCTCACGGCCATGAACTTGTTGTCGTGGCTGGCACCCATGAGCGCCAGGGTGGTGGTGCCTGCCGGATCCACCGCGTTGGGGTCCAGGAATACCTGATCCCTGCCTTCCAGCCCTTTCCGCACGTTGATCACGAACTGGTTCTGCAGGCCGCTGTTGGTGGAGATGAAGAACAGATCACCCACGCGGTAAGGCGCGCCCAGCTTTGGGAAATCGTAGAGCTGCTCATAGCGCTTGGCGATGGCGTCGCGGAACGGGATCTTCTGCAAGTAGTCGTCGGTAGCGGCTTTCTGGCGTCTCACCCAATCCGCTGTTTCCGTACTCGTATCGTTCTCCAACCAGCGATAGGGATCGGCCACTTTCGTTCCGAAGTGGTCGTCCGCGATCGTGCTGTCCTTGCGGGTTTCCGGGTAGGCGATCTTCTCCACGTTGTTCTTCTTCGCGTGTTCGTTCGATGTGCCGCAGGCGGCGAGCAGCGTACAGGTGATCAGGTAGCGGGTCTTCATGGTGCGTTGTTGGGCGCGCGAAAGTAGCCGTCGCTTCCGCGCCGGTGAGTTCGGTCACGCGCGCCAGGGACGAACGGTCCGATCAGCGCCGGATGAAGCGCTCGATGTATTCGTGGGTGCCATTGCCGACGCGCACCACATAGATGCCGGGTCGCAGCGCTTGCACATCCAGCGGGAGGTCGAGTACCCCTGATACGGCCGGCACTTCGCAGGCCATTACCTGCTGCCCGGTGGCGTCCACCAGGGTGATGTAGACCGGTGCGCCGTTGTCGCTGGCAAAACGCACATGCAATTGATCGCTCGCCGGGTTGCGGTAGAGGTCCATTCCGAGCGTTGCTGGAGCGTTCATCAACGCCCGCGGCTGTTCTTGTTGCACGGGCGCGGTGCCGTTCGTTGCGAGCCATATCGTCGCGTTCACCAGCAGCGAGCGGTGGGATCCGCTGACATCGGTGGCATAGCTCACGTACAGCGCATCGTTCGTGTCGCCGCTGCCGTCATCAGGAACAGAACTGTCTCCCAATCCGCAGACCTTGCCGCTGCCGTAATTGCTCGCGGCGAAGAGTGCCAGTGTACCGCCCGTGTTCGATGCGCCGGTCTTGTAGACCAGCCCCTTCACCGTGCTGTTGGCCGTGGAGCTCAATGCCATGCTGGTGCCGTTGTGGAAAGCGAGGCCTCCCACGTTGCCCATGGCACCATGCAGGATCGGATCGCCCGGAGCGCTGCGCACGTTCGTACTGGTCTGCGAAAAGTTCTGCAGGTCGAAGCTGATCCCGAACGGGTTGCTCACGCTTCCATTGTTGGTCATCAGGTCGTTCCAGATGGCGGGTGAATCCCATCCATCATTGTTGCGATCGCTGACGGTATGATCGGCGATCATGAACAGGCCGCCGCCATTCTGTACGAAGCTGATCAAGGCCGTGCGCTCGCTTGAGCTGAACCGGATGTTCGGCTCGCACACCACGAAGACCTTGTAGTTCATGAGGTCTTGCGCGTTGGTGGTCACACCATAAGTGATCAGGCCATTGTAGGGCAATGATTCCACTTGGTAGCCCTGCCGCACAAGATCGATGGCCCAGTAGGAGAGGGCCCCTTTCCAATAGGTCTGTGCGGTGCTGGCGCTGATGCTGCTTTGCGCCGGTGTGGGATAGCGCTGCGGGTCGGCTTCGTTCCCCGCGCCCGTCACCATCAGGTGCGCGCTGTTCACGCCGATGTTGAACACGTCGGCATCCACCACCCAGTCCGCATTGCCGGCCATCTCCGCCTGCGATGCATCGAAGAGGATCCGGATCGATTGTGACCTCCCGCACATGGCCACCAGAAGACAGGGGAAAAGCAAGGAGCGCTTCATGTGGTTCGGGATCATGGTGCCCAAACTACCCGGTCCGCTTATGCGCTGTCACGCTATGCGACGGAAGAATTCAACAAGCACATGGAGGCAGGAAGATCGGCGACGAGGTCGTTACGGGACCATCAGGCCACTTTCTTGCGCGCGAGCTTTTGGCTCATCAGCTCATAGATCGTGCCCCTGGTGTCGAGCAGGGTGATGTCCGCGTCCAGTTGGCTGGCGAGCGTGTGGATGAGTTCCATGCCCAGGCTGTTCGGCCGGTGGAAACCATCGCGGCTCTTGAGCCCCACACCATCATCGCCGATGCGCAAGTGCAGGCCGGCTTCTTCGCTGCCGCTCAGGTGTACGATGATGGTCCCTTCTTCACGGCCGGTGAACGCGTACTTGAAGCTGTTGCTGATCACTTCATTGATCAGCAGCCCCAGTGGTATCAACGTGTCAACTCCGAGCGTCTTCACTTGGATGTCCACGTCCATCGTCAGTTTGTGCCGGATGTTGTACGCCGAAACGAGGTCGCGCACGAGGTTGTCGAAGTAGCTTCCCACATTGATGTTCGCCAGGTCCTTGCTCAGGTACGTCTGCTCATGCACCAGCGCCATGGCCCCCACGCGGTTGATGCATTCGTTGAACAGTTCCTTCACTCGCGCGTCCGTCACCTGGTCCGATTGGAAACGGATCAGGCTGCGCACGATCTGCAGGTTGTTCTTCACGCGGTGATGGATCTCCTTGATCATCATTTCCTTCTCCTCCTTGCTCAACATCGTTTCGCGCAACTCGTGGTTCGTGATCTCCAGGTTGCGCTTGGCGATGCTTACCTGTTCCGCGCGAAGGCGGCTTTCCACGAGCAGCCGCCTCGTCATGCCCACCAGCAAGGCGAACACTACGGCGAACATACAGGCCATGATCAGGATGATCTGCGCTTCGTCCCACCGTTCGCTCAACGAGGCCGTCTGGATGCCGAGCCCTTGTTCATGTACCCGCCGTGCGGCACGATCCACCTGTTTCTCCGCGCGATGAAGCATCATCTGGAACACGGCTTCGGACATGTGCGCATCACCCATCGCACCCGCACGATCGAGCACTTCCCGGTGGATCGAGTCGCAGGCCACCAGGTAGATCCCCACTTCCATGGGTAGCGCACCGATGCCGGGTTCATCAGCGTGCCGGTCGTGTACCTCTTGGAGCTTCGCATGCACGGCTTGCAGTTCGCGTGTCCAATTTCGCTGCCCTGTGTTCGCGTCCACACGATGCACCAGGCCGAGCTGGTTCAATGAACTGTTCAGTTGGCCCAAGCGGTCCAGCAGATCGATCTGGTGACCGATGCGGTCCTGGACGGTATGCGTGCGCGACATCAGGGTCACGTCCCAGCCGATGAATAGGACCGCGAGCAGGGCGGCGATAATGGGCCAGATGCGCCAGTTTGAAGCGTTCAAGATGCGGGAATGATGGGCTTTCAACGCCCTGTGGGGCGCAGGGTTTCGTCATTGGACCTCGTTCCTGTTCCATCCGCTCCTTCTCGAGGGGAGATGGATGAAGATCCAAAGCCCCGATCCTTCGGGGGTTGATCGAGAACAGCAAGGACCGGATCGTGGAACAGGTCTATTGCCCGGCTAGCAGTCGCAGCCGAGCGGCGAACTGCCTCATCAATTCCCCGGCCCGCTCGGAAATACTCCGGCGTATATCGGCATGGAGCCTTTGGGAGAGCTTCAAGCTGATGCCCGGATAGTGCTCGTGCGGAGCATCCCCATCGAGGATCGCCCCCGCGTCGATACCGCCGCCGGGCGCCGCATGATCGCCGGTGTGGCGGATGTCGAATACACGCACGGTACACTGGCCGTTGTTCGCCATGATCGACACCCGGTACTGGATCACGCCCATGCTTTCCTCCCGCGCGCCGAGGAAGCTGCTGCGGTAGTTCATCCGGGCGGCTCCTTCCAGCACTCCGTTCTCCGGATCGATCGCTCCAAGCCGTGCAGCGGGCTGCTGGCCGAAGGTGTATTCCCAAGCTTCCTGCGCGGCCTTCATGATCTGTGCGCGGCTCATCGGGAGACCCACCACTTCGCTGAAGGTCACCTGACCCAGCACATCGGGCGTGCCCGCCTGCGCGCCAGTGGAAAGCGGCACCAGCACCAGTGGCAGTATGGTAAGGATGGTGCGCACGGGGGCAAGTTAGAACGGGCGTCCGAGGGTGGTGCATGGAAGGTGCAAGTGCTGTGCCCTGCGCACTCCATGCCGGGAATAATTTCGCACCGTATCCAACACCTCATCCCATGAACGATATTCCAACGTTGACCCGCGCCTTGAAAGTGGGCGTGTTCTATGACGGCGGTTATTTCTCGCATGTGAGCAACTACTACAACTTCGTGCATCCGCAGCGGAGGCGGCTCCACATCGGGGGCCTGCACGATTTCATCAAGCACACTGTGGGAGAGAAGGAGGGGATCGCACCGCACCTCGCCCACATCATCGATGCGCATTTCTTCCGTGGGCGTTTCAGTGCCAAAGAGGCGAACGAACGACCGAACCAGCTCTACCATGATCGTGTGTTCGACGAGGTGCTCATGTACAACGGTGTCCAGTCGCACTATCTCCCCGTGAAGGACCTGATGGGCCGCAAGCGCGAAAAGGGCATTGATGTATTGATGGCCTTGGAGACGTTCGAGCTGTGTATGCTGAAGCGATACGATGTGGTGGCCTTGATCGCCAGCGATGGCGACCATGTGCCCTTGGTGCGCAAGCTGCACGCGTTGGGCTGCAAGACCATGCTGCTCGGCTGGGACTTCGAATTCACCGATGAGATCAGCGGCGAGTTGCAATACACCCGCACCAGCACCGACCTCTGGAACAACGTGACCTATCCCTTGGAGATGAGCGATCTGGTGGAGGAAGGTCTGCGTGCCAACGAAGAAGTGATCATGGACATGTTCGTTGTGAAGGAAGCGATAGCACGCGATGCGGCCAGCGCCACGGACCAGCCTATCGTCAGCGTCAGCACCAACGAGGACAGCGAGCGGCACACCAGCCAGATCATGAGCATGCACAATGGCTACGGCTTTATCCGCTATCCGGAGAACAACCTCTTTTTCCTGCACGAGGACCTGATCGACATCGACTTCACCACGCTTACTGTGGGAAACATGCTGGAGTTCAACGTGGCCACCAATAGCAAGGGCCAGCAAGTGGCGAAGAAGATCACGCGGGCCGAGTTGAAAGTGGAATGACGAATTGGGGATCAGGGATCAGCAATTCTGGATTTCTGATCCCCTATTCCTGATCCGCGATCGGCAACCTCACCTCGAACACACTTCCTTTTCCCGCTCCTTCGCTTGTTGCGGAAAGCGATCCACCATGCGCCTCGGCCCACTGCTTCGCCCGTGCCAAGGTGCCGCGCGACTGCGCTTCGCCTTCCGTGCTCCGCGAGGTGAGCATCGTGTACCGTGTGAACAGGTGCGGCATGTCTTCCGGTGAAAGCCCGATGCCCTGATCGATCACGCGCATCGCCACTTCGTTCTTGCTGCTGCTGATATCGGCCACGATCATCGAACCCCGTCCGGAAAACTTGCTGGCATTGCTGATCAATGCTTGGAGCAGCAAGGTGATCCAGTGCGGGTCGCCGATCACCTGAGCATTGATGGACCCGTTGATCCGCAGGTGTTGATCCTTCTTCTCCAACCTGTACTTCTCTTTCGTGACGGCTTCTTGCAAGCAGATCATCGGGTTGAAGGGTGCCGTATCCCTCAGGGTGATCCCGCGTTCCACGCGCAGATCATCGAGCAGTGATTCCACATCCCGTTGAGCACCGAAGAATCCTCTCTCGGCGAAGGATATCAATTCCTCTTGATCGATGCCTTCCGCACCGGAACGCAACATGCGCAGCACTTCCCAAAGGCCACCGATACGGTTCTTGATGTCGTGCGCGAACGTATGCAGGCGCTCGGCCTGGGCGGGATCGGCTGGCCGCAAGGGCTCAGGCATCGTTGCGAACGGTACTATGGAGCAAACTGGTCAGGCTGTCCGGGTCGATCGGCTTCAGCAGGTAATGGCAGCCCTTCAGCCCGCGGATGCCTTCCACGATCTCCGGCTTGTTGCTCGCGGTAAGGAAAATGATGGGGATCGGATCCGTTCGGTGGATCCGTTGCGCCAGTTGAAGGCCGTTCAATTCACCCTTGATGTACACGTCCATGATGATCACGTCCGGGCGCTCCTGCTCCATAAGCGCCTCGGCCTCTTCACTGCTGCGTGCGGTGCCCATCACTTCCAACCCCAATTGCTCCATCTGGAGCTTGTAGCCGAAGGAGATGATGGCTTCGTCTTCGATGATCAGGATCTTTTTCATGGCGGGAGAGGTGCTCCGAAAGTTAGGGTCGCTTTCTGGCGAAGGCTTCGCTGAGGCGCTCGAATTGTTCAACGCTGAACGATTTCTCGATGTAGTCGTCCACGCTGCGGAAACGCTTGGCGGTGTCGATGTCCATCGGGCGGTTGCTGCTGCTGCACATCACCACCAGCATCCGATGGTCCGGAAGGAGGCCTTCCTTTTCACAGGTGCGCAGCAGATCGAAGCCCGTGGTGCCGGGCATGTTGATGTCCACGAGGAAGAGGTCCGGCCGGTCCGGTATTGAACGCAGGTGTTCGATCGCGTCTTCCGCCGCGTGGAAAGAAGTGAGGCGACCCTTGAAGCCTGCCTTCTTCAATATCAACCGTGTGATGAAGTGGTGATCATCCTCGTCGTCAACGAGCATCACGTGCTCGATCTCCTGCCGCATGGGGGCGTTCTACGGCACCGGACGGGAAAGCGTTCCGGCGTGTTCAGCGCAGTTCCTGGTCGAGCTTCATGATGCTGTCGGAAGTGCCGAGCAGATAGAGCACATCATCCTGCAACACCCGCTCCTCCTCCCCGATCCTGGTGATCATGCGTCCTTGGCGGCGTATTGCCAGAATGGTGATGCCGTAACGACCGCGCAGGTCCACTTGCGCCAATGTGCGCCCTGCGATACGCGTGCGGCCGATGTTCACGGGTACGGTGGCGATCTCCAATCCGCCGAGGTCGATGTTCTCCGGGCCTGTTCCTCCTTTTGCAGGTGATGCTCCGCGCAACATTCCGTAGTGGTCGCCCCGGATGTGCGCCACCATCTCCTGGATACTTCGCTCAGGCACGAGGTATTTCCGCAGCACGCGGTAAAAGATCTCGATGCTGGTCTCGAATTCCTCCGGGATCACTTCGTTGGCACCGGCCGCGAGGTTCGCTTCGATCTCCCGCACATAGCGTGTGCGCACGATGATGTAAGCGGCGCTGCGGGCGCGCACGAGCGCAACGATGCGGCGTGTGACATCCGCATCGGCGATGGCCACCACCACCACGCGGGCCTGTTCCACATGGGCTTTTTCCAGCACGTGCTCGTTGGCGGCATCGCCATGCACCACGTGCAGACCCTGCTTCATGGCCAGCTCCGCGAGGTCCGGATCCTCCTCGATCACCGCGCAACGGATCTTCGCGCTTTGCGCCGCGCGCGCCACGTTCTGCCCGTTCAGGCCGAAACCGATGATAACCGTGTGGTCCTTCAGCGCACGGCGTCCGGTGCGTTCCACTTCGCGCCTCACGCGCATGATGCGGTCCATGCGCTGGCCTATTGTCTTCGGCAGGAACACGGTGAACACGCCGCGTACTATGCCATCGCCGCGTGCTATCGCGAAGGGCGTAACGCACATCGTGAGGATGGAGACCGCGAGGAACAACTGGTGGTGTTCTGGGGAGAGCAGCCCGTCGGAAAGCCCTACGATCGCGAGCACGAAAGCGAATTCGCCCACTTGGAAAAGCGCGAGGCCGCACTTCAGCGCGGTGCTCACCGGATGACGCAGCACCCACACAGCGATGAACGCCGCGAACGTTTTCACCAGCAGTACCAGTAGTGCCAGGCCGAAGACAGCGAACGGATGCGCGACGAAAAGCGCGGGATCCACGAGCATGCCGATGCTCACGAAGAAAAAGCTCATGAACAGTTCGTGGAAAGGCTGTACGATGCCCGTGGCGTGGTAGGCCTGATCGGTCCCGCTGATGATGAGCCCCGCGAAGAACGCGCCCAACGCGAGCGACAACCCGAGCGATTGCGTGGCCCATGCCGCAGCGAAGCACAACACCACCACAGTGATGATGAACAGCTCCTTGTTCTTGCCGGTGGCCACTGTGCGCAGCAACCGTGGCACCGCGAAGCGGCCGCTCACATACACACCGACGAGAAGGAGGATCATTTTGCCGAGAAGGAGCAACAGGTCATGGCCGATGTCGCTGCTCTTGCCCGCCAGCATCGGTGTGATGAGCATCATCGGTACCACGAGGATATCCTGGAAGATCAGGATCGCCGCAGTGATCCGGCCGAAGGGCGCGTCCATCTTTCCCTTCTCTTGCAGAATGCGCAGGACGATCGCCGTGCTGCTGAGGGTAACGAGGAAACCCGTGAACACCGCGGCAGGCAGGGCCAAACCGAGCAAGCGCCCGATGCCTGTGACCAACGCGATCGTAAGCAAGGCTTGCAGCGATCCACCGACGAACACGGTGAGGCCGATGGAAGCGAGCTTCTTCAAGCTGAACTCCATGCCGATGACGAAGAGCAGGAAGATCACACCGAATTCCGCGAGCACTTCCACGGTCTCTGGTTTTTCCACCCAGCCCAGCGCGTGGGGTCCTGCCACCATACCGGCGATGATGAAGCCCAACACACCCGGCAATTTCAACTTGCGAAAGACCAGGATGATGCCCACCGCGAGGGCCAGCACCGTGATCAGTTCACCGAAGTGCTCACCTTCCATGGATCACGTGCAGGACATCGCCGCGAAGATCCCGGCGCACGGATCACTGTCGCACCGATCATTGTGTCCAGCGCGAACCGACCGGTGTTGATCGCGCACTACCTTGGGACGCGTGAAACTGGAGCACCACAAAGAGCCGCTCGCTTCGCGACAGGTCTATGCGCTCAGGCAACTGAAGTTCTTGCTCGCGGCCATGTTCTTCATCGTTGGAAGCCTTGCCGTGGGCACATGGGGCTACATGCACTTCGCGCAGTTCGGCGCGGTGGATTCCTTCCTCAACGCCAGCATGATCCTCGGCGGCATGGGCCCGGTGGGCGATCTGCCGAACGACGCGGCGAAGCTCTTCGCATCCTTCTATGCGCTCTACAGCGGTATCGCGTTGCTCACCACGGTGGCCGTGATCCTCGCGCCGTTGGTACACAGGTTCCTGCATACGCTGCATCTGGACGAGGGCGATGGGTAATGCCGCATCGATCGGAAATGTTTTCCGCGAGAAGGAACGCTCTTAGAACCTGTATTCAAAGTCCCTTCCAACGCAGCCCCGATGTACATCGGGGCGCAGAGGTGCGGAGATGCGCAGAGGCAGGGTTGAAAAGGAAGATCGGGCGCGCGGAGGATGCCGACTGCGCCTCCGCGAAGCCGCTTCGGCGGAGCAAGGCGAGTCGGGGCTCTGCGTTCTCAAAAGCTCTTGTCGCGATCCAACTCTGCGTCCTTCGCGCCCCGATGTACATCGGGGCTGCGTTTGAATTGGGACCACGCCGTCCACGACCTATTGAAAACAGGCTCTCAGTGCGAACTGAAGCGGACCGGCAGCCTTAACGTATCCGGATAGCAGCGTCCGTTGTTCAGTCCGGCCATCTGGATCTCGAAGTCATGGTCGAGTACGCGCAACGCTGCTTCGTCCAACCCAAGACCAAGGCCTTTCTCCACCCACCTGTCATGCACCCTGCACAAACTGTCCAGCGTGAACGCGATCAGCACAGTGCCTTCGATCCCGGCTGCTGCGGCTTCTTCAGGATAGTCCTTGATGCGAAGCGAACGGACCAGCGTGTTTCTCGGACGAAGCCCAGGGGGACCATCGGATTGTGCATCAACGTGTAGTGCGAGGGTGGTCAGCACCACCATGGCGGTGATGTACTTCCAAGATGTCGCACGTCCGAGTTTCATGGAGATCATAAGCACTTGAACTGATCGAACGGCTCAAGACACACCTTGCACTTCCAAAGAGCCTTGCACGCGGTTGAACCGAAAGCGCTCACCATCACCGTATCCTTCGAGCCGCACTGCGGGCATTCCACAACAGGAACTATGCCTTTCAGCGCGCGGATGTCCGCGGTCTTTTCCGGCGGTGCGATGCCGTAGGCTTTCAGCTTCGCTTTCCCGATGTCGGTGATCCAGTCCGTTGTCCAGGCAGGGGCGAGGGTCTGCTTCACTTCCACCTGCAGTATGCCTGCTGCGCGCAACTCCTCCTTGATGTCCTCTTTCATCACGTCCATCGCCGGGCAACCCGTGTAGGTGGGCGTGATAGTGACGATCACCTTGTCCTTCGCGATCTCCACGCTGCGCACCACACCGAGTTCCACCACACTGATGACCGGAACTTCCGGGTCCTTCACGTTCTCCAACAGTGCGCGAACGTGCGCTTCCGTGATCGCCAGTGCGGACATCACCATTGCGCACCAGGGTAAGCGCGCTGCAAGTACTGCATCTCCGCCAGCAGCAAGCCGAGGTGTTCGCCATGCTTGCCTTGTCTCCCGCCACTGGCCATGAAGCCATCCACAGGGCGTGCGAGCGTGGCTTCGGCAAGCACCGTGTTCACCTTGGTATCGAACGCTTCCTTGATCGGTGCCATGTCCGGCGCGATGCCAGCGCCCATAAGCATCTTGTCCACTTCATCCGTCGCGAAGAGTTCACCAGTGAAGGTCCAGAGCTCGTCCAACGCCTTCTGCGCGCGCTGGTGGCTCTCTTCGGTGCCACCGCCGAAGCGGATCATCCAATCGCCGCTGGTCTTCAGCTGGTAGGCGATCTCCTTCACGGCCTTGCCCGCGATGGCCGCGAGTTGCGCGTCCGTGCTGTTCGTCAGAGCCTGTTGCAGCGGCAAGTGGAACGCGTCGTATAGGAAGCAACGCGTGATCGTATGCGCGTAGTCGCCGTTAGGGATCTCCATCAACTTGATATGTGAGAACTGGCGCTCGTTGCGCAGGTACGCGAGGTCATCTTCGCTGCGGCCCTTGCCTTCAACCTTTGCTGCATACTGCAAGTAGTTGCGCGCTTGCCCGATAAGATCCAATGCGCGGTTCGCCAACGCGATGTCCTCTTCCAACTGCGGCCCATGCCCGCACCATTCGCCCAAGCGATGGCTGAGGATGAGATTGTCATCGCCGCGTCGCAGACAGTAGGTGAAGAGGGCTTGTTGAAGCTCCATGGTCATACTGGTCGTTGTTGGTTGCTGGTTGTTTGTTGCTGGTTGTAGGTTGTTGGTTGCTGGTTGCTCGGATTGGTGGAAGGATCCGGTTCGAGGCGTTCACCAACAACTATCAACCAGCAACCATTGACCGACGGTCAGATGTATTTCGCGCCTTCAGGCATCGTGTAGAACGTCGGGTGCCGATAGGTCTTGTCATCGGCGGGATCGAAGAGCATCGCGGCATCATCGGGCTGGCTCGCGCTGATGGCCGAGGCGGGAACTACCCAGATGCTCTGGCCTTCTTGGCGGCGGGTGTACACGTCGCGTGCGTTCTCGATCGCCATCCGCGCATCGGTGGCATGGAGGCTGCCCACATGCTTGTGATCAAGGCCACGCTTGCTCTGGATGAAGACTTCCCAGAGGGGCCAATTGTTCTCGTTCGTGTCGCTCATCTCTTCATGATCAGGTCATCAGTTCCAGTTGGCAGTGGCGGTGGCAGTGGGCAGTGGCAGTTGGCAGTGGCAGTCATCGTGCGCATTCACTGCCTCCTGCCACTGCTACTGCCTGCTCATCAAGCTGCATTCTTCTTCGCCTTCTTCGCCGCGTAGGCCATGGCCGCTTCGCGCACCCATGCGCCCTCATTGTGCGCCTTGTTGCGAGCGATCAACCGTTCCTTGTTGCAGGGACCATTGCCCGCCACCACGTTGTTGAATTCGGTCCAGTCGATATCTCCCCATTCGTAGTGCTTCGTTC
>JANMKC010000296.1:0-5903 GCA_031371785.1 Flavobacteriales bacterium | reverse complement strand
ATCAAGTTATAGATCCCTATGAAGCCCCGGATCGAATCGTTCAGATAGTGCGCCCCACTCATCAGTATCCGACCATCGGGATATACGTAATAGTCGCCACCCTGCACTGGGGTGAGATAGGGTGTGCCAACCATCGCGAATTCCGTATCCAGCGTTCCATCCGACCAAAGACGACGCACTCCAGGGCCATTTGCAACGTAGTACCGCCCGTTCCATTCGGTCAATTTGCCACCGCCATAACTGAATGGAAATCCCGGGACCAACGTTCCATTGGCATCTACCCGAGCCAGGCCGCGATCGTCAGTCTCCCCCGGAAAACGCATCGCCCCGGACAGAAGCACATCTCCGTTGTTGAGCACAGCGATAGAACTCACGTAGTGCTGGTCAATAACAGTTCGGAACAAGGGGTCAAGAGCGAACGGCTCCTGTGCAGAGGACAGACACGATACGGTGCCAAGTGAGGTCGCCAAGCCAATACGAGCTAGTCGATCGAATTTCATGGTCGTACGATCAACTCTTTCACCTGTGTCATAGAAGCGTTTCGTAATTGCACGCTGTATGCACCAGGCGTCCACATGCGCGTATCCAGAACCCACTGCCCTCGCGCACCTGGGAGCACATGGCGAACAACTTCACGTCCCGTAACGTCTTCCACCACGATCAAGCCATCTTTCGCGTCAGGAGGCAGCACGTAGTCGACCGCAGCCCATTCACCTGCTGGATTTGGATGGATCATAAGCCCCGATTGGACTATGCTCGATGGTTTCTCAGCACGGTGCAATAGAACTTTCTCCTCACCCGCCTCACCCCCAGTGAGAGGCGCCTGACAAATGCCATAGCCGAAACACAGGATGTTCCAGCCCCAGATGGCAGGCCGATCGTTGGCATCCTGCACCACCCCCGCGCGAGTCTTCCGCGTGCATCGGCCAGAGCGCAGCAGGCGGGCGACTCGTGCGCTTGAGCGATCTATCGTGTGTGCGTGTTCCATAAGTTCTGTCCAGGGTTTTACATCCGGCGTTGCTGCGATCCCCCAACAATGTTCCATGTCACGCGATGTCTCACTCAGCCGCACCCAACCCCAACGTATGCCCCATCTTCAACTTCTTCGTTAGCAGGTAATGCCGGTTATGCACGTTGGGCACGATCTCGATGGGCACGTTCTCGGTGATCTCCAAGCCGTAGCCCACCAGGCCGGTGCGCTTGCGCGGGTTGTTGGTCATCAATTTCATCCGGCGCACGCCGAGATCGAAGAGGATCTGCGCGCCCACGCCATAGTCGCGCACGTCGCTGTCGAAGCCCAAGAGGCGGTTGGCCTCCACGGTATCCGCCCCTTCCTGTTGCAGTTTGTAGGCTTTCAACTTGTTGATGAGCCCGATGCCCCGGCCCTCCTGTTGCATGTACACGATAACGCCCTTGCCTGCGCGGTCCAACATTTCCAGCGCGGCGTGCAATTGGGGTCCACAGTCGCAGCGCTGGCTGCCGAAGATGTCGCCGGTCACGCAACTGCTGTGTACGCGCACGAGCACCGCTTCATCAGGCGTCCATGTGCCGCGCACGAGCGCGAGGTGTTCCTCGCCGGTATCGCATTGGGTGTAGGCGTAGAGATCGAAATCGCCGAACTCCGTGGGCAGCTTCACATCCACCACGCGCTGCACGAGGGTCTCCGTGCGCATGCGGTACGCCACCAGGTCCTCGATGGTGATCAACTTCAGCCCGAAGCGTTCCGCGATGATGCGCAGTTGTGGCAGCCGTGCCATGCTGCCGTCCTCGTTCAGGATCTCCACCAACACGCCGGCGGGTTCGCAACCGGCGAGCCGCGCGAGATCCACGGCGGCTTCGGTATGGCCGGTGCGGCGCAGCACGCCGCCATCGCGCGACTTCAGCGGGAAGATGTGGCCGGGCCTGCCCAGTTCTTCGGGCCGCGTGGTGGGATCGATCAAGGAGAGGATCGTCTTGCTGCGATCGCTCGCGCTGATGCCGGTGGTGGTGCCGTGGCCCTTCAGGTCCACGCTCACGGTGAAGGGCGTCTGGTGCAAAGCGGTGTTGTCCTGCACCATCATCTCCAATCCGAGTTCGCCGCAGCGCGCTTCGGTGAGCGATGTGCATATAAGGCCACGCCCGTGTGTGGCCATGAAGTTCACCACCTCCGGTGTGGCGTTGCGCGCGGCGGTGATGAAATCGCCTTCGTTCTCACGGTCCTCATCATCCACCACGATCACCACCCTTCCCTGGCGGATGTCCTCGATGGCGCTTTCAATGGTATCGAACGCTCCGGTGTGTGCCATGCTCGCTGCGCTGTTCCTCTTCGTTTGTGGGCAACGAAGTTAGACCGTTGCCGCAGGCATCACGGGCACATGGGTGGAAGCGATGAGCGCATCGAGGGCATCGGCATTTCGTTCCCAATCGAAGGTGGTGCGCACGAAGCGGTAGCCGTTCTCGGCGATGCGGTCGCGTTCCTGCTCGTTGTTGAGCAGGCGGAGGATGTGTGCGGCGTAATCGGCGGGTTCGGTGCCGATCAGGATGCTTTCGTTGGGCGTGGCCCCCACGGCATTGTTGGCCAGGGCGCTGGTGACACAGGGCATGCGCATGGCCATGGCTTCGAGCAATTTGTTCTGAAGCCCGGTGCCGATCTGCATGGGTGCCACGAACACCGTGGCGCTGGCGTAGGAATCGCGGATGTCCGGCACACGCCCGCTCACGGTGATCAACGGATCGAGGCGCGCGAGCTCACGCACACGCGATGTGGGATCCACCCCGCTGACGAGCAGCGAGGTGTTCGGTCGTTCCTTGCGCACCAGCGGTAGCACTTTGTGCGCGAGGAAGAGCACACTGTCGATGTTGGGCGGGTAGTTCATGTTCCCCGTGAACAGGAGGTCGTGAGTCTTGGGTGCCGAACGCGGGCTGAAGAACACGGTGTCCACGCCATTGGGGATCACCGCCACCGAGTCGCGCAGCGGGTGGTAGAGCAGGTCGCGGTCCTGTGCGCTGATGATGGTGTGGTGATCGAAGAGGTCGAGCATGAGGTTCTCGTACGCGATCAGGCGGCGGGTTTCGGCCCTCAACAACGGGCGGCTCCAGAAGCTCGCGTTCTCGGTGCGGCGTTCCATGCCCTTGCTCAACGTGTCCATGTAGTCGAGCGTCTTGGGCAGGTCATAGCGGTAGCGTACATACTCGGTGGTGCGCACAAGTTGGCAGAGCGCGTGGTCCGGCTTGAAGGTGGCGATCACGCGATCGATGGCGCGTTGTGCGATGGCATGATGGAAATAGGCGACCTGGAAAGGCAGTCTCGAGAACGCGGCCGTGGCCAGCCGTGCGAGAATGCGCCAGCGAGGCAACCGCACGACTTCGAAATGGGCGCACGAGCTGCGCAGGTGATCGAGATGTGCGCTGGCGATGCGTTGGTCGCTGAGGCAGAAGAGATACACTTCGTGATGCCGGGCCAGTCGCGTTACCAAGTGGTACGCACGGAGCTTGTCGCCCTTTTCCAGCGGATAGGGCACGCGGGAGAGGACCACGAGCAGCTTCATGCCTTGCGCAGCATGCGGAAGAAAGCGATGAGTTCGCGTACGATGCGGTCGTTGGCGTAGCGCTCGCCGATGAGCTTGCGTGCGCGTCGGCCGATCGTGCGTACGCGGTCGGGATCCGCGATCAACGCGCTGATGTGCGCGGTCATTTCAGCAGCGTTGCGCGCGAGGAGGATGTTCTCGCCATCCGTATGGTCGATGCCCTCCGCGCCGATGTGCGTACTGATCACGCACTTGCCCATGGCCATGCCCTCGATGATCTTCACACGCATGCCGCCCGCGCTGAAGAGCGGCACGATCATCACATGCCGTTTCGCCATGTACGCGTCCGCGTCGATCACGCGCCCGGTGATGGTGACGCCGGGGAGATCGAGCTTCAACAGGTCCTTCGGCATCTTGTTGCCGGCGAGATGCAGTTTCGCCTTCGGGTGTTCCTTGATCACCCGCGGCCATACCTGCGTCAATAGCCAGCGGATCCCTTCCTCGTTCGGCAGCCAGTCCATGCTGCCGAGGTGGAAGAAGACAGGCGGTCCGTCGGGCTCGCTCACGGGGTAGTCGTCCGGATCCACACCGAAGGGGATGGTGACGATGGGCACTTTTACGCCATGGCCAGTGAAATGCTCGGCGTCGGCGGGTGTGATCGCGGCCACGCCATCCACCCGATCGAGCACCGCGATCTCGTAGGTCTTCAATTGCTTGGCGAGGAAGCGGCGGTATGGTTTCTTGAACACGTTCTTTTCGCCGCTGGCGATGCGTTCCTGGATCACGTGTTCAAGGTTGTGCGAGCGCAGCACGATGCGCCCCCTTGAGTACCGTCGCACCGTGGGCAGGTAGGGTGTCATGAACAGGCTTTCCAGGAGCACGATGTCGAAGTCCTCCTGCGAGAGCAGCCGGATGAGCCGGATGTCCATGTCCGGGGAAAAGAAGCGGCTGATGTTGTAATTGTCCGCGGTCACCAGGTCGGTGAACGCATCAACGACGTTGAGGCTGGTATCGGTGAAGATGCCTTCGATGCCGGTGCGGTCGCGGTAGTCCTTGGGAATGGCATCGGTATCGAGCGGATGCTTGGTCGTGCAGATGCAGAGCACTTTCACCGTATGGCCCGCGTCGAGCAGGCCGCGGGTGATCCCATGCATGGCCTTCGTGCCACCGTCGATGGGAGGGAAGGGCGGTTTATTGCAGAGTTGCAGAATGCGCACGGCGGAAGAAGCGGGAGCGCAAGTTATCCAGTGCCCGCGCATAGGCATCGGCATCGAGCAAGGGGCTGTCGGTGGCGGCCTTCCAGGTGAGGAAGATGCCCACCGGAAGCAGCACGAGGGTGCTGATCCACATGCCGGGCCATGCGTTGAGGCCGCCGGAGCGCACCAGTTGTTCGGTGGAGTAGGAGATGATGTGGAAGATCAGGAAGAAGACGATCGCGAACACCGTGGGCAGGCCCATGCCGCCCTTGCGCACGATGGCACCGAGCGGTGCGCCGATGAAGAAGAAGATGATGCACGCTGCGGCGAGCATCAGCTTGCGGTGCCATTCCACGCGGAATTTGGCGAGCTGTGTGCGGCGGTCGTGCCGGTCCTCCATGGATCGATCGATGAAGCCCGACGTGTTCCTCACCATGTTCTGCGCGATGTCGTAGAGGTTCTTCCGGTGCGTTGGATCCAGTGCACGTTGGAAGGCGTGCATATCGGTGTACGCGCCAGGGTTGCTGGTGCTGGCACTGTCGCGTGTGATGAAGAGCGAATTGCGCAGGTAATGTTCCTGGTCCTTCACGCGCAGGTCGTACTTGTGCTCCAAGCTGTCCTCCACGGTCTGCAGTTGTCCCAAGGTGAGCATCTTGTAGTTGTCCTTGAAGAGGTCCTCGTCGGTGCGTTTCAAGGCAAGGCTGCTCAGGTCCATACGCAGTTCATCGCGAACGAACCTCCCGCGCAACAAGGGCAGGTTGGCGCTGTTCCCACCGCGCCCGTTGTTCTGTTCATCGTATACGCGACCGTCCTGCAGTTCGAGCACGAGATAATCCCCGTTGGTGCTGCGCTTCATTCTTCCGTGGGCCGCACGCACCACGGTGCGGTCACCTTGGAAGGCCTGTCGGTGATCATAGATGAGCACATCGTCCAGCATGCCGGTATCCTCGTGCCGGTCGCGCACGCGGATGGTGAAGCCTTCGATACCGCTGTAGAACACTCCGGGTTTCAGGTTCAAGGCGGGCTTCTTCTGTGTGACGTCCCAGAGCAGGCTGTTGAATTTCAAGGTGGCGACAGGGAGCAGGTTGTTGCTGAAGTAGAAGGAGAAGCCCGCAACGCCGATCGCGAGTACCACCAATGGCAAGAGGATGCGGAAAAGTCCGAGCCCGGCACTGCGCATGGGGGTCAGTTCGCTTCGTTC
>JANMKC010000282.1:0-7862 GCA_031371785.1 Flavobacteriales bacterium | reverse complement strand
ACTCTTCCTCTCCTGCACCGTCCCGATCAGACCCGGCCGCTCCTTTCCGAGAAACCGCGAGAAGTACCGAACTCGCAACAAGCCCGTCTATTTCACCAACTCCAAACCGGCACTGTGAGAGTCCTTAACTTAATGACATTGCCCGAGCGCCGGATGGGAGAATGCTGATCAAGCAGTAGGGATCAACATCTCTGCTTCGGGCACAAGAGGACGGCCTGCTCGCGCTCCGGCCATCGCACACCTAACTCTTGCGCCTAGTTGGGTTCAAGTCCCAATTATGACCTCACGTTGCGCGACGGATACGGTGATAACCCAAAGGCCGAATGGCCGCCCGACTTAGGCGGCCCCTCGCACGTTTCAAGATCCGCAAGTCTTCCACTAGACCTACTGCACCGAGATCGATCTTGGGGCCGTAAGCACGTGGACACCACTATATTGCATCTTTGTTGCATACGCCGCCTTACAGTCCGTCTCGCACTTTTCTTTGGTGGACGAGAACGTGCAGCTGGCCAAGCAGGCCGCCCTCAAGCAGTTCGTGCGCGTAGCTCCGCTATAGTTTGTGCAATACAAGGCTTCATCAAACCTTCTGCCAATGGTTGAAGTGCCCTGATACTCGTAGATCGTGAGTTGATTCCCACTGATGGAAAACAGTGCCGTTGTCGACCCCACGGTCGTAGTATATGCGGTGACCCCGTTAGTGGTTTGTTGACTTAGCGTACCGAATGAAGAGAGCTTTCCAGTGCTCAGGAACCCAGCATACTTAGCCTGCGTGAGAACGGTGGGATTGTACGTGCTGTTGGTGCGCAAGAAGTTAACAGGAGTCGACGTCGGTGTGGCCTTCACGGTATAGTACTCAACGCCTGTTGCAAGTGAAGTTTTGGTCGCCACCACATAGGTAGTGCTATTGATCGTGATGGATGCACCAGTATTGGCTGGTGCTTGAGCGAAACTTCCGGATGTCATTCCCAACAGCAAGCCTGCAAGTAGTGTAGCTGTGGTGATCTTGGTTCTCATGATGGTTTGGTTTGGTTTGGTTTGTCGTCTTGGTTCGTGTTTCGTTCGCTCCTGCGCGGTTGAAACTAGGGATTCTTGGGTTACTCGGTTGCAGGCCTTCACCTTTGACAAGTGCATTGCATGACTATGAGGCAACTGCGTGGAGAATGATCCAGTTTGTTCTTCCCAAGGCCCCAAGGACTATGCCACACCCGGCCCGTATCCCTACAAGTAGGTACTCGCAGCATTCTTGGATGCTGCGGGACTGGAACGCTTCGCCAACGGCCGCGCGCTGTGCTTGCCCATCCCGGCGCTCGGATGTTTCCCGATTGCCCATCATGCCTGCCTAGTCCCACTCATCGCGCCACTTCCGCTGCAGTGCTATCGGGTCTTCCTCCAACTTCAGCACACCGAGGTACTTGTACACATCAACCTCCTTGGTCGCCTTGCGTTTGGTCGCATGCAGCTTGCGCCACTGCGCCATGATGCGCTGACGTGACATTCCCCGCTTGATGACAACGACCATGCTTCAAATATAGTCGTGGTGCGATGTTGCCTATCACCCCCGCACCAACTTCCTGTACTTGATCCTGTGCGGCACGATGCCGCCCAGTCGCTTCTTGCGGTTCTCCTCGTAGTCCTGGAAGTTGCCTTCGAACCAGTAGACGTTGCTGTCGCCTTCGAAGGCGAGGATGCGGACCCAATCAATAGCCCCGTCTGGCCTGCGCTCGAAGCAACTCCTTCACGTCTTCGAACGGGACGATGTGGTCCTGCGTGTACATGATGGGCTCCATTTCCAGGTCATCGAAATAGACAATGGCTTTCAGGATCAAGGCGCGATCCAATTGTGGCAGCTTCACCGCGCACAACGCCAGCAACTCCTGTAGGGGAATCCGCCGAAGGATGAAATACAGGTCCACGTAGTCCTTCATCGTCGCTCGGCCGGTAATGGCCGAGAGCTTCATGCATCCGATGTCAACGATGTCGGCCAGATCAAGATGCTCGGTGTTCACCACCGGTCGCAGCATGGGATACCGATAGCCCATGAAACTGAGTTTGATCGTTTCGTTGGCGATCACGCTCAACGTGTTCCGCTCATCCTGGACTTTCACAAGCGACCACCCGGAAAGTGCCTCTCGCAGGTGTTCGAAGAGATGCGCCGTATCGAACGCATCACTCTTGAAGAAGTCGAAGTCCGCGCTGTCCCGGTGGCCGATCTGGAGGGCCAATGCCGTGCCCCCGGCCAAATAGAAACCTTCTTCGCGGCAGAGATCCAAAGCGGGCAGTACGCTTCGCCGTTGTTCGTCGAGGATGTTCCAGAACATGGTTTCAGAACCGGCCGGTGGTGCGTGGCTGGAGATCGAATACGAGCGACCAAAAGTTCAGTGACCGCGCATTCCATTCACCGGGACGTGGATGCGCGACTACTTCCGCGATGCGCTCCCGCGGATAGGTGCTGAACAACCAGAGCAGCGCGTCGTGCGTCCCCAAGTTGAGCACGTTGGTGATGATGCGTTCGTGATGTTCTTCCAGATCGATGCGGTCCGTATCGAACGACCAGAGCGCGGCCTTAACCGAAGGAGGAAGCCCGGTTGCCATTGCCCCGAAGTTATGTCACAAACGAAGTGCTGATCACCCCCGCACCAACTTCCTGTACTTCATCCGGTGCGGCACGATATCCCCACCCAGTCGTTTCTTCCGGTTCTCTTCGTAGTCCTGGAAGTTGCCTTCGAACCAGTAGACGTTGCTGTCGCCCTCGAAGGCGAGGATGTGCGTGCAGATGCGGTCCAGGAACCAGCGATCGTGGCTGATGATCACGGCGCAGCCGCTGTAGTCCTCGATGCCTTCTTCCAGCGCGCGGAGCGTGTTCACGTCCAGGTCGTTGGTCGGTTCGTCAAGGAGCAGCACGTTGCTCCCTTTCTTCAGGGTGATGGCCAGGTGCAGGCGGTTGCGTTCGCCACCGGAGAGCACGGCCACCTTCTTGTTCTGGTCGTTTCCGCTGAAGTTGAAGCGGGCGCTGTATGCGCGGCTCGGTACGGCCATGCCGCCCACGAGCATCATGTCCAGCCCGCCGCTGATCACTTCCCACACGGTCTTCTCAGGCAGCAGGTCCTCGTGGCTCTGGTCCACGTAGCTGGTCTGCACGGTTTCGCCGATGGTGATGGTGCCGCTGTCCGGCTTCTCCTCGCCCATGATCATGCGGAAGAGCGTGGTCTTACCGGCGCCGTTCGGACCGATGATGCCGACGATGCCGGCGGGTGGCAGTGAGAAGGTGAGGTTCTCGAAGAGCAGCTTGTCGCCGTAGCCCTTGCTCACGCCTTTGAACTCGATCACCTTGTCGCCGAGGCGCTGGCCGTTGGGAATGAAGATCTCCAGCTTGGCCTCCTTCTCCTTGGTGGTCTCAGCCTGCATCTTATCATAGTTCTGCAAGCGGGCTTTGCTCTTGGTGCGGCGGGCGCTGGCATTGCTGCGCACCCATTCCAATTCCTGTTTCAGGATTCGGTGGCGCTTGCTCTCGGTCTTCTCCTCCATGGCCATGCGGGCGGTCTTCTGCTCCAGCCAGTTGGTGTAGTTGCCCTTGTAGGGGATGCCTTCTCCGCGATCGAGCTCAAGGATCCAGCCCGCCACGTTGTCCAGGAAGTAACGATCGTGGGTGATGGTGATGACGGTGCCCTTGTACTGCTGCAAGTGCATTTCCAGCCACGCCACGCTCTCGGCGTCCAAGTGGTTGGTGGGTTCGTCAAGAAGAAGGATGTCCGGTTGTTGCAAGAGCAACCGGCACAGGGCCACGCGGCGGCGTTCACCACCGCTCAGTACTTTGATGGGCGTATCGCTCTCGGGGCAACGCAACGCATCCATGGCCACCTCCAACTTCTGGTCGATGTTCCACGCGTCGGCGGCTTCGATCTGGTCCTGCAGCACACCCTGCCGCGCGATGAGCTTCTCCATCTTGTCGGGATCGCTCATCAGCTCCTCATCGCTGAACTTGGCGTTCACCTCTTCATACTCCTTCAGCAGGTCCATGATGGGCTGCACGCCCTCGCGCACCAGATCGATCACGGTCTTGCTGTCGTCGAGTTCGGGTTCCTGCTCCAAGTGGCCGATGGTATAGCCGGGACTCAGGTGCACATCGCCCTCGAAGCTCTTTTCCTTGCCCGCGATAATGCGCATGAGCGTGGACTTACCGCTACCGTTCAGACCGAGGATCCCGATCTTGGCCCCGTGGTAGAAGCCGAGGTAGATGTCGTTGAGGATCTTCTTGCCGGAAGGGAGCGTCTTGCCCACCTTCACCATGTTGAAGATTATCTGTCTGCCTTCGTCTGCCATTTTTCTTGGTTGATAGTTGCTGGTTGTTGATTGTTGGTCGGACTTGTTGGTCATGGCGCATTCGCCAACAACCAGCAACGAACAACCAACAACGCGGCCTCGCTCGGGCGAGGTGATCGTCGCCCCTACGGGGCCGCGAATATCTCCAACCTGCGCCAATCCTGCACCTTCACCAGCATCTTCGGATCGATCGTGCGCACGCTGTTGCGCTGGAGCACGCTCTCGATGGTCTGTCCGTCAGCGGGCCCCACGAGCACATACGTCCTTCCACCCGGAGCGGGTCCGCGGTTCACGTAGGCGCGGTCCATGCCGTTGGTGATCAGCTCGAATTCGAAGGGCGCTTCATTGGGGAACTCGGTAAGAACGCGATCGCCGGGTTTCAGCACACCATCGCACCAATCGGCGGCGAGCCGTGCATCGGTGAAGCGTTCCAGTCGGTCCTTCACGCCCGTGATGCCCAGCCAACCCATACCAGCGAGCACGATGAAGCAGGCGACGAGCGTGCGAAAACCTTTCTCAAAACCCGCGTACACTTTGTCCTGGATGAACTTCAAGGCATAGAACACCGCGATGGCCGAACTCAGGTGCAGGTTGAAGAGCACGTAGGTCCACACGCGCGGTGGGCCGATCATGCTCTGCGCGATCACCATGGGAATGGCCGCCAGGAGCAAGGCCGCGATCATCAAACGGTATTTCATGCTGATCCAGGCCGCATATACCAGCCCTATGATACCGGCGATGCTTATCCAAGTGGCCGCCGTGTCGTTGAAATAGGCCCATAGCTCGAAGGCCTTGTCCTGGTGCGTGGCCACGAAGCTCTCCCACGTGTTCTCGCCCATCGTTGGGTGATGCACCAGTTGGTCCACACTATGCACGACGATCACCGGCGTGTACACCAGGGCGGTCATCAACAGGAACGTGACCAATGACCACAGCAGTTTGGGCAATCGCTTGCGCAACGTGGAGTCATAGGTGGTGACCATATAGAGGAAAAGCCAGATGTACGTGGCCAACGCCGCATACACCATGGTGGGCACGGCCCACATGCCCAGCGTGTTGAACAGCGCCACGAGCAGTGCGCTCACGGTGTTGTTGCGTTTTACGAGATGCCGTCCCGCGATCATGGCGCACACCATGAAGAGCCACGTAAGGCTGTAGCCACGCGCCACCGTGCTGTACTCGATCAGCGCGCCACTGCTCGCCACGAAGCTCAAAGCGATGAGACCGATGTAGCGGTTGAACATCTGGCGCACGATCACATAGAACAAGGGCATCACCGCGATACCGGCCAGCAGCGCCGGCAGCCGCAGGCTCCAGAGGTGTACTCCGAAGACCGCCGTGCTGCACTTCACCAGCAGCGTGTGGAGAATGTGGTTGTTCGGATAGGTGTAGTTGCTCAGCAGGAAATGGAAAGGCTGTGAGGCGTAGTTGGTGTAGGTGAACGCCTCGTCGTAGATGACGCCGGCTCCCATTTGTGACAGGCGAAGCAGCGTCCCGACCACGACCACGAACAACACGAAACGCTTGTGTCCGGGACCCGTGCGATCCACCAGCGTGCGCCAGCCCTTTAGCAGGTCAGCGCGGAACAGCGCCATCTGCCCGGCCTGCCTTTCCGCTGCGCTGAATAGGAACCGCCGCGCCATCGCAAGCCCCACGGCGAACATGGCGAATATGCCCGCTACCACCTTCAGGTGCGCCTGCATACGCGCATGGAACGGCGGATCGAAGCTTTCCACGTTCCCGTCGGGCGCATGACTATCGATGTAGACCTTCATCTGCGTGTAGTCCATCCGGGCCAGCCAAGTGCATACCGCAGCGAGCGCTACCGAAAGTATGATCACCGTCCACCACATGATCTTTCGCTTGATCACGGCCAAAAGTAGAAGGAGATGGATACGGAGGAAGAAGAACCACGGAGGGAGTTCGTGAAAGAGAACCACGGATGAACGCAGAAGAACACGGATAAGATGTTTGTCCGCACCTGCCCGCATTCATCGCGTTCATCGGCTAGGAAATTGTTCCACGGTCCGTGGTGAGTCGCACCTTTGCACCGCATGTCCCGCATTACCGAAAGCCCCTCGCACTATGATCATCTCGAGCGCATGAGCACGGGCGAGCTTCTGTGCAACATCAACGCGGAGGATCGCACCGTGTCGGATGCTGTGGCGCTGGCGATCCCTTCGATCGAAAAACTTGTTGACGCCCTAAGTGAACGCATGTCGCGCGGCGGGCGGCTCTTCTATATCGGTGCCGGCACCAGCGGTCGGCTCGGCGTCGTGGATGCGAGTGAATGCCCGCCCACGTTCGGTGTGCCACAAGGAATGGTCGTTGGTCTTATCGCAGGCGGCGATCAGGCGATCCGCAAAGCAGTGGAATTCGCCGAGGATGATCGCGAACAGGGCTGGAAGGACTTGCAGGAACATGCTATCGGCGCGGACGATACCGTGATCGGCATCGCCGCGAGCGGAGGCACACCGTATGTCGTTGGTGCGCTGGAGACGTGCAAGGCGAACGGCGTTCTCACCGCGTGCATCACCTGCAACCCGGACAGCGCGGTGACGAAAGTCGCCGAGCATCCCATCGTCGCGGTCGTTGGTCCGGAGTTCGTTACGGGCAGCACGCGCATGAAGAGCGGCACCGCGCAGAAGCTCGTGCTGAACATGATCTCCACCAGCGTGATGATCAAGCTCGGCCGCGTGAAAGGCAACCGCATGGTGGACATGCAACTGAGCAACAACAAGCTCGTCGATCGCGGAACGCGGATGGTGATGGAGGAACTGCGTGTCGGATACGAGGAGGCCAATGAGCTTCTCCGCAAGCATGGGAGTGTGAGGAAGGCGATAGAGTCCGGAAAGGCGCAGGCGCAGGACCAGGCGCAATGAGCGATCCGCAACCAACTGATCTTTGCCCCTGCCCTGCCCCTGCCCCTGCTCCTGCCCCTGCTCCTGCCCCTGCTCCTGCCCTTGCTCTTGCCCCTGCCCCTGAACAATGCACACCCTCGAGCCTTTCTACAACTGGCGCCACCGCTACACCAGCGAAGAGGACGAGCGCTCGTTGTTCTTCGGCTCGGAACACAGTGAGTTCGAGTTCACCCACGCGGTCTACGATCATGCGTTGCATCCGCAATGGGACGCGTTCGGCAGTGAAACGCTCTATATGAAGGTGCTCTTCGTCGACTACGACGAAGGCTTCGCGGTCATCGAGCTCATCGGCGAGTGGAACGATCTGTTGGGCAACGACATCATGTTCCTGAAGCGCGATGTGATCGAACCGATGATGTCGCACGGCATCAACAAGTTCATCCTCATCGGCGAGAACGTCCTCAATTTCCACACGAGCGATGAGGAGTACTACGCAGAGTGGTATGATGAAGCGGCCGATCACGAGGGCTGGATCGCGCTGCTCAATTTCCGCCCGCACGTTCGCGAGGACATGCAACGCGCCAACATCGACCAGTACTTCCTTCTCGGCGGAACGCTCGACCAGCTTGACTGGCGCACGTTCGAGCCGGAGGATCTCTTCGAGCGCGTGAGCGGCTTCGT
>JANMKC010000256.1:0-2379 GCA_031371785.1 Flavobacteriales bacterium | reverse complement strand
CGGGGTGATGAACGCCGATACGATGGTCTTCGATGATCTGGTCAGCACGGTCGGTGACCTGCGATCGCGGTTCCGCGTGAAGCTGCGCGACAGTTGGATGTCGCGCTTCCTCTGAACGGGAAGTATCGCGCTATGCACGCTGGGTTGTTGGAGAAGTGATCGTTCGCTCGTCCGAAGGGTGGTATCACCACGCGACCTTCGGCTCATGTCATCCGAGAGATCGCGCATTGCAGGCATGCTTTTCCATGGATGGTGGGAACTATCCACGCTCTTCCTGGTCCTGCTGGTGGCTTGCGCGCTCATGGGCTGGGCGGGCAGCCGCGGCCAGCGACCAGCGGAACGCGGGCCGCTGGTGAACGCGTCACTTTTCCTTTCCGCTTTCGCGTTGCTCCTCCTTGTTCGCTATCTGCAGAACGATCGCTGGAGTGCGATCATCATCGCCGCGAGCGTGCTTATCGCCGGGGTCATCGTGGCGAAGAGCAACACACGCGCGGCCGTATTGCCCATGATCCTGCTGGCGGCCCTGCTCGGCTTCGGCCTGAACTTGAGCGCGCTCGTATTGGCGATCGCATCGGTCCTGGTGCTGTTCTTCACCCGCAGCATTTCGAAATGACGCGCGCACGTCCCCGCCGCCGTTGGCCCTGGATGCTGCTCGGCCTGGTGGTGCTGGCGGTGAACGTTGCGGGTTTGGCGGTGCTTGGACCGCACCGCGCGGCCCGGCTAGCCTATGCGGGAGCGGCACACACGCTCGTTGATGGTATTGCCGCGTCTCCTGCGCATCACCGCATCGAGATGGTGGATCTCACCGTCGATCCCAAGGACCTCGCGTCCCTGGAAAGCGATCTGCCGTGGAGCGGAGGATCGTACAAACCAGTGATGTTGCGCGCGAACGGTGTGGAGTTCGCCGCGCAGTACCGCCTTCGCGGTGCGGGCATGCCTTCTCACTTCGTCGCGGAGAAGCGATCGTTCCGCTTGAAGTTGCCCAAGCGTTCACCCTTCTCGCCGTACCGCACGTTGAATTTCCTCAACCCGAAGTCGATGAACATGCTCAATGCGCATGTGGCATTCTGGATCGCGGGCCGCATGGGCGTCGCCGTCCCGTATGATGATCTCGCGTTCGTGCGGATCAATGGCCATGATCGCGGTGTGATGGAAATGGTGGAGCAACCGGACGGTCGTTATGAGGAAGTGCGGCATCTGGCGGAACACCAGGTGGCGGTGTTCAAAGGAGATCTGCCGCCGATCAGGAAAGGTGAAGTGGTTGCCCCCAAGCGTCTTTGGGCCGATGCCAAGGCGTGGCAGTACGCGGGAAAGGCGGACAGCACTGCTGCCATGGCCGCTCTCGCGGCGGTGATCGATGCGCTCCGCTCACCGGACAGCACGATGATGCCGCGTCTCGACACGCTGATCGATGTCGAAGCCTTTGCCCGCTATTGCGCCGCGATCAAGCTCATCAACACCCAGCACATCGACAACGTTCACAACCAATGGCTGGTTGCCGGTTCCCGCACGCATCGGTTCTATCCCGTCCTGTGGGATCCGGTGATGTTCGGTGCGAGCGGCCATGAGCCCTTCTACCCGATCCACGATGCGCTGGCTTTCGCGCTGCTGAGGAATGGTGCGTTCCGGTTGGAGCGCGATAGATGCCTTTATCGCGGATGGAAGAAAATGCACCTTGATAGCTTGGTGGATGCGCACATCGCGGAGGTGGTCGATCGCATCCGTCCGAGCGTGATGGCCGACCGGGAGAAGGCGGCGATCCTTGCTGATGGGATGGATGACGTGGTGCGCTATTCGAACCTTGAATGGGCGCGCAGTGTGGACTATCTGGCCGGGGACCTTCACGCCTATTGGTCGGCGCTCGCGGATCATTTCCGCATCGCGGACCTGCATTTGTCCGCAGCGAACGGCGAGCAACGCATCACATGGTCCGGTGGCATGGCCGTGCGCATCACATGGACCGGTGCGAGCATTCCGGTGTTCGATCCGCACGGAACATCCGAGGTCCGAATAGACCCTTCACGGCATGAGGTCGAACTGATGCCAGTGGTCAAACACTGTGATGGCGACAAGGCTGATCCGTTCGCCGGAGGTCGGTGGTACGATCCGCTACCGGTGGAAGTGCGCATCACATGGACCGGTGGCAACGCCGATCAACTGAGGTATTTCAACGCCGTGACCGATGAGGAGATCACGCCCAAGTAGTGGCCTGCCCGTCGCGATGCTCGTCGGCATCGCCTTGCCTGTAGGGCTGTTGTTCGCATTCTTCTCCCTCATGCCGTACGAAGCCATGACCGGCAGGTGGCCGCTTGCGATCACTTCCAATGAGGTCGCTTGCCTCCAACACATATTCGATCGTCGTCCTGGACAAAAGGTGGA
>JANMKC010000252.1:0-2359 GCA_031371785.1 Flavobacteriales bacterium | reverse complement strand
GCCGAGCAAAGCGATCACGGCGAGTTCCTTGCGATCGTACACGAGCGTAAGAAGAATGCCGATCGCGGTAATACCGAGCATCACACAGAACGCTGCCGTTTGATCGAGGAGGTGATATTGCTGGAAGGCGATCGCGATGCTGAAGTAGAGCACCGCCAAACCACCACCCACCAGCACCGAGCTGAACGCACGAAAGCTCTCGCGGAGCCTGTGGGCGAAGAAGAGAAGCAGCCCGCCGCTGGCCACGCCGATAAGCGTGCGCGCCGTTTCGCTGATGAGGTCCCGGCCGATCGCGTAACGCAGGAGCAGCCCAAGGCCGATCACGAGGATCGCGATGCCGATCTTGTTGATGAGGTTCTCGCCGATGAACTTCTCCAGGTCCGGGTTGCGCTCCAGGAAGGACGGGCGGCGTGGCGGGGGCGGTGTCGGCGGAACAGCAGGGCGCCCAGGTTCGGCACGGGGTGCGACGAAGGCCGCAGCCACGCGCTCATGTTCTTCCGCAGCGCTGCGCACGTCCTCGTGCAGGTCGCGAACGGGAAGCGGCGGCGGCAGGTGTACCGCGACCTCGGGAGGTACTGCGACTGGCGGGGTTGGAACAGGAGCAGGGGCAGGCGCAGGGGCAGGGGCTGGAGCAGGGGCTGGAGCAGGTGCTGGAGATGGAGCGACGATCGGTTCATCGATCGAGGTTGGTGTTGATCGATCCGCGAGGGCCTTCAACAGTTCCTGCATCTGCAGGCGCATCGCGTGCATCTCGTTGCGCACGCCGTTCATCTTGCCGATGTTCACGATCAGCAGCACGAACAACGCGATCGGGATCAGCGCGAGCAGAACGACCCAGCCTTCCATCGCGGGCAAGCTAACAATGGTGGCGCAAGTGGTCCGCACCGTTGCGGACGGTCACTTCTTGGCCAGCCACTTCAGCACCTTCTCGATGCGCTTGCGTTTCGCGGGCTGTTCCACACCCACGAGACGCGCTTCGAGGATCGCGGATACGGCTTGCGCGTTCTTGTTCGCGACCGCCGGGCCTACCAGTTCAGCATACATCGGCAACTGGTTCACCGGGGCAGTGCGCAACTGTTCCAGCAGCAGCGGAAGCACGGTTTTCGCGAAGCGTTCCTCGGTGGCGAGTTTCACCAGCACCCGCACCGCGTGGTCGCGGGTGATCACCGTTCCCCGGTCCACCGCGCCCATGATCTGTGGCAGCATCATGTAGGCCGCTTCGGGCTTTGCACCGGCAATGGCATCAATAGCGCACATGGCACCCCACACCATGCGGTTGTCGGGGCTGGTCAATAGGTTCTTGAATTGGGAAATGAAGGGCGCGATCATCTCCGGAGCACGCTCACCGACCTCGTAGAGCGCCTTCAGTGCGTCGCTTTTCAGCGCCTTGTCCTTGCCATTGAGCAGGTCCACAAGTTCGCGAACACCGTTGGCGTTCTTGTCCGCAACGATCGCTTCCGCCAGTGCGATGTTCGGTTGTTCGTCGGTCTGGCCGAGGGAAGAGGCGAGGAGGGAAGTGACGTTCATGCGTTGCACGCCGAAGCTTGGCTTGGAGAGGCGAAGGCGTTGTGCCGGTCAATGTCCGGCTTTTTCCGTTGCGCGGAGTTTCCGTGTCAACAACTCGCGCTCCGCAGGTGAAGTGGTCAAGTGAAGCGCGCGGTCGAATGCGACGCGCGCCTCCTCGATCTTTCCGCACCGCCGAAGGAACTCTCCACGCGTCGCGTGGAAAAGATGTTGTTGCCCGAGCCCGTTGATCCGTTCAAGCTCCTCCAGCCCACGTGGTGGACCTTCGCGCTCCGCCACGGCGATAGCGCGGTTCAATTCAACAATGGATGAGGACTTCATACGCATCAGTTCATCGTACATGCCGATGATCGCCGCCCAGTCGGTATCAGCGTAAGTGGCCGCGTTCGCGTGCAACGAGGCGATCGCTGCCTCGATATGATAGGTGCTGATCCGATCGCCCGTGGCCGCTTGCGTGAGGTGATCGTTCGCCAACGTGATCAATGAGCGATCCCAAGCCGACCGGTCCTGGTCCTGCAAGAGCACGATCGCGCCCGCAGTATCGATGCGTGCTTCGGATCGCGCCGCGTGGAAGATCATCAACGCGATCAACGCATGAACTTCGGGCAACTCGGTGGCCGGATGATCCAGCAAGAGACGACACAGCCGAAGCGCCTCCTCGATCAGGTCCTCGCGGATCAGCTCGTCGTGACTGGTCGCATTGTAGCCTTCGTTGAAAAGCAGGTAGATCACCGAGAGCACTTGTTCCACGCGATCGTTGAGGGCCTCGCCTTCCGGGATCTCCAATTTTCCGATCGCCCGGAAACTTTCCCGTGCGCGGTACAATCGTTTGTTG